>NZ_JAFCLR010000016.1:0-187908 GCF_018131065.1 Bradyrhizobium sp. AUGA SZCCT0431 | reverse complement strand
CCCAAGACTGCCTCCCCAAAAGCAGCCTTGAATCTGATTTGCTCTTAAAAGGGAATCCTTAGAGTCCACACCACCTAGAGCGCCTATTTCCTTTGACGTGCCGCGATAGCTGTCGGCAGGCAGTGTTATTCCCGGCTCCAATTCTACCGGGCCGGGCGCAGTAAGGCGGACCGGCTTGGTGCGAATCTGCTGTGACATGCTTCGATCCCTCCAGTTTCTGACTTAAGTGTTTCGCAACCAGAGAGGGCAAGCAAGCGATAAGACGCGAGTCGCCCCAGAGGAGCTTGGGTGAAATTGCGCGGTGATCCAGATCATCGAAAAGAGGCCGCCTTCGCTGGCGGCCTCCAAAGCATCTCAAACTCAAACTGTTAGCCAAAGTAGCCGTAGTAGTCGGTTGGATTGTTGCGGGCATACGCCGCGGTAAGCTGTTGCTGCAACGCTATCCGCTGATCTGTCCGCACCCCGAAGCCTGTAATGACACCGGCGCCGCCGCTTACAGCGTTAAGCTGCTCGCCCGTCATTTCGGTTGCCTCAATCTGATAATCCGATTTCATGTCGCTCTCCTAGTTCCCTTTCTCCGATGCACCATTGCCTCGGCTGATTGCGACATTGACGGATAAGTTCTCGTGGCGCTGTTCCCTAGGGAACAGGCCGAGAGGGCGGCTGAAATCAAATCAGGCCACCGTTAACGAGTGCTGCCACTTAGGCGATGTGCAGCGGGACTTCCTGTCCGAAGCGGCAGCCGTGGAGCGACGGCCGCTAGTGTGGCCGAGGCGGCTGACGATGCGGAAAAGGGGAACGGCGGGTCTGTAGTTGAACCGGCCCCCGCGGAAATGGCGGTTGAAAGAGGCCGCCAACTGAGGCGGCCTTTTACATGAACGCGATAACTAACCCCATCGCGACCAGAGCTTCTGGTCGTGGGTCAGTTTGATTGTGACAGGATGGCTGGCTGGAAACCGGGTGGTAGGGAGCGCATATTGGCCGAATGAAAAGATTCATGGCGCTGACAGCCTTTATTGCCCTGTCTGGCTGTGGCTTTGATGAAGCCGCAGAGAGGCTGAAATGCCAGAAAACGAACCTTGACGAACCAAAAGTGGAAGAGTGCGTCAAGGCGGCGAGGCTGGCCTATGATGATCAGGTGAAGAGCCGCTAGATCGCAGGCAAAGAATCCATGACCCATCCCAAGCGCCCCCGCAGCGGGCGCCGGAATCAAAAAAGGGCCACATTGGCGCGACCATCGCCGGTCAAATTCTAATTAGGACAGCACCCAAACTGAGGTGGCCTTACTTTCCGGGCTTGGGGATCATCCGTCCGTCACGCACCTCATGCGTAATGGCTTCGTCACCGCCGTTTTGAATGGCACGCTGTAGCCAGCTTATTGCTTGATCTGTCCAGTAGTCGGCCTGGGCGGGATCGGTCTTAGCCTTTTCGCGGCAGTCGGCCGCCTTCTTAAGATAAGTGTCACGATCCCCCATAGCACTACCCGGGCGATTTCAAACCGGGCGATGACACCCATTTTTCAACGTTGGTATCAACGTCGACTGCCGTCTCAAGCTGCCGAATAATCTCATCACGTTTCGGGCCGGGACTCAGTTCCGAGATCAGAACCTCAAGCCTTTTCTTTTCTTTGGCGGTCCGATTTCCGAACAGATGTAATGTGGGTCGGGATCGCTGCATGATGCTCTTCCTTCCCTCTTAGGTGGGGCGGGAGCGCAACCGGCGTTCTCATCACCGATGTAAGCCAACTGATTGTGCGGTGATGCCAATTCAACGAGTGCGGCTTATACCGGGTTCCTCATGGAAGGCCGATTTAATGTGAAGCCAGGCCACTGCTTGGTTTCAAACCGGGCCACTAACGGTCGAAACAGGCCAGTACCGGCGGCCTTAAGGGCGTGGAGGGACAGGTCGTCTGGTAGGTATCTCATTCCGAGAGGGCTGAGGGTTCCTGTTAGGAACGTCAGGGCGCGGTGGCTCGCTCGTGCGGTTGAAGCGCACCATCCAAGCGGCGAGGCGCTGTAAGCTCCACTGCCATGCCGTCAAGGATGGTTCTACCGGCTGATCGTCATCCATATACCGAACATAGCGGGGGCGAGTTTAACGATCTGTTTCTGGTCTCGGGAAAAAGCGGCAATTTAGGGCGTTTATTGGAACTTCGGAGCAGGGCACAGAGCCGGGAGCTTTGAATCGACTCTTAAGTCCTACCGGGAGAAAACCCCACTGGGTCGGCGGCTCTAGCGCGCCCGCGCTGGGGCCGTTTCTTTGCGTCGTTCGTCGTCGCATCGGCACCCAACACAGCCTCAAGAACCATGAGGGAAAGGGTGTGGAGATCGTTGGAGAAGCTAGAGCGTCGAAGTGGCGGCTACATACCAACTGATGCTGTTACCTAAACCATGATATGGATGGGAAATTGGCGGCCGACGACCAATATCAGTAGTGTGTCGGCTTACTCCTCCCTGCCGGCACATTGGACCACGGCCCCAGCCTTGCCCCGGCGCTGGGGCCGTTTCTTTTGGGGTCAGGTGATGCGAGGAATGTCTTTCCGGGCCTGAATAGCGGCAATGGCGAGTTGGGTGAACGACGGTGGTAGCAGGCCTTGTTTTTCCTTCCCGCCAAGATAGCCGGGAAGACAATTGGGAATGTAGTGCTGCCGTGCCCAGCGGCGAAACTCCGGCAGTGCGGCGTCGGGGTAGCACCACACATGCTGAGGGTTAGACGCAGACCGCGGGAAGTTCGGCGGATACTCGTGATCGTACTTGATGCGGGTGCCGAACCGTCCGTCAAGATCATCATCGGTCCAGTGCTTACCCCACTGAATGCCGACGCTACCGTCGGGTATAAAGGACTGCCCGACCGGCGCTCCACCGCGAATTAGCGTGACGATGAGGTCTGCTATTTCTTTAAAGATGCTGAAATGTCCGGCGGGGACGCTGTCATAAACCAGCGAAACGCGGTCGTGGAAAAGCTGCCATGCAGCCGGAATTTGTTGGGCTGGATCGTATCCGGTCTGCGTGTAGATGAAATCCTGTAGGGCGCTGCCTGCCAGCATTCTGAAATTCTTTCGCGCTTCCTCTTTAAAGTTCGTCCCGGCTTCGAACGCATAATATTCGAGGATCGCTAGGCTTACCTTGTCGGGGTAAGCATACATCGGCTTCCCTTCGACACTCAGAACTAGGTGAGGGGATTAGGCCGCGTGCTCGGTATGACGTGTGGCGGCGCTTCAATCGCGTCTGACGGTCAATTTGCGGGAGAGGCGAGTATTGAAGATCCCGACATTATCGCTGGGCATTGGCGTCAAAGAGGTAGGCTCCGGGTTCGCAGCGATCATCGGCTTATTATGCGCGGCCGCATCATGGCATTTATGGCCGGTGCCGAGGCCGAGACTGTTCTGCTTGGCAACTTCGCGCGGGGCGATCGGGAAGACAGATATCAGATCGACTGGATGTCCGAGACCAGCGACGCCAACTTCACTCCCGACCAATGGGAACGGAGAGACGGGCAGCAATTGAGCGCGTAGCGGCCGCGCTGCTAGTCCGTGAGACGCTGAGCGCTGAGGATATCGACGCGATGATGTAGCCCGCCGGTTCACGCCCGGCGGGCTTTTCTTGCGACACAGCGGAACCGTCGCACCACTCGACGGTTATTATGGCAGCAGCGACGGAACTGGGAAACCGGCAGTCGCGTAAGGAGCCGCACGGAGTCATGCCCGGTCGGCTTTTTATGCTTTAGACCAACCTGCGCTCCGGAGAGATATCGTGCGAATAGTGAGTACACTCCACGATGGCCGAGAGTGCAGCCATTCTCAGCGCTATCGGGTCCCGCTCGCCTTTCGCGGCACATGCAAGAATGTTAGACGCGATTTCGGCTTTCATCGTCGACGTGCGCTTTGCCTCGGGGAGTATTGCCGTGGCATCGTCAAGGACTGCCCTCATCAATTTGATTAGCTCGGGCTGAAAAACCGCTCCAATTGCACCCATCGCCGTTCCCTCACTCGCTACGCCTCTCTTTATTCTGATGCAGATTGGAGCGCGTCTATTGAACGAACGCAAAGCTTATTTTCATCGCGGCTGATCCTCGCTGCAATGCGGCAACACCGCGCCGCCGAACGGCGCTATTCATCGCTTATCCGCCGTTCAAGGCTCTAACCATTGCTTGCACCCGAGGGGCCGCTATGCCCTGCCGGGTGCACATGATCTCAAGAGGGCGGCGAAGCAGCAATCCACAGCGAAGCGAATACCAATTAAGATCGGCCTTCGCTGTTGGGGACTGAACGGTATAAGTTGCGTCTGAACCCAACAAGAAATCAGGTGGAGCGGATGCGGCGTAGTGAACTCATCAATCCATTTAGCCGTATTGCTGAGGGGCCTCGACCGGAGAATGAGCGAGCAGGGCGATCAATGCCTGTATGCTCTCATTGCAGTTCGGACGATATCGTCTGCCACGCCACAACTCAGTGGAGCATCGTGTCGCAGGAATGGCAGCTTACCGGCACATTCGGGCAGCCGGCCCACTGCAACAACTGCAACAGCTCATGTAGCATCGTGTGGCTCACGCTGAATTAGCTCGCGCCGAGACATTGGACTGACCGGCACTAGTGTAGGACCGACGACGCTGCCCTCTACACAAAGCCCGTTTCAGAAAGCCACTGGTGACGATCGCCTTTCCAGGTGACGTCCTCTCGGTAGTCTTGACCAACATCGGTTATCCAATTGCCTTTGATTTCAATCGCGGGAAGGGGCGGCAATGGCGCTCGCAATCCCATGGAAATCGGATTGTTTTCGGCCCATCGCAGAAACTCGCCTGCCGGCGCAGCATTGAAAGGGCCGCCATCACAAAGCACCCATACCTTGCTGTGCGGACCCTCAAACGAGCGCAGCAAAGAGGTGATCATCGGCAAGGGAGCGCGATCACAAGCAAGGACCAGCGGCTTCATAAGGCAGCCGATGAGCGTTGAATTAAAATGGGTGCCCTCGTCGCGGGACAGATAATATTGAGCACGGTAGCCGCTGCGGCCATTGATGAGGGCATCGAACGAGTCGTGACGGAGAGGAAACGAGGCGAAAGCCCGGCCGCACCCGGTCATTTCCTGACCTTCCTCCCAACGCCATGCAGCTTGGCCATGGACGGCAGCTTCGCGTGCTTCATTGGCGACGGTGTTGATCAGATCCTCGCCGCTGAGCGGGGACATTATTGGACGCTTAGATATTGTCGGAGGTAAGCCATTGAAAAATATGGCGCTCCCTAGCGGAATCGAACCGCTCTCTCCACCGTGAAAGGGTGGCGTCCTAACCGATAGACGAAGGGAGCAAAAACAACCGGAAAATCAGTGCCTTACAGCATGATGCGCCGTGTTGGTCGCCGATAATCGGGTTGGATCAGGCCGGCGACCGGCGAACGTATAGTGGCGTTTTGCCGGGCGGGCAAGCGGCCTGAAACCGCCTTTTTCCGGGCGCTTGCGGCCCGCGCCGGCAAGGGTGGACCGGCCAAAACATCCGATGTTTTGCAACGGATTTTAAAGCCACCTGGAGTAGGGCTGGTGGCAGGGGAACTTCTGACATGGCCTTGGGCACCAAAAAGCGCGAGTCGCGCAAATCGCTGCATCAATCCGGGTGGATCACGCTGGACGGCGGCTTCGCGGCGCGCCCGTGCGTGGTGCAGGACATGTCCACGACGGGTGCCAAGATCACGATCGACGATCCCAACACGCTGCCCGCCAAACTGAAGCTGGCGTTTTCGCGCGACGCCCGGACCGGGCGAAACTGCGAAGTGGTCTGGCGCCGCGGCAAGTCGGTCGGCATCAGGTTCGTCCGCTAGCGCCCCGCGGCGCGAGACGATAAAAGGCGGGATGCGAAAATCCTTCCTTGCGATCCCGGTTCTGGTGCTGACTGGCGTGGCGGCGTTGGCCGCCGAACCATCCGGCCATCAGAAGTCCGGCAAGACCGCCCCTTCGGGCAAGCTGCTTCCGCTGAAGGGAGCGACATCAAGCAACTCATGCGCGGCATATGGGGCGGGATTCGTCAGGGTTGAGGGCACCGAGACCTGCGCGAAGATCGGCGGTGCCGTCAGTATCGGCGCCGGCACATCGGCCGGATCGCGCTGAGCGTCAGGTCATCGGCGGCGCGATGAACTGGACAAATCCGGGGCGCTCCGAGATCTGCGCGAACCAGCGCTCGAGGTTCGGAAGTTGCGGCTTGGTCACACCCTCGACGCCGAACCAGCGCCGCGCAAAAGCACCGAGCGCGATATCGGCGATCGTGAACTGATCGCCTTCGATATAGCGGCGCGTTGCCACTTGTGCGTCGACGATCCGCCATTGCACGGCCTCGGCGTCGGCGTCCTTCTGGACCTGGACCATGTCGCGCTTTTCCGGCGCCGTGCGCACCAGCGCCCAGAACACCGGCCGGTCCACCGGTTGCAGGGTCGACAGCGTCCAGTCCAGCCAGCGGTCGACGGCCGCGCGGGCTTGCGGACTTTGCGGATAGATCGGCGAATTCTGGCCGTAGGCGAGACAGAGATAGCGCATCACCGAATTGGATTCCCACAGCACGAAATCGCCGTCGATCAGCGTCGGCACGCGGCCATTGGGATTCATCGCAAGGTAGGGCGCTTCATTATTCTTGCCGAACTGCATGCCGGCATCGATGCGGTCATAGCCGAGATCGAGCTCGCGCAGGCACCACAGCACTTTTTGAACATTGACCGAATTGGCCCGGCCCCAGATGGTGAGTTGTTGTTTGTTGTCATCCACGTGTTTTGCTCCCAGCGGTTTTCTTGCGGTGATCTTCTTGCAACCGGTTCATAGCGGAAGATCAGCAAAAAAGCGCGGGCTGCCTTGGCCTGGACGAAACAAAAAACAGGCTCCGCCGCGTGGCGACGGAGCCTGATTTCACGTACAATTGCCGTCAGCGGCCGAAGAACAACCACAACAGAATGATTACCGGAATCGGCACGCCCAACAGCCACAACAAAACTCCTCGTCCCATCCTCGTATCCTCCAAAATATCAATCGAGGAGAGAACGTGCGGGCGAGTCTCTTGTTCCTTCGCGCGGACCGAAACTGCGCACGCGGTGCCGCGTTATGATCGTGGAATATCGGAGAGCGACAGTCCGATTCGAAACAGCGAATAGCCGTCTCGATCGACGGCTTCGCGCACCTCGGCGTTGACGTCGCCG
The DNA here is from genome assembly GCF_018131065.1 of Bradyrhizobium sp. AUGA SZCCT0431. Classification (NCBI taxonomy): domain Bacteria; kingdom Pseudomonadati; phylum Pseudomonadota; class Alphaproteobacteria; order Hyphomicrobiales; family Nitrobacteraceae; genus Bradyrhizobium; species Bradyrhizobium sp. AUGA SZCCT0431. Next base: position 180,738 of record NZ_JAFCLR010000016.1, on the reverse strand, counting down.
GCCTCGCGGCTGCGCGTCAACTTCCATTCGTCTTCCGAGGTTTCTGAGGGAAACGGCACGTCCGCTTTCGTCACCAGCCGGTAGCTGGGATGGCGGACGTGCACGAAGAAGCTGTACCGTAGCGTTTTCAAGCGAAGTGGATGCCGGTTCGCGTCAAGAAAACGCGTCAAAACAAAGAGGCCTACCAGTGGCCGGTGTTCGGCATCGAGGTCCACGGCTCGGCCGGCGGCTTCGGGTCACCCTTCTGCAAGAGCTCGATCGAATGCAGATCCGGCGAGCGGACGAACGCCATGTTGCCGTCGCGCGGCGGGCGGTTGATGGTGATGCCCATCTTCATCAGCCGGTCGCAGGTGGCGTAGATGTCGTCGACTTCATAGGCGAGGTGACCGAAATAGCGGTCTTCGCCGTATTTCTCTTCGTCCCAATTGTAGGTGAGTTCGACCAGCGGCGCGCCGCGGCTGGCCGGCGAGGCCTTGAGCAGGCCTTCGTCTTCGGCGGCGCACAGGAACACCAGCGTGAAGCGGCCCTTGTCGTTGTCGATCCGGCGCACTTCCTTCAGCCCCAGCGCATCGTGATAGAATTTCATCGCGGCATCGAGATTGCGGACGCGCAGCATGGTGTGGAGAAAACGCATGTTTCTTGGCTCCCTTTGCGAGGCTTGGTTTTTGGTTCGGGGCTTCCTTAGCAGCAAAATGCGCCGCGGGGCAGAGGGGACGGGGGCCGTTTTGGGCGCCACCCTGAGCCTTTGCGTTCGCAATTGCGTGAGGGCTTGATGAGGGCATCATGAATTTTCAAACACTTTCCATCGATCTCGCCGCACTCACGGACAAGGTGATTACCATCCTCGCTGACCGGGTTGCCGCGCGTCAGAAGGAGACGAGGCGGTGATTTGGGCTATGCTGCACGCGGGGGGCAAACCGATGACCGATGTTTTAGCAATTCTCGTGGCTACCACCCTGGCATTTATCCACCGGGGCCACGGTTCACATCTCCGGTTCATTTTCGGCTCATACCTGCTTGGCGCTCTTCTCATCTCCGGCACGGCTCATGCAGCCGACCAACTTCCCACCAGCATGCTGGGGAAGTGGGCCTCTGACGCCGTTGCGTGCGGACAGCAGTCCAGCGAACTCGGGATGACGGTTGAACCCCGGACAGTGCTGTTTTACGAGCATGGCTATCACATCAAGCGCATTACCCGGCTAAGGGACGGCTCACTAAAGGGTACAGGATATGGTTTTGCCGATGATGGTCGGTCTAACGATTCAATCACGCTTAAGCTGATTGATCCGAACAAGCTTCAGGCCAAGGGAGACATCTATTTTCGGTGTGAAAAGCATAACGGAGGCGCACGATGAGTGGACCCGAAGCGGGCGGCTTCGCTGCGACTCAAGCGAAAGCCCCGCCTGGGGAAGCGGGGCTCTCTGAGAGAAGCGGAGATGGGGACAAATCTCGACGCTTCGATAGTTGGACGCGCGAGGCTATCAAAGGTTCAATGATGAATGAGCTAGGGGAGTGACGGCTTGAAGCGAGTTCTGATCTCGGGAGTGCTGGTTCTGTTCCCGGGTACGGCCTACGCGAACGTACTGCCGAAATCGGTCCAGGGATTGTGGGCCTTCGAGGTTGCCGACTGCTCGAATGCCGAAAGTGATGGGCTGCTGAAAATCGGAGCGAACACGGTTACGTTTTTTGCCTCCGCCCATGTCATCAAGCGTGTCGTGCGTCGGCCTGACGGTTCGCTGAGCGCGTCGGGATTCGTTTCGAACGAAGGCGAAGAAGGCCGCGGTCCGGGTTCGTTGACCCTGAAGCTGATTTCGCCGGACAAGCTTCTTCTGCTCGCCCACAGCTATCACCGTTGCGGGAAAGGTGAGCGCGCCGGGCGGGCCAAGCACCGCTGATTCCCGGAAGTCGATCGCGAAACGAGACGAATGCCTGCGCGTCTGAACTGTGGGTAATTCGACCGTGGGCTGGACAGGCAAGCCCGTCCGCACATTATGCGTCGCGAGACGGAATCTCTGGAGGGCCTAGGGGGACAGTCTCGCTGAAGGCCACGCGGCGTAACGCCCGCGTGGCCTTTTGTTTTCCAATTATTTACGATTGCTCGTCCGCAAAATTGCGGACTCTGTTCGTTCTCCGAGAACAAAAGCGGAGCCGAGGTCTCCCTTCGAAGGTTGGTCGCGGATGAAAACTCGATGCGAGAACCTCTCCTCGATGTTGCGAACTCGTCAAATTGCTCGACGAGGCGACTGACAAGGTCATGAAGCGTCAGCCGGGATTCGTCTCTGCCAACATTCACCGCAGCCTTAGCGGCAAACACGTCGCGAATTATGCCCAATGGCGATCGAAGGAGGATTTCGAGGCCATGCAGCGCAATCCCGAATGCAAAGAGCACATGATGGCGGCAGGCAAGCTCGCGGAAAAATTCGAGCCCGAGCTTTATGCGGTGGCCAGCGTCCACGATTAGAAGACGTGCACGCGCGGGGTTACAGCTACACAAGCGAAAGCCCCGCTCGGGGGAAGCAGGGCTTTCTGATGGGGATGAGTGTCTGGGGGACTACTCATCCATAAGTCACCGCAACGCGCAATTGGTTCAAACCGATTTCCGTGCGCAACTGATCCACGGAGCACTTGCGAAGATGTTCCCGTTATGTTCTAGTCAGCCATTCCCTGGAGGTTGATTCATGGACATCGAGAAACAACGCGAAATCATCAGGCTCTGGAACCGCATGCGCCGGGTCGAAGGCCCGATCGCCGAGGAAATTCGCATTCAAATCCTCGAATATTTTGCGCAGCAGGACCGTACGAAACGCGCGGCCTGATCTCGCGCGCGTCGCCACGGTGTTAAAGCGCTGGCGTCGAGAGCGTGATCCAGCACAGATATTCGCGCGATTCTTCCGTCATTGCGTGGCCAACGGAGGAACCAGCGAATGTATCTGATCAATCGCCTGATCGTGCTCGCGATCATGTTCTTTGTGTTCTGCCGATCACGGATACCAAAACGGCGCGGATGAAATTGTCCGTCGCCGGGAGCCTGGGCGCGTTGCTGGCCGTATCGGTGATCGCGCCGCTTCTGATGCATTGACGGCGGCTGTTGCGCCATGCCCCAACGTAATTGGATGCGTCGACCAAGCCTTGCAGCTCAGGTCGCAGTTACGCTTCTTCCCGGTGCCCATCAGAGCCGCGGTTGAACACGCCGTAATGGCTCGACTTCTGGCCGTCGCCATCCGTCGGTGCGACCGTCAGTCCCAACCGCAACAGCTCGCGCACCGCCGCCGCGCGGGTTGGCATCCGGTGCTTGAAGCGGAAGTCGTCGAGAACGGTCATTTCTTCGGGAGAGAGCATGATTTGTAAGCGTTCGCCCCGCACGTCGGTCATGTGCCTGCCTCAACTTAGACAAATGAGTAAGTGCCTAACTCGGAGCAGTTCGCTTTGGTTCCTTCAATTGCCAAGAGAAAGTCATTTGAGTAAAATATGTAAATAAATTCAATAAGTTAAGTGTTAATATAAGATGTGCTCGGGAGTAGATTCCATGACAAGGAGTGCGGTCATGGACAAGGAAATCAAGCTTCCGAAACTTCCGAAGGACTCGAAACCTCCCAAGCGCCCGAGCCATGAGAGGGTGATTGAAAACCTGGACAAATGGGCCACGAGCCCGGGCCTTCAGCCGCCAAAATAGGCTGCAAGGCAGGGGACCTCATCGGGACTGAAAGGCCCCCGCGCCGGTTTGGCGAATGGCGGACGCAGAATCCCAGCACAGAGCGCGGGTCGACAATCGCCGTCGCTCCGCATCAAACGCAGAAAATGAAATTGTCGGTCGCACGAGCCCTGTCCCCCAGCGGCAGACACGTCGCCAGCAGCGCGGAGGGAGCAGGCTCACTCCCAACAGTTAGACCTTGACGTCGACCAAGGCGGTTGGCTCGGCCGGGGCGTGTTGTTCGATCTGCGCTTGCTGCGCCTGCGCCTTGGCGTCGTAGACGGCCTTCAGGTCTTCGTTGATCGTATTGGGCGGCGCCTTGGCGGTTTGGTCGACAAGGAGCTGGATTCTGGCCTGCGTCACTTCAACAGGTACGGGATAAACAAGCATGAGATTATCCTCCTGACCAAAAGCTGTCAGGCGCTCGTTTACACTTTGTAAAGAGATTGGGTTAACGGCGAAGTGGGTTAATGGCTGATCGGACCGGTACCGGGCAGGGACCGGCGAGAGGTGCAGGGGATGCCGGGATGATTTTGGTAACAGGGAGTATTCTGGCGCGTGAGGACAGCTTTGATGAGGTGCTGGCCGCCTGCCTTAATCATGTCGAGCGCTCGCGGACGGAGCCCGGCTGCATCTCGCATGAGGTGCATGTCGACTGCCAGAATCCGATGCGCCTGTTCTTCTTCGAGCAATGGGCGGACGAGGCAGCCCTGCGCACCCACTTCGCCGTTGAAGGTTCGAAAGCGTTCGTCAGATCGCTCAAGGGCCGGATCGTCGAAACCACCGGGACCAGGATCTATCGCGCGGAAGCCATTCCGCGATAATCTTGCGACAGCGTAGCGGCTTGCAAGCCGCCATTCCTGTGCGTGCCTAGAGCAAGGGATTGGACATTCAGGTTTCGGCCAGAACCAGAAGAGTACGGCCTGGTTGGCTAACACCGTCACGCGCTCGCCGGCGTAATGTACGTCATCCCAACGATGAGCAGCGAAGCGAGTTGGGAGCGCGCTAAAACGCCAACGCGTATTCCTGACCTGCGGACCTTAGGGCGCGGTCCTTGTCCCTTCGGCGAGGAGCCGTCCAACGCACAGCTAGGGCAAAGTCGCGCATGCCGCTTCCCAGCCGATCGACAAGTGTCCGGATGATTTCTTCGCTTCGTGATGGCTCGCGACTTCGCGGCGCACCATATCGGCGTTGCGACTGGCCCGGGAAAAGCGTGCCCGCTGCGAACGCAGAACGAATAGGGTGAGGCGGCGCCCCGTAGTTGTACTTGCGTCTGCCAATCGCATTTTTTTTGACAGCTGTGGGCCTTCATGTCACGTTGCTGGCAATGGGGTGAGACAACGTCCGTCCCGGCACCTTCCAAGGCCAAAAAGAAAACGTAGCCACCTCATCGAACGTACCGTCGAACAACCTGCGGCCGTGTGAGCTGCGGGCGTCGGTATCGCGCGTAACCAGGGGAGGAGCTGCAAGATGATGAAATCCACATTGTTAATGGGATTGGCGGGGCTGTCCGCCTTGGCGCTCACGGCGGTGACCACAGACGCGAACGCGCAGGAGAAAGTCCGCTGGAAGATGCAGAGCGCGTTCGGCAGCCAGCTGCCACACCTCGGCACTTCGGCCGTGCGCTTCTCGAAGAACGTCGAGCGGTTGTCGGGCGGTAAACTGGAGATCAAGTTCTTTGAGCCCGGCGCGCTGATCCCACCGCTGGAGTGCTTCGACGCAGTGTCCAAGGGCTCGATCGAATCTTGCTGGACGACGCCAGGCTACCACACCGGCAAGTACCCCTCGCTCGCCTTCTTTACCACCGTTCCGTTCGGTCCGCCCGTCGGCGAATTCCTCGGCTGGAAGTGGTTCGGCGGCGGCAACCAGTTGCGCAATGAGATCTACGCCAAGCACGGCCTGATTGCGATCGACTCCTTCGCCATAGCACCCGAGACTTCCGGCTGGTTCCGCAACGAGATCAAATCGGTCGAGGAGCTGAAGGGGCTGAAGATGCGGTTCTTCGGCCTTGGCGCACAGGTGATGCAGAAGCTCGGCGTCTCCACCCAGCTGCTGGCAGCGGCTGACATCTATCCTGCGCTGGAACGCGGCGTGATCGACGCGACCGAGTTCTCGATGCCGACGATGGACACCAAGTTGGGATTCCATCAGATCGCCAAGTACAACTATTTCCCGGGCTGGCATCAGCAGACCTCGGTGAGCGAGCTTCTGATGAACAAGGCGGCATGGGACGCGCTGTCGGATCAGAACAAGGCGATCATCGAGATCGCCCTCGGCGAATCCGTCATGCACACCTACGTCGAGAGCGACCACGCCCAGTTCGCGGCGATGGCCGAGATGCGCGACAAGCACAAGGTTCAGGTCAAGCGCTGGAGCGACCAGGACCTGGCCGTGCTGGAGAAGGCTTGGCTGGAAGTGCTGGCGGAGGAATCGGCCAAGGATCCGCTGTTCAAGAAGGTCGCCGACCACTACCTGGACTACCGCAAGAAATTCTCGGTTTGGGGCGTGTCGCAGACGATGAAAGCCACCTACCAGAAGGATTGAGCGGAGCCATCCCGGTGTAGCGCGCGGCTGCGCCGGGCTCTTGCCAGGGAAGTTGCCTCACCGGCCGGTGACGAGCGGTTGCGCACGGTGCGCTGCCGCGGGTTGCGCCATAGCAGGATTTTGTCGCGATGAATGCGTTGCTGAAGCTGGCCGAGATCATGCGGCGGGCGCTTGAGGTCGTCGCCCTGGCGTCCGGCTGGCTGCTCGTCATCATGGCGTGCGTGACCACGTTCGATGTCGTCGCGCGCAAGTTTGGCCTGCAACTGCCGTACACCAAGCTGCAAGAGCTGGAATGGCACTTCCACGCCGCCATCTTCTCGCTTTGGATGGGCTACTGCTACACGATCAACGCGCATCCGCGGGTCGATACCTTCACCGAGATAATGTCGTATCGCCGCAGGGCATGGATCGAACTCGCCGGCTGCCTCCTGCTGGCGCTGCCCTACATCGCGCTGGTCTCCTACTACAGCCTGGATTTCGTCGCGCAGTCCTATCGGCTCGGCGAGCAGTCCGACAGCACGGTCGGGTTGACCCACCGCTGGATCATCAAAGGCATCTACGCTGCCGGCCTGTGGATGGTGGTGCTCGGCATCCTCAGCGTACTGCTCCGCGTGATCGTCTTCCTGTTCGGTCAAAAGTCGGAGCGGGAAGTCAATCTGCAAATCGGACATGTGATTACGGACGTCTAACCCAACCGGGGGACTTCAACGTGCTCGACTGGCTGGCCGACAATCTCGCTCTGATCATGTTCGTGTCGATGTTTTTCTTCATTTTCATCGGCTACCCGGTCGCTTTCATCATGGGCGGACTGGCGCTCGCCTTTGCAGTCTTTGGCGCCTGGCTCGGCACGTTCAACCTGATCGGCCTGTCCGATATCGTATTGCGCATGTGGGGCGGGGTCGCCAACGATCCGGTCCTGGCGTCGATCCCCATGTTCATCTTCATGGGCGCAATCCTGGAGCGATCAGGCTCGGCCAAGGACATGCTGGACGCTACCGAGGTGCTGCTCAAGCGGTGCCCGGGCGCGCTGGCGGTCTCCGTGATGGTGATGGGGACGATCCTGGCGGCGCCGATCGGCGTGGTCGGCGCGGCGGTGATCACGCTGTCGGTGATCGCCCTGCCGCAGATGCTGGCCGCGGGCTACGACAAGCGGCTTGCCATTGGCACCATCGCCTCGGCCGGAACGCTCGGCATCCTGATTCCGCCGGCCATCATGCTGGTGGTGATGGCGGAGATGCTGGCGACTTCGGCGGGCAATTTGTTTCTCGCCGCCATCATGCCGGGCTTCCTGCTCTCCGGCCTCTACCTCTTCTATATCGTGCTCGTCGCCGTCTTCAAGCCGGGCGCCGCGCCCAAGCTGCCGCCCGGCTACGGACCGCAGACCAGCCGTGCGTTCTGGTACGCGCTCTGGCGGGGCCTGTTCCCGATGACGACGCTGCTGGTGATCGTGCTCGGCTCGATCTTCGCCGGCTGGGCCACGCCCACGGAGAGCGGTGCTGTCGGCGTGCTCGGCTCCATGTTCATCGCCGCACTGAACAGGCGCATGACGTTCAAGATGATCAACGAAGCGATCTATTCCTCCTGCCGCGCCAACGGCCTCGTGTTCCTGATCTTTCTAGGCGCGACCGGTTTCTCCTACGTGTTCCGCGTGCTCGGCGGCGACGACCTGATGATCTCGACGCTCACCCATTTCGGCATCGACACCAAGTGGGAAATGCTCGCCTTCGTCATGGTCCTGATCTTCCTGCTCGGATTCCCGTTCGAGTGGATCGAGATCTGCCTGATCGTCCTGCCGGTGTTCGGGCCGATCCTGTTGAGGTACGACTTCTCCGACCACATCGGCAACAACGCTGCCCTGATGACCTGGTTTGGCACGCTGGTTGCGGTCAATCTGCAGACCGCGTTCATGACGCCGCCGTTCGGGGCAACGCTATTCTACATGAAGGGCACGGCGCCGCCGGGCGTCACCATGAACGACGTGTTCACGGCCATGTATCCGTTCGTCGCGCTGCAGGCGCTCGGCTTGATGCTGTGCATTTATTTCCCGAGCATCAGTCTGTGGTTGCCGAGACTGGCCGGCTTCATCGAATAGCCGGCAGTTGGTTGGGAAGGGAAGGTCGGCTTCGGGAAGGGCTTGCTTCACCGCGCGCGGAATTCGTCGTCCCGGCCCGGGCTAGATGGTCTTTTCCAGCCGTTCGGCATAGAGCCGGAATTCCTCGGCCATCTCGATGAGCTTCTTCGAGGCCTCGGGATCCTTGACCGCGCGCGCCAAACGCTTGGCTCGAATGGACTGGTCGCGGTAGTGATCTGCCTGGGTCATGTCAGCACCTTTTCGGATAGGTGCAAATCGCGCCAAAAAGGTTCGATCACGACGATGCGAACAGCGATCGTGTCCGTAGCGCTCCGATCAGGCCGGCCTGGCGGGAGGCGGCGAGGGGCCATGATCCGGTATGCCATCGGCGAGCGATCGCGAAGTAACCCGATCTTAAGGGGCGGCCGGTCCGGAAAACGCGCCCCCTGTTCGTTCTTCGAAGAACAAAAGGAGTCTTGCTTCGATCTTTCGGATTCGCTGGCGCAGCGCGTCACGTGTCCCCCAAGAGAAAGCTCGATCCGGTCTGTCCGCCGGGTGTGGACGGGTGCGCAGCAAGCATTGGGCGCAACGCCTGAAAACCCGTTTTGCGGCCTGTGATTTGCCTGTGGATTTGCTGCGGACAAGTGCGTACAGGATCGGTGCGGGTGCGCGCGCCAACCGGCGAGGTCAACGATCCCTTTCCGGAGTTCCAATAACCCTATTCAGTTAGGTTAAGACCGGGATTGCGTTGTGCTTATCAGAGGTTGCGCTAGGGATGGCTGGAGGAAGCAGCCATGGTCCCTTCGTTTCATAACGCCGACAAGCCGACCCACCGACGCGTGATGGTGGTCGGGCTGCTGTTTTGCCTGGCCTTCGTCGGCATCAGTTTTTCACTGCGGTCGCAACCGGAAACCGGACATGTGCTGGTCAAAGCTGACAGGCTGGTCCGGACGGCGGGCGAGCCGCACAAGGCGAACTAGGATCCCACGCCTAAAGCATTATCGGTTCTGATTGAATCAGAACCGAAGCTCTAGACTCTTGTTTTGACGCGTTTTCTTCACTCGAACCGGTATCCACTTCGCTCGAAAACACTTTAGCGGTCCGGCAATTTTTCGCCGCGCGGTTTGTGATATTTGGCGATGCCGATAAAGCCGGCAAATGCGATCACGTTCAGCAGAACTTCCAGCCATGGGGGCATCGTTGCACCTCTTTCGGGAACAAATTCCCGGGGCCGCAATTGGTTCCTTCGTGCCTGGTTTGGCGTGGATATTTTGAGGGCAGGGCCTGCCAGCCACGAAATGAAAAACCCCGCCAGCCTCCGAAGATGCTGACGGGGTCTTTCATGCTTTCACCTCTGGCAAGGTTGCTGCACTTGACCTGAGAACGCGCATCCGCAGGGTTCGTTCCAGGCGCGGCGAAAACTTTTTGGCGGAAATGGCTTGCCGGTTCCGCCTGGTGGCGGACTTACAAAAAAGCCCGGAGCATCGCCCCGGGCTTTTTGCTGATCGGACTTTGGCGCTAGCTCCAGAACGATGGGCGGTTAAATCCGCTCCAGGCTTTGCCGAGCGTGGTGGCGTAATATTCCTCGCGCTCGCGTTCGAATTTTTCCTGTGTGGCCTTGAAGCTCGCGACCCGTGCTGCGATTTCCTCGCGCGCACGCGCGAGCCTTTCGTCCTGTTCGTTCATTGCCCATCCTTTTTGAAGTCGTGTTTTTGAGTCGTCCCGGTTGCCATTGACGGTTGCGATTGGGGCGCGAATTGGGAAGCCGCGTTGCGGGATTGTGGTCGTCTGTTTGCAAAGCGATGGCGGTGGATAAGGCCCGAGCGCCGCTTGTTGCGTGCGCACCTTACCGGTAGCGACAAGCAAACCGGAGGTTCCAATGGCAAAGATCGATCTGGATTCACTGAGCATCGAAGAACTCGCCGCACTGCGCGAGCACGCCACCGACAAGCTGTTCGAGAAGGTCGCCGCACGCCGCGCCGAGCTCGAGGCGGAACTGGAAAAACTCGCGCGATACGGCAAGCCCGTGAAGAAAGCGGAGAGCGCGCCCGTCGCCAAGGTCAAGAAGACCGAAGAGGTGCGGGAACCCAAGGAACCCGTCGCCAAAGCCGCTTGATGATGCCTGCTTGGTGACCCGCGGCTGACGTTCGGTTGTGCGGGGCCGACCGAACAGCCAATCCGATTGGCCGCGCTATCGTCGGCGCGGCCAATTTTGTTTGACGTGTTTTCCGTTGCGGGGCAGGCTTCCGCTTGGAAACGCTTTGAAAAATCGGATGTTGACGTGATCGCACCAGACCTTCGCAGCGGCGTCGAACAGCTCGGCAACATGATCGCCGAGGCATCGTCCATCGTTCCCTTTACCGGCGCCGGCATCTCGACCGAATGCGGCATTCCCGATTTCCGCTCGCCTGGTGGATTGTGGACTCGCAATCGTCCGATTCCGTTCGACGAGTTCGTCGCCAGTTCCGACGCCCGTGACGAGGCTTGGCGGCGGCGCTTTGCGATGGAGCCGACCTTTGCCGCGGCGAAGCCCGGCCGCGGACATCGGGCGCTGGCGTCGCTCTACAAGGCCGGCAAAATCCCCGCGATCATCACCCAGAACATCGACAATCTGCACCAGACGTCCGGTTTCAAGGCCGACGACGTGGTCGAACTGCACGGCAACACCACCTACGCCCGCTGCATCGGCTGCGGGCAGGCCTACGATCTGCCCTGGGTCAAAGCGCGCTTTGACGAGACCGGCGGCGCGCCCGATTGCACGGTTTGCGACGAACCGGTCAAGACCGCGACCATTTCGTTTGGACAGGCAATGCCGGAAGACGCGATGCGCCGCGCCACGGAACTGGCCCAGCATTGCGACCTGTTCCTTGCCATCGGATCCTCGCTAGTGGTTTGGCCGGCCGCAGGTTTTCCGCTGATGGCCAAGAACTGCGGCGCCAAGCTCGTCATCATCAATAACGAGCCGACAGAACAGGACGATGTCGCCGATCTCGTGATCCGGCACGACATCGGAGAGACGCTTGGACCGTTTGTAGGCAATTGATCTGCAATTGATTCGAAGCTGTGCAAGCCTGTTCATAGTTCCCGCCTGAATTGTTTTTTAGCTATGCGCCGCATGCGGGAGTGTTATCTTTTGATTCGAGAGATTCGCGCGGCGTTATCATGAGTGGTCATGGATGGGCGCGTGTTCCGGTCCGCTACGGCGATAGTGGGCCGCATTTGAATGTGTGAGGTCCGGGGTCATGGGGTCGGACGGATTTGAGTCCAAGAAGCTCGGGGGGCCGCCGTCAGGCGGGACGGGGCAGAACAGGCTTGGACCAGGTGAATTCTCTGCCGGCGCCGAGCGCGATCCGGCGATGGATGCTCTTTCGGGTCTTGGTGATGCGGCCGCCAACCTTGTCGAAATTTCCGGCGTCATCAAATGGTTCGACGCCTCGAAAGGCTACGGCTTCATCGTTCCCGACAATGGCTGGCCCGACGTGCTGCTGCACGTCACGGTGCTGCGCCGCGATGGCTATCAGACCGCGTACGAAGGTGCGCGGCTGGTGGTCGAATGCGTGCAACGTGCCAAGGGCTATCAGGCCTTCCGCATCGTCTCGATGGATGAGTCCACTGCGATCCATCCGGCGCAGATGCTGCCGCCGCGGACCCATGTCAGCGTTACGCCGACCTCAGGTCTGGAGCGCGCGCAGGTCAAATGGTTCAACCGGCTGCGCGGTTTCGGCTTCCTGACCTGCGGCGAAGGGACGCCTGACATCTTCGTGCATATGGAGACGCTGCGCCGCTTCGGCATGACCGAGCTGCGGCCCGGCCAGTACGTGCTGGTGCGGTTCGGGCCCGGCTCCAAGGGCATGATGGCCGCGGAGATCCACCCCGAGACCGGGCCGTCCGCGCTGTCGTCGCACTAACTGCCCGTACCCGCTGTCCGGCCTGTCACCTGACGGAATCGTGAGCCGGTCGGTGCCTGTGCGTGCGCCGGCCTCTGGCCTTTGCCGCAATCATCGGGTTAGGATTTCCCGGCAATGGCCCCCTAAATCCTCCTGGATCATCCTGATGTCCGGCGTGAGTGTTGTTATGAATTTGGTTTCGATGGTTGCGCGGACCGGTCGGCGCGGACGGTTGGTGACGTCGCTGATCGTTGGGCTCGGCATGCTGGCAAGCCTTGGCGCGACCGCGCGGGCCGCGAGCTTCCATCCGCTCGAGATCGCCACCAAGTCCGGCGTGCAGGTGTTTTCGGTCGAGATGGCGACGACCGAAGAGGAGAAGACCACCGGGCTGATGTACCGCAAGGAATTGCCCGACGGCAAAGGCATGCTGTTCGATTTCTCGCCCGAACAACAGATCTCGATGTGGATGAAGAACACCTACATCTCGCTCGACATGATCTTCATCCGCGCCGATGGCCGGATCCTGAGGATCGCGGAAAATACCGAGCCGATGTCGACCAAGATCATCTCCTCGGGCGGGCTCGCCAAGGGGGTGCTGGAGGTGATCGCCGGCACGGCGCAAAAATACGGCATCAGGCCCGGCGACCGGGTGGCCCACCCCCTGTTCAACGGCCGCTAGGGCGTTTCCAAACGAAGCATGCCCTCGGACTTGATCCGGGGGTGGGTTTCGTGTCCCCGACGCACGCAGCGCCTCCGCCAGCGCGTTTACGCGCGTCTTCGACGCGCTATGGGCGTCCACCGGAGGTGCGGACAAAAATTACGAAAACAACCCCATGCAAAGTAGAATGGGCCCCGGCTCGCGGCACTCGCGCTGCCTTGCGTCCTCCGGGGAACAGCAAGAAAAATGGTCCGTCGTCACGCCCCCAACCTTGCCTCATCCCGCTCCAGGCGCCGACCAGCGCCTTGCTGGCGGGCCCCCAAGCGTGTATCGACGTCAATTCCCAGCACCAATCGGGGTATAGCGCAGCCTGGTAGCGCGGCAGTTTTGGGTACTGCAGGTCGTTGGTTCGAATCCAGCTGCCCCGACCAAATATTTGTATTATCAGTGACTTAGCAGTCTCGCGAATTAGCACGGCAGTGCCAGGGTAGCCTCCGGGTGGCCTTTTATTGTTCCGTTGGTGATCGCTTTCTCAATCAATGCCTTCTGCCAAGCGAGGACTTCGTCGAGGAAGAACCCGACCCGCATCGGCGCGATTGAGTACATCTCCGGAAAGGTGCCATCCTTCACTTTCCGCTCGATCGTGGCTCGGCTGACTGGAATCCTTTTCATAACATCCTTGATCGAAATCATTTGTCGAACCTGCGCGGCCGGGCCCGCTGGTTCTGCTCTTTGCATCTGCGCACTTTTCATCACCGTCTCCGATTTGGCAGCCGCGCTTGTCTAAGTGAGGCGCAGCTCTTCCGGGGCGTCAGGCCCACATCTGGGGCCGCGAGTCTCCGTCTCAGCCCGAGAAGAGACGAACTCACCTGCAGAAATATGTCGACTATGGACCGTGGTTTTATCGAGCGCGGACTCTCGCAGGAGAAACTCGCCGTAGACGCTCAAAATTGACCGTACCTACGTGAGTAGTTTGGAGCGTGGGCTAGAGAATCCAACCGTATCGGAGCTCGATAAGCTGGCCAAAGCGCTCTCAATTCCTATCGCTGATTTTTTTCAGAGTCCCATCGCGCGGAGAGCAACCTCCAAAGCCGCTTTCAGCGGGACGCAGGATAAAGATGAGTCCGACCCAATCGGCAAAGAAGGTTCCTCGCTAGGAGGGACCTCATTGAGGTGCTTCAACGTTGTGTGGCGGGTATTAGGACGCGTACTCATAAATGCGAGATGTCCGCTTTTTGGGTGAACTTCCCCAAGCAACTTCGGGACTTCGCCTTGTGACCCGCAACGGACATTAGGTGGGGAATCCCGGTCAAGAGCGTTGGGCCGCTCGCCAGCCGGAGCAACGACTAGCGTGATGGCCTGAGCGTAGCCGAAGTGCTAACAAGAGACATTCGATAGAGCTCACAGGGGAACCAAGTGAGGCGGGGCCATGTCCTGTCCTGCCATTTCCGCGGCAATGTGTACGGAGAGAAGTCAACTTACCGGCCAGATGCAGTCATGGTATCAAGGCTGCCGAATTACGGTCAGTCGCTGGACGCCGTGTTTTCGCTTAACGGCTGATCGGTCGAATCCACTCGTTGCCCTCAAGCGGTCGACGCGAATCGTGGACCGACTGGAGACCGCAGCATCATGAAGAGCTTGCTGCTGCTCGTGCTTTCCATGGTTGCCGTCGCGCGGGAAGCGACCGCACAGGACGCCGAATGTGTCCGCGAACGCGCCGCCATGGTCGAAACCGTCCGGGCCTACGCCCGGTCCGACGCCAATGTTTTGGGACAGCAGGCCCTGTCGGAGAGGGTCCTTGAGGCCATGGGGCAAACGAAACGCCATCTGTTCATCCCTGAGCGATCTTGCTCCATCGCATACGCGGACAGGCCGATTCCGATCGGCCTCGGCCAGACCATATCGCAGCCGTTCATCGTCGCCTTGATGACCCAGTTAGCCCGGATCGCTCCGGATCATGTCGTGCTCGAAGTCGGTACGGGTTCGGGCTATCAGGCCGCCATCCTTGCGCACTTGGCGCGAAAGGTCTGCACGATCGAGATTATCCCGGCATTGGCCGAGGCCGCCGCGAAAACACTAAGAGACCTCGCGTATGACAACGTAAGCGTCAGGCTTGGCGACGGTTATGGCGGCTGGCCCGAATGCGGTCCTTTTGACGCCATCGTCGTGACCGCCGCGCTCGGGCAGCCACCACCGCCGCTGATTGAGCAGCTTAAAGTGGGTGGTCGGCTCGTCATGCCGGTCGGGCCCGCTTACACCACTCAGCACCTCACGGTCGTCGAGAAAATTGCCCCTGACAAGACGACGACGCGCGCCGTCGCTCTCGTGCGCTTTGTGCCCTTTACGCGTTCACATGATTAAAAGCCGGTATGGCGGCTAACTCCAAAGTCACAGTTAGAAAACAGAGGGAGGAAGCCATGAGCGGTGCGAGGCCAAAACATTACGGCTGGGGCCGTGAAGACGAAGGCATGACTGCTGAGGAGCAGGCCTTTGTGCTCGGCCGTTATCGCGCAAAATTTGCACGCGATGCATTTGAGACAAAAACTGTCCCGCGTCTCGAGGACCTGGCGCTGCGCGTGCCGCGCGTGGCGCCGCCGGCCTCACTTGCCACTTTCTGCACGAGCGAACGCTACGATCGCGTCGCGCACGCCTATGGCAAATCCTATCCAGACTACGTGCGAGCCATGCTCGGTGACTACGACAGCGCGCCCGACGTGGTTGCCTATCCACGCAACGAAGCAGAGATTTCCGCTGTGATGGATTGGGCCGGTGGTGCCAGCGCCTCGCTGACGCCGTTCGGGGGCGGGTCGAGCGTCTGCGGCGGTGTCGAGCCGCGAGTCGACGGGCTTCGCTATAAGGCGGCGATCACACTTGACCTCCGCAATCTCGGTAAGGTTGTCGAGGTGGATCACATATCGCGCGCCGCACTGATCGAAGGTGGTGCCTATGGTCCATCGCTGGAGAGCCAGCTTAAGCCGCATGGCCTCACGTTGCGGCATTTTCCACAGAGTTTCGAATATTCAACCCTTGGCGGCTGGATCGCGACGCGATCAGGCGGCCATTTCGCTAGTCTCTACACGCATATTGACGATTTCGTCGAAAGCCTGCGCGTCGTAACCCCGCGCGGCGTGCTGGAAACGCGCCGCTTGCCGGGATCGGGTGCCGGACCGAGCCCCGACCGCATGTTCATCGGCTCGGAAGGCACGCTCGGGGTGATTTCGCGCGCCTGGATGCGATTGCAGCCACGCCCGAAATTCCGTGCCGGCGCATCGGTTCGTTTCCATTCGTTCTTCGGTGCGGCGCGCGCGCTGCGCGCCATCGCACAGGCCGGCCTCTATCCATCGAACTGCCGCATTCTTGACCCGCAAGAGGCATTCAACACCGGCGCCGCCGACGGCAGCGTCGCGATCATGGTGCTGGGCTTTGAATCCGGCGACCATTCGCCGGACCCCTGGATGGCACGCGCGCTCGAATGCTGCGCCGACCATGGCGGGACGCCGGAGGCCGCAAAGGCCGGCGATGCACATCTCGAAGGCGCGGCAGGAATCTGGCGCAGCGCATTTATTCGTATGCCCTATGCGCGCGAGTTTCTGACGCCGGCCGGTCTCATCAATGACACCTTTGAGACCGCTATCACCTGGGATCGGTTCGAAAGTTTCCACGACGAAGTGAAGGCGGCGACGGAGCGTGCGATCCTCCAGGCGACTGGCGTAAAGGGCGAGGTGACCTGCCGCTTCACCCATGTCTATCCGGACGGGCCCGCACCGTATTTCTCTTTCCACGCACTCGGCCGCCACGGTGCTCTTCTGGAACAGTGGCAGGCGATCAAGAATGCGGCCAGCGATGCGCTGATTGAGGCGGGTGGTACTATCACGCATCATCATGCTGTTGGCCGTGATCATCGGCCTTGGTACGATCGTCAGCGCCCGGGGCTTTTCGCGGCCGCGTTTCGGGCAGCAAAAAGAGAACTCGATCCGCAAGGCATGCTCAACCCGGGAGTGCTCATCGATCCCTGATCGACGCGCCAGCGGGGTTTGGCCGCAAGGGTGTGTCGAAAAATTGTGCCATCTGCTGCGGTGCACGAGTCCGTTGTTGGCCGATATTGTTGCAAAAGTCGTTTTGGGGTGACGAACGAAAATTCTTAGAGCCGCAGATGCGTTTTACGCACGGCGACGTGAGGGACCTTATTGTTTCATCCAAAATCGATCACGGACCTCCGTAGCGGCGTTGAAAAGCGACGCAGCGGCAGAGAAGTGCAAAGATCAACGTTCGCGAGAGTTTTAGGGGTATTCGATTTTCGACTTTTGCAACACAATCGACCCGGAACGGACAATGGGCGCCCAGCGCCAGAGCTTCGTATAAGCCCGTCGAAGCTGATACTATTTCCGATCACGAGCATTGAGGTGGACATGCACCGTCGTGAATTTCTGGCAGCTCTTGCCGCAACGACAGTAACGCCGCAATTCGCAGCACAGGCACAGCCGACCGGCCGGACTTACCGCATTGGAATGGTCGAGCCGATAGCGGCGCAACTCAACGCGGCCAATCTCGCTGCCTTGCGGCGTGGATTGGAAGAGCTTGGATACGTCGAGGGACGCAATTTTGTCTTTGACTATCGGTCCGCAGACGGCAATGCCGCGCTCTACCCTGGCCTTGTGGCAGACGTGATCGGCCGCAATCCCGAACTAATCATCGCCCGCGGCACACCAGCCGCGCTCGCGGTCAAGCGGGCGACGAGTACCATTCCTGTGGTCATGATCGTCGGCGAGCCACTGCTCGTGGTCGACAGCCTCGCGCGGCCAGGCGGAAACATCACGGGCTTGAGCGGGGTGCAGCCCGAGCTTGAAGCCAAGCGTATGGAATTGCTCAAGGAGATCGCGCCTTCGACCACGGGCATCGCCGCGCTTCTAAACATGGGTAATCCTGTCACCGCGCCGCAATTGAAGGAGCTTCAAAAAGGCGCGCAGTCCCGGGGCTGGCGCTTTCGGTTGTTCGACGTGCGCAAGCGCGAGGACATCGAGCAGGCTTTTGGTGCGCTCGACAAGAGCTCGGACGCGATCATAGTGGGACTCGAGGCACTGACCCAGGCGCACCGCGGTCTGATCGCAGATCTTGCCGCAAGGGGTCGGCTGCCGGCGATCTACGGCGGCCGGGAGTTTGTCGAAGCAGGCGGGCTGATCTTCTATGGACCGAGTTTCCCTGACGTCTATCGCCGGGCAGCGACCTACGTTGACAAGATCTTTAGAGGGGCAAAGCCCGCCGACCTGCCAGTCGAGCAACCAACCAAATTCGAGATGATGATAAACCTCAAGGCCGCAAAGGCGATTGGTCTTGAGGTACCGCTGTCTCTCCAGCAGCGCGCCGACGAAGTGATCGAGTGATTTCAAGCAATGTCTGCTGTTGGGCACGATTGAGACACGCCGACGAACTCGGACTATGCCTGCTTGCCGAGGTAGAGCGGAAGTGGCCGACAGACCGCCAAAACGGCGCTTTTGACCCCCTTGCGGAAGTGGTCGGCTTTAAGGGCGAGCGCCATAAACCTTCGTATCGTTCCGCGACCCGTTGAGATACCCGACGTCTACCTACGTCCAATTGAGCCGCCGATCGCGATCATCTTAGCTAGGGGGTGCGGTAGCGCCCTCGCGCTATCGCAGCCCTCCTTGGGCGTTTCCTCCCTAGACTTGGGCCGCTTGCGCCAACGCAGGCGGCCTTTCTTTTTGTGCATACCGTCACGTCCGCAACAATTCCGCGCCAGCAGGGCGCGAATGATCGAGTAGGAACCTACGAGTCCGTTCATGGCAGGCACTTTTCGGACGTGCCGTGGCAAACTGACCATGTCCGCTCCTGAGGGCAGAGCGGGTGTGATCGGATTATGAGTACACGCCCTGGCTCTCCGGGAAGGCTTAGATACCGGGTTTTAAAAAGGCCGACACGCGCGGCTGAAATATCAGCCGGCACCCCGGGGTGGCCATTTAGTGAGACTATTTGCATTCCGATGAACAGGGTGACGTGGTAGAGACGCGTCAAATCAACGGTTTATCCTGTGCAGGTCGTTTCAGCATTGCCAGCAGAATGCAAATGAAGCCATTTTGGGTACTGCAGGTCGTTGGTTCGAATCCAGCTGCCCCGACCAACAAATTCAATGGGTTAGTCTGAATTTCTATCACTAAATCTTCCCAGAAATGTGGGAAGGCTATGGGAAGAATGGGGCGCCGTGGAAAGGTTGTCGTCGAACTTACAGATCCAGCTACTGAGCTCGCCGAGCTTACTCAACGGCAGCGATCAGGCAAGGCGGGTCCAAATGGTTTCACTGCCATCGCAGGCGTCCTGAAGGTCAACCCCAACGATACGACTTATCTCGATTTGCTCGCGATTATCCGGCAGCCAACCGAGGCGGCCACTATAGGTTTGAGATGATCCTGAGCACACATGCGGTCGTTGGGGCGGCTCTTGCCACTCTGATGCCGTCCCATCCGGTTGCCGCATTCGTGGCGGGCTTTGCAAGCCATTTCGTGATCGACTCAATCCCGCATTGGGATTATCCGCTCAGATCGATATCGCTGAGAGCCGGCGCTCGAAGTAATTGGCGGATAACCGCGGCACGGATACGCGATTTGGCCGTGATCGGCTTCGACGGGTTCGCGGGCCTCGTCCTCGCAGTCGGAATCGTTGGGACGAAAGCGAACATGGTCGCCGTCCTGGCTGGTGCCGTTGGGGGGATGCTCCCGGATCCACTGAAGTTGATTTATATGCTTTATCCTCGCCAGCCCTTGGCCACCCTTGTGCGCTTTCACAACTGGATGCACACCAAGCGCAAACTTGATTGGCCGCTTGGTGTGAGTTCCCAAGTCGCCTTTGCATCCGCAGTTATCGGGGCGTCTGTTGCCGTGCGATTGGCAACCTAGGGGCTACTGCCGGCGAACGCGGTCCCGGCCGGACCAATCGAACGGAAGCTTCTCCTGGCCCTCGTGCCATTCGATCACGCTGAAATTCATTCCTCGCTTCAGCATCTCAGCTTCAAGGTCGGCTGCATGCTTTTTCCAGTCCGGCGTGTCGCGGACCTTGAATTTCGGCTCGCCGCCCTCGCGCTCCACCGCGTCGTCGGCAGCTAGCGCTCCCCGGACGGCTTCGTACATCATGGTGAGGCTATCGTTCGTGAATGCCTGATAGCGCATGGGATCACCTCACGAATAAGCCGCCGCTGGGTTGGCACAGCGACGGCTCTTCTCAGTTACTCGTGACCACCAGAAGGCCACGATCAGGGTGACAGCGCGCGGTTAATTCGCCGTTAGCGCCTCATACGTCGGGCGTGCCCGGCAATCCGCTGGCGGTTGCGCTTTCCGCATTGATCGGCGCCGGCGCTTCATGCCGCCTCCTTGTGCGGGCCACCAACCCGCCAATCACGGTCGTCGTATTTCATCTCAAATCGGAGCAGCATCTCCTGAAGATGACACACGGCGAACATAGCTAGGTTTCGCTTTCCACAGACTGGCGGCTCACCATCCGCATCGTGCGCGAGTTCTGCTGCGATGCGACCCATGTTGACGAGGTTGCCAGGTCACCCTCAACCTGCCAGTCATCAAACGACGCTGGAGCGACCAACCGATCGCTAGAACTCTGGAGGATTGAGCCCGCTCATATATCTTCAAACCTCGTTGCCCGACCATTCCACTTAATTTCCCGTGCCTCGAATGGCTGTTCGCACAGTCCTCAAATCAGAACGCAATGTGCCGGCGGTCACGACGGCCGCGGAGATGCTGACGTATGCTGCAGAGCGCAGGATCGCCTGGATGATATTGGCACGCATGGTGACGCTAAAGGCGATCCACCGCCATGAAGTCCGGCAGTTCAATCCCGACGCCAAAGAGCATCACTGGGGGAAAATGGAAGCTCAAAAGAGATCGGTAAGGCGCGCGCTCCCCCGTGACCCGCACGGCCCCAAGCTGAACTATTTCCACGACCTGTAAGCGTCCAGCGCGTGAGCGACAAGGATGCCGACGCTGAGAATCATCAGAAATGCTGCAACGGCCTCGAACATTGGCGATCTCGCAGGGTTGCTCAAGTAAGCAACTCGCCCCGCTGCACAGTCAAAATGATTCGCCTTGTCGCCACAGATCGCGGTGCGACTGGTGACTTTGAGCAACGGTTGATCTGGTTTTCGCCTGAATCTCTAAGCTTGATTGCCCATTTTTTGCCTGTTTTTGGGCCGAAACAGCGATCCTAGCCTTAACCTAGCGGCCAACGCAGGCGGTGGCTGAAATGACGGACCTATCCCACAAAGTCGCGCAAGACCACGACCTCCGTATCCTTGTCCGCGTGGTCTCATTTTGTACTCTGGGCCTCTGGTCATTTGCAGCCGGTTTGCTGATAGGCACCTTTCTGTTTTCGTGATCGATGCCCGCTGCTGCGCAATGGCCTCTCGGCCATCAAGTTGGTCGCGGGTGAGTCAATTTGACTCAGGGACGAATGCCATCCGCCAGCATGAGGGATTCACAGCGCAACCCTTTCTGTCGCTTACTGGCGCCATGGCTCGCCTGGTCCGCATTACCGCTGCGAGGCCTGCCACGCCAGCAGGCGATGTTCGGCCATCGACATCGCCACCGACGTTACGTAGCCGGTCACACCGAGCAGGATGACGCCGGCGAAAAGATCGGCCGAGCGGAAGGCTCTAGCCGAGAGCAGCACCCAATGGCCGAGACCGTCGAGGCCGGCGAGGATTTCGCAGACCACGGAGAGGATCAGCGCCACCGTCAGGCTAAGGCGCATGCCGGCCAGAATGTCGGGACTGGCCGACGGCAGTGCGACCTTGAATATCACAGCCAGTCTGGACATCTGCAGTGACCGCGCCACCTCGTAGAGCCGCGGCTCGACTGCGGCAAAACCATGGATGGTTGCCAGCATGATCGGCCAGATAGCGCCGAACGCGATCACGAACAGCGCCATGGCCTGCGTCAGCCCCAGCATCGCAATCGCGACCGGGATGATGGCCGATACCGGCAACGGCCGCAAAAACTCCAGCGACGGCGCCACATAGGTGCGCATTATCAGCGACGAGCCGATGATCGCGCCGATCGCGATACCGGCGATCGATGCGGCGAGCCAGCCATAGGCCATGTGCTCGAGCGTACCGGCGAGCTTGCTCCAGAGATCGCCGTTGGAAAATCCGCGCACCAGCGAGGCCCAGGCCCGGTCCGGGCCCGGCAGGAACACCGGCGAGACCAGCTTCAGAGTGGCAATTAATTGCCACAGCGCAATGAAGGAGGCGGCGACCGCAAAGCTTGCGGCGCGCCAGAGCCAGAGGCTCGCGTTGCGGTTCATGCGCTGTCTCCACTCAACGCGGCGCGGCCGAACAGGCGGTGCTGCGCCACCACCAGCAGGATATTCAGCGCGTAACCGATGGCGCCGATCCAGACCAGATAGGCCAGCATCAGGTCGGGCCGCAGCGCTTGCTGCGCCAGCATGATCCCGGCGCCCAGCCCCAGCGGATTGATCGCGATTTCGACCGTGACGGCGACGATCAGCGCGATACCGGCCGACAGCCGGAACGCCACGAAGATCCGCGGCAGCGCGGCGGGGATGATGATCTTCCAGACCCGCTGCGCAGCTGGTAGCCGCAGCGCCCGCGATACTTCCATCAGCCGCGGTTCGATACTGCGTACCGCCGCCCGGCTCAGGATCAGGATCGGCCAGACACAGGCGAACGCTACGATCACGATTTCCATGCGATAGCCGAAACCGAGCGCGATCAGCGCGATCGGCAGCAGGGCGATCGACGGGATCGGCCGGATTGCCTCGACCGTCACCTCCATCAGGCGGTTGAGCGTGTCGGAAATCCCGAAGGCAATGCCGAGTGCCAGCCCGATGACGGTGCCAATCGCGAGGCCCGCAAAGGCCGAGAACAGCGTGTCGCGCGTTGCTGAGAGGATGGAGAAGTCTGCAAAGGCGCCGGCGAGCGCCATCATGATCTCGCTTGGTGGCGCCAGGCTGTCGCTTTGCAGATGCGTCGCGCGCGCCCAGGCCTCGAAGGCGAGCAGCACCGCCATTGGCAGTATCAGCGCTTTAGCCTTGTCCTTGGCGTTAGCCGTCGTCACTGTTCGGTCGCCTTGATGAAGTCGAACAACTGGCGCCGCAGCCGCAGAAATTCCGGGTGTTCGCGGGTCGAAAGCTGATCGCGCGGCCGCGGCAGATTGACCGCAAGCTCAATGCCGATCCGTCCGGGATGCGGCAACAGGCCGATGACGCGGTCGCCGAGATAGATGGCTTCGTCCAGATCATGCGTCACGAAGATCACGGTGGCGCCGCTTGCAGCCACCAGTGCCAGCACCTCGTCCTGCAAGCCCTGCCGCGTCATCGCGTCCAGCGCGCCGAACGGCTCGTCCATCAATAGCGTCTTCGGTTCCTGCGCCAGGCATCGTGCGATCTGCAGCCGCTGCTGCATGCCGCCGGACATTTCAGCGGGATATTTGCCGGCGTGGCCGGGCAGGCCGACCGTGCGCAATAATTCCTCGATGCGGGCAGGGCGCTCGGCGGCCGGCATTCCGCCCGCTTCGAGCGCCAGCGACACATTGCCGGCGGCGGTGCGCCACGGCAGCAGCGCCTTGCCGTAATCCTGGAAGACGATGGCGATCTCGCGCCGCGGATGCAGCATCAGCTGGCCATCGAAATCCACCTGGCCGCTGGTCGGCTGGTAGAGCCCCGCCGCCAGCCGCAGCGCGGTGGTCTTGCCGCAACCGGACGCACCGACGACGCAGAGGAATTCGCCGGGCCGGACGCCAAGGCTCAAATTCTCGATGATGGTCTTGCCACCGAGCCGGAGCGTAGTGTCGGTGAACGCGATCTGCGGTCTGGGCTGGCCGGGAATGACCTCGAAGCGTTTTGCGGCGTTTGCCATGGCGTCAGCTCTCGCTTCCAGTGGGGTAGACGATGTCGATCGTCGAACGCAGATGCGCCTCCAGCATCGCCTGCGCGCCGGCGATATCGCGGGAGAGAACGCGGTCGGCGAGCAATTGGTGGACGCGTACGAATTTCTTGCCGCTCTCGAGGGAGCGCATCATCACGCGGCGATAGCGGTAGGCCTGGTCGTAGAGATCGGAATGCGCGGCCAGCAGCCGCTTGGAGCCGCAGCCGGTCAGTAGCGCGGTGTGGAAACCCTTGTGCAGCCGGTCGAAGTCCCCGGCACCTTCGCGGAATTCATCGCCGGTCCGCTCGATGTGCCGGCGCATCTGGTGCAGCGTGCTGACGATGCCGGCCTCCCAGGCATCGTCGCCATGGGTAATCGCCAGTCTGATAGCCTCGATCTCGACTGCGGTCCGCATCAAGGTGATATCGTGCAGATCCTCGCGGCTGACGTCGGCGACGCGAAAACCGCGCTGGCCGGTTCCGACGATCAGCCCGCGCGACGTCAGCCGCGACAATCCTTCGCGCAGCGGCGTCGCGCCGATCTCATAGCGCTGAACCAGATCGATGATCCCAAGCCGCGATCCCGGCGCGAGATGCCCGGCCAGTATGTCGTGCTCGACCAGCGTGGCTGCGCGCTCGCTTAAAGTTGCGGCCTCAGTCGCGGGTTGGGTCAAATTGCGCTCGGTAGTCGACATTGCAACAGCCTCACTTCAGGACCAGTTTGGCGGTATCGAGCTTGGATTGCAGCATTTTCTGCGACGACATCACCTCGATCCACCAGCTCAACTGCTCGGGCTTGATCACCGGCACGGATTGGTTCGGGGGCGTCGCCTTGACCAATTCGATCGGCTGCTTGGTGAATTTGGAAATCGACGTGGAGGCCTTTTCGCGATCGCCATTGACGATCAGCGCAGATTCGGCGATCGCATCGCGAAATTTCTTGATCGCGACGGCGTTCTTGTCGGCCCATTCGCGGGATGCCGCGTAGAAAATGATCGGCTCGGTGCGCGCGAGTTCAACTGCATAACGCGCCCCGACCGAGCCCAATCCTGCGTTGAGCATGCGCGTTACGAACGGCTCGGCCGTGAGCACGGCATCGACGCCGCCGGACTTGATGATGTCGGCCATGGTCGGGAAGGTGACCTCGACGAAATTGACGCTTTTGGGATCGACACCTTTGTCCACCAGCCACTTTACGAACAGCACATGCAGGAAGGCGTTGAGGCCGGGCGCGCCGACTTTCTTGCCGACGAAATCCTTCGGTTCCTTGATGGTAATGCCGTTGCGGACGAAGGCCGTGATGTTGCCGTTGGTGGCCGGGCTCATGATCGACGCGCCGGCGATGGCGACGAGGTCGAGGCCGCCGTCAACGGCCTGCAGGAACACGGTCGAGGTTGGCCCACCGATCTGAATCGAGTTGGAAAGGATCGCAGCGGGGATGTTCGAATTGATGCCGATCGGCGTCATCTCGACTTCAAGCCCGTGCTTTTTGAAGATGCCTTCGTCGATCGCCACCATGGCGGAGGCGCAATCCGACGTCGCCGTGCAACCGACCTGAATCTTGGCCTGCGCGACGGCAGCTCCCGTCAGCGCCAGGCTGACCGCAAAGGTTGCAAGGATCGTTTTCACCGCCATCTCCCCGGTTTACATTTTTGGTGCTTGATTATCGATATTTTTTGATCATATATTTCATCCAAAAGCAAGAGGGCGGCGCACAATGAAACTCGCAACATTCAAATCCGGCGGTCAGGAAAAGGTCGGGATCGTGCATTCCGGCGACGGCAAATTGTTCGATCTCGCCGCGGCCGCCAGCCGGAACGGCGCCGCCAATCCGGCCTTCGCTTCCATGCTTGCCCTGATCGACGCCGGCGAAGGCGCGCTCGAACAGGCATCGGCGGTGTTCGACAAGCACGGCAAGGACGAGACCTTGTCGGTATCCACTGCAACGGCCGATATCCTCGCCCCGATCCCGGAGCCGCGGCAGATGCGGGACGGCATGTCGTTCCCGCTGCATATTCTCCAGGCCCCGCGCGGCCAGCTCAAGCTTGCCGCACGCGCCAGGAACGACATGGCGGAACTGGCGCGGATCGAGGCCGAGCCGCTCGGCGAATTGCCGGAGGTCTATCGCAAGCAGCCGATCTATTACATCACCAACCGCTTCAGCGTCCGTGGCACCAACACCACCGTAAAGTGGCCGCGCTACAGTCAGGTGATGGACTATGAATGCGAATTCGGCATCATCACCAAGAACAAAGGTGCCAACATTTCCGCCGCGAAAGCCAAGGATCACATCTTCGGTTATACGATCTTCAACGATTTTTCTGCGCGCGACGCCCAGCGTATCGAAATGGAGGGGCGGCTCGGCCCCGCAAAAGGCAAGAGTTTCGATGGCGGCAATGTGATGGGACCGTGGATCATCACACCGGACGAAATCGGAGACCCCTACAAGCTCAAGATGGAAGTGCGCGTCAACGGCAAGATGCGCTCGCAAGGGGTTTCCGATGGAATGCTGTTTTCATTCGAGGAGATTATCGCCCATGTCACCAAGGACGAGACCCTGATGCCCGGCGAATTCATCGGCTCCGGCACGGTCGGCAATGGCTGCGGACTGGAACTCGGCTGGTATCTCGAACACGGCGACAGCATCGAGCTTGAAGTCGAAAAGATCGGTATCCTGAAGAACCGGGTCGAACGGCAATAGGCCGCCGCGACCCACGCCACCACAACAAGAACCAAAAACATTCAGCGAGGAAACGCCAATGGCGCGTAAGTTGATCGATATCTCCGTTCCCCTGCAAAACGATGTACCCGCCGATCCACCGGGCGGTCATCCGACCATCCAGTACATCGACCATCAGCAGGGCCTGCCGCGCATGCTGCAGTTCTTTGACGGGCTGAAGGCCGAAGAATTGCCGGACGGGCAGGGCTGGGCGGTCGAGCAGGTGCAGCTCTCGACCCACAACGGCACGCATCTGGATGCGCCCTGGCACTTCCATCCCACCATGAACCGAGGCGAGCGATCCTGGACCATCGACGAGGTGCCGCTGGAATGGTGTCTGCAGCCGGGCGTGAAGCTCGACTTCCGGCATTTTGCCGACGGCTATGTCGCGACCGCCAAGGACGTGGAGAACGAGCTCAAGCGTATCGGTCATACACTGTCGCCGCTGGAAATCGTGGTGGTCAATACCAGCGCCGGCGTCAAATACGGCCGGCAGGATTACGTCACCTCGGGCTGCGGCATGGGCTATGAGGCGACCATGTATCTTCTGGAGCGCGGCGTGCGGCTGACCGGCATCGACGGCTGGAGCTGGGATGCACCGTTCGTCTACACCGCAAAGAAATATGCCGAGACCAAGGACGCCAGCCTGATCTGGGAAGGCCACAAGGCCGGCCGTCACATCGGCTATTGCCACATCGAGAAGTTGCACAACCTCGAGCAACTGCCATCGACCGGATTCATGGTGTCCTGCTTCCCGGTGAAGATCGAACGCGCCTCGGCGGGCTGGACCCGGGCCGTCGCTATTCTCGACGGATAGATCCATCGCCAGCGAGAAAGGCCGAGAGGAATTTCATGATGGAACTGGGTCGAGCCCGTTGGCGGATGCTTCTGCGGGAGCGAGTCCGCTTCGTCGATCTCAAGCCCCGCCGCGGCTTCATCCTCGGTGCCGGCGCGCCGGTACTTGACAACAGCGGTCGCGCGCCGCAACGCAGACACTGCGCATGTCGATCGAGCGCAGCGCGCTCATGCCGAACACGTGGCTATCAAGCTAGCCACGTATCGCGCAGTGGAGGTGTCAAATTGGCGGCAAAGAAAAAGGCGTGCCGGTTGTCCGGCACACCTGATTATTGTTTAGACCGTGCGTAAATTTTCGCCGATCAGTCCGGTATCAGTAATACCTGCAGACGCGAACGCCGTACGCATTCCACCAGCAGCGCGGTCCGCCGCGCACCACGGGAACACCGTAGAAGCCATAGCCTCGGCCATAATAACCACGGCCGCGACCCCAGCCGCCGCCGCGATAGAAACCACGACCACCACCGCGGCCCCACCCACCGCCACGGCCTCGTCCACCGCGGGCTTCCGCCGGCGAGGTCGACGCACCTACCAGAATGGCAGACGTGCTGGCTACGTAGACGAACAACAAGGCAAGCGCTGCGAGACAGCGCGTCAGGATATTGTAGCGTTTTGCCATTCTAGAATCTCCTGGTCACTTCCAATGCCATCTGGACTTCCGCACTATCTAACTTAGACGCTCGAAAATGCTTTCGGTTCAGATGAGCTAAGATAATATCTTTACTAAGGTTCTTCCGGCAATTCGGGACTTTATTAAGATGGAAAGATAAGGTCAAGTTACGCTCCGGCTTGCGACGAATTCGCGCGTTGCGCCGTTAATATTTGTTCATCTTCGTTCATCTTCGTTCATCTTTCTGTCCGACGATTGTGCACTGCAGAATTACCGAAACGAAAACTCGGCAAGACAAACCAGCCGTAAAATCAGGCAAGAAAAAACCAGGCAAGCCCAAGCCAACAACTTGAAGTCGACACGATCTCGCGCACGACGGTCCCCCGCCTTAAAGAGTATCCATGCCCAAACAGCACACTTATGTCCTCGGCCTGAACACCTACGACCATGACGTGAGCGCCTGCCTGTTGCGCGACGGCGCCATCGCATTCGCGATCGCCAAGGAGCGGATCACGCGGGTCAAGCATGCGTCCGGTTTCTACAAGGAGGTGATTGATTATTGCCTCGAGGCCGAAGGCATCACGCTGGATGACGTCGATCTGATCGTTCGCAATTGCTACATCATGCCGGTAGGGGAAATGGAAGAGCGGCTGGTCTATTTTGACGCGCCGGGCTTCCTTCCCGAATTTGAACGGGACGACGCGGCCAAGCACCCGTTGTACCTCTCGCATCAGGACAAGGTGGTGACGATCTCCCACCATCTGGCGCACGCCTACAGCGCGTTCGCGGTATCGCCGTTCGAGGAAGGCGTGGTGATGATCGTCGATGGCGTTGGCAGCTATCAGTCCGACGTCATGGAGTCCTATCCCTCGAGCGACACCGCAACGCCGCTCGCGCGCGAATCCGAGAGCTATTACAAGTTCAAGGGATCGACGCTCGAATGCCTGAAGAAGGTTTTCATGGAGCCGGACCGCGGCTTCCTGAGCGATGAATTCTACAACATGCCGGGGATGGGCGCGCTCTACAGCCGGGCGTCGACCTACATTTTCGGCGACTGGAATAAATGCGGCGAGCTGATGGGGCTCGCGCCCTATGGCCGCCACAACCAGGTCAAGAGCCTGATGGGGCTGACCGACGGCACCCTGCAGGTACCGCACTGGACCACCGATCTCAAGCAGCCCTACATCCAGGACGGCAGCAACTGGGAAAAAAGCCCGGCGATGCGGCACTGGGAGGATCTGGCCTGGCGGGTGCAGGACGATACCGAGAACGTGCTGCTCGCCCGCGCCCGCTGGCTTCGCGAAACGACCGGTGCCAAGAACCTGACGATGGCCGGTGGTGTCGCCCTGAACTGCGTGGCCAATGGCCGGCTCGCCCGTGAAGCCGGCTTCGACAATATCTGGATCCAGCCGGCGACCGGCGATGACGGCATTGCGATCGGCTGCGCCTATTACGGCTGGCTCGAGATCCTGAAGCAGCGCCGCAACTTCGTCATGGAGCATTCCTATATCGGCAAGCCCTATAGCGATGCGGATGTCGCGGCTGCGCTGCAGCGGTTCCTGGTGCGCATCCAGATCGACGCCAGGCGCAGCGACAATGTTTGCCGCGATACGGCAAAGTTGCTCGCCGATCAGCGGGTGATCGGCTGGTTTCAGGGCGGCTCGGAGTTCGGCCCGCGGGCGCTCGGCAACCGCAGCCTGCTCGGCGATCCCCGCAAGCCCGAGATGAAGGACATCCTGAACAGCCGCGTCAAGCACCGCCAGGCGTTCCGCCCGTTCGCGCCGATCGTATTGGCCGAGCGGATGAAGGACATTTTCGAGGGCGACGCGGATTCCCCGTTCATGCTGCTTGCGAAGCCGGTTCGCCCTGAATGGCGCGACAAGATTCCGGCGATCGTGCATGTCGACGGTACGGCGCGCGTCCAGACCGTGCGCGAAGCGACCAATCCGAGGCTTTACCAGTTGCTGAAGGAGTTCGACGCGCTGACCGGCGTTCCCGTGCTGATCAACACGTCATACAACATCAAGGGCGAGCCGATCGTCGAAACGCCGCGCGATGCTGTGGCCTGCTTCCTGACCACCGGGGTCGACCATCTGATCATGCACGACACGGTGGTATCGAAGACCGCCATGCACAAGATCGTCGGACCGCTGGTCGATACCTACTACGACGTGACGAACCTGGTGTCGGCGACGGCTAGACCGGCCTAAAGGTGGCCGTTTTGTAGGGTGCGGGAGCCCGATCAAGCCGCCTCGATCAGGCGGCTTTCGGCGCCGCCGGCTTGGGCAGCGGCTTGTCCTGCCGTTTCGACCAGGAAATGTAATAGGCGACGATGGTCATGATCGCGATGCCGGTCACGCTGACGAAGATCTGCGCGAACAGCGAACCGGAGCTCAGCGACAGCTGGAAATGCCCGACGAACGACAGGAACACGCCGACGCAGAACACCGCCAGCGATTGCTGACCGCAGACCACCAGCGGATCGAATATTTTCCATTCCAGCGCCGGCCAATCCTTCGGGATGAAACGGATCACCATGATCACGATCACCACGAAATGGATGAAGCGGTAGGGCGCCAGATTGGTCTTGTCGTTCGGATTGAACATCGAATAGAGCCAATGCGGGAACATCGCTCCGAAATCCGGAAACCTGCCGGCCATCGTCATGACCAGCGCCAACAGCAGATAGGCGATACAGAAATACAGCGTCAGCGGGTGATTGATCACCGCCGCCGACCGCCGGGCGCCGCCGAGCGCGCACCAGGAGCCGAACACGAACAGCACCTGCCAGGCGAACGGGTTGAAGTACCAGGTTCCGGTCGGATAGGCCGCCAGGTTCCAGCCGGTTTGCCGCGACACCAGCCACAGCACGATTGCGGCGACCATGGTCCAGTTGGGCTGGCGCAGCATCATCCACAGCACCGGCGGGAACAGCCCCATCAGCACGATGTAGAGCGGCAGCACGTCGAGATTGACCGGCTTGAACTTCAGGAACAGGCCTTGGCGCAACGTTTCGGTCGCGTTGTCGACCAGGCCGACGACGTTGAACTCGTTGACGAGCTCGGAATCGCCGAACCGCAGCGCGAGGTAGCTGATCGAGGCGATATAGATCACGAACAGGATGATATGGGCGACGTAGAGCTGCCAGACGCGCTTGGTCAGCCGCGTGGCACCGACGATGAAGCCGCGGTCGAGCATCATCCGGGCATAGACGAAGGAGGCGGTATATCCGGAAATGAAAACGAACAGGTCGGCGGCGTCGCTGAAGCCGTAGTTGCGGGTCGTGATCCAGTTCACCACGTTGTCCGGGATGTGATCCAGATAGATCGCCCAGTTCGCAACCCCGCGAAACAGGTCGAGCCGGAGGTCGCGTCCTTTTTCGGGCAGGGTGGCGTTGATTTTCATGGGAGCCGCTTCGATGTGATGCTGTCGGGACGATCGCACCGCCGGACCAAGCCTTGAATCAGGCCTCGAACCATACCCTGGCCGCAGGGCGGACGAAGATTGTCACAGTGCAGCATAATGACTATACCGGTCCGGAAATGGTACATCCGGGGTTATGGAATCACCGATCAAATCCCTGAAAGGTGTATCTATACTATCCCGGCCGTCTGCGCCAAACGTCACCAAGTCTCGTGTCTTTAAGTCGCACATCTCTGAAGGTTCGACCATCCATGACCGCACGCATTTTTAAGCCCGCCAAAAACGCGATGCAATCGGGCAGGGCCAAGACCCGGGAATGGCAGCTTGATTACGAACCCGAGCAGCCCCGGGCGATCGAACCGTTGATGGGCTGGACCTCTTCCGGAGACATGAAACAGCAGCTCGCGCTGCATTTCGATAGCAAGGAAGACGCGGTGGCCTATTGCGAGCGCAAGGGCATTCCCTATCAGGTGATCGAACCCAAAGACTCCGTGCACCGGCAGGTCGCCTATGCCGACAATTTCGCGTTCCGGCGCGGCGAGCCTTGGACCCACTAAGTCCTGAACCCACCAAGTCCTGAACCCATTAAGCCCTGAACCCATTGAACCGCTAGGGATCGGTTCGGGGCGTCGGATCCCCCGGGATCGGCAAGGGCGCATCCTTCGCGACGCCAAGGACCGGCAAACTTCTGATGGTCCGGACCTCGGGCATGGCGGCGAACTGCCGAAGCTGCTGATGCATCCCCTCGACATCGGGCGCGACGCATTTGAGTAAAAAGTCCGCTTCTCCCGAGATGCGCCAGCTTTGCAGAACCAGCGGCAAGGCCGCAATCGAGGCTTCGAACGCTTCCAGCGTCGCCTTGGCCTGGCTCGCCAGCTGGATCGATACGAACGACACGACCTCGTAGCCGAGCACCTTCTCGTCGATCGTGGCGCGGATCGCCTTGATCACGCCGCGGCTGCGCAGGGACCGCACGCGCCGCAGGCAAGGCGGCAGGGAGAGGCCGACACGACTGGCCAGTTCGTTGATCCGGATGCGTCCATCCTTCTGAAGCTCGGACAATATCCTGAGGTCGATGTCGTCGAGCTTGTGATTGGCTGTCATGGCTGCTCGTTCGCGCTCAAGAGTCCGCCGCTGCTAGACAGCTGCAACGCGCCGTGGCTTGCGGACGCTGCGGGCAGGGGCGCTCGCGGCCTGCGGCGACACGCCTGACAGTACCAGTTTCTCATGGGCGGCGATGATCGCGTCCCTGGTCAGGCGTCCGCCCGGCCGGTACCAGGTGCAGAGGCCGGTCAGGAGCGCCAGGATAGCAAACGTCGCCACCTTGACGTCGACGACTTCGAAAGCGCCTTCGGAAACGCCCTCCGAGAGGATACGCGCCAGCCGCGCCTCATAGGCGCTGCGCAGCGCCACGATCGCCTCATAGTTCTTCGGCTCCAGGCTGCGCAACTCGGAATTGGCGATGAAGACCTCGCGCTTGCGGCTCATGTGGTAGGTGACGTGGAATGCGACGAAGGCGCGGAGCTTTTCCTCCGGGCTCTTCTTTCCTTCCAGTGCAAGATCGAGCTGACGAATGAGTTCGTTGACGTGGTCCTGCACCAGCTCGAACAGCAGTTCCTGCTTGGTGCTGATATGATTGTACAGCGACCCCACCTGGATCCCGACCTCGGCGGCGAGGTCGCGCAGGCTCATCGCCGAATAGCCCTGTTCGAAGATCAGGCGCAGCCCGGCCTTGCGGATCGCTTCCAGCGTCTTCGGGCCATAGGAGCCGATCGTGCGTGCCATCTGGTCCTCGGGGCGCTGAATTGAGCCGCTTATAAAGATACAAACGACCGTATGTTTATTGCATGAGATGTGAGGAATTTCAACGGCATAACAGGCCATTTTGGCGGAAAATTGAAAATGATGACCATCCTCTTGCAGCTCCATTAAAAAAACGTATGATCGTTTTTAATTCGGAGGAGACATCATCCTGGAAACGGGCCGGCAATCCCGGCTGCCGGGACACTTCGCCGCAAAGATGGTACAGCCTGTCGCGCCGTTTCGCGAGAGGTCTTGTCCCGTCAGTCCTAGAGGCCACGCACCACCGCCCGTCACTCAAAGAAACGATAGGCCATGTCGCTTCATTCAACGATCGATCCCACCTCCGCCGATTTTGCCCGCAACGCCGAAGTGATGCGCGGCCTCGTCGCCGACCTTCGCGAAAAACTCAAGGTGGTTGCCGGCGGCGGCGGCAAAACCTCGCGCGCGCGGCATACCTCGCGCGGCAAAATGCTGGCGCGCCAGCGCGTCGACTTGCTGATCGATCCCGGGACCGCGTTCCTCGAATTGTCGCCGCTGGCTGCCCACGGCCTTTATGGCGGCGACGTCCATTCCGCCAGCGTCATCACCGGGGTGGGGCGCATCTCGGGCCGCGAATGCGTCATCGTGGCCAACGACGCCACCATCAAGGGCGGCACTTACTATCCGATGACCGTGAAGAAGCATCTGCGCGCGCAGGACATCGCGCGGCAGAACAATCTGCCCTGCGTCTACATGGTCGATTCCGGCGGCGCGTTCCTGCCGCTGCAGGACGAGATCTTTCCCGACGAGCGGCATTTCGGCCGCATCTTCTACAACCAGGCGCAGATGTCGGCGCAAGGCATTCCGCAGATCGCCATTGTGATGGGCTCCTGCACGGCCGGCGGCGCCTATGTGCCCGCGATGTCGGACGAGAGCATCATCGTGCGCAACCAGGGCACGATCTTCCTCGGCGGACCGCCGCTGGTGAAGGCCGCGACCGGCGAGGTGGTCACGGCCGAAGAACTCGGCGGCGCCGACGTGCATTCGCGGCAATCCGGCGTCACTGACCATTACGCGCAGAACGACGCCCATGCGATCGGGATCGCGCGGCGCATCGTGGCTACGCTGAAACCGCCGACGCGCGCCGCGCTCAACATGCGCGAGCCGCGCGAGCCGCTGTTCCCGGCGGAGGAAATCTACGGCGTGGTTTCCGCCGATGGCCGCAAGCCGTTCGACGTTCATGACATCATCGCGCGGATCGTCGATGGTTCCGAATTCGACGAGTTCAAGAAGCTTTACGGTACGACCCTGATCTGCGGCTTTGCCCATATCTGGGGCTATCCGGTCGGCATCATCGCCAATAACGGCATCCTGTTCAGCGAGAGCTCGCTGAAGGGCGCGCACTTCATCGAATTGTGCTGCCAGCGCAATATCCCGCTGGTGTTCCTGCAGAACATCACCGGCTTCATGGTCGGCAAGAAATACGAGGCCGGCGGCATCGCGCGCGACGGCGCCAAGCTGGTGACGGCGGTGGCGACCGCCGGCGTGCCGAAATTCACCGTTGTGATCGGCGGCTCCTATGGCGCCGGCAATTACGGCATGTCGGGGCGGGCCTACAGCCCGCGCTTCCTCTGGATGTGGCCGAACGCCCGCATTTCGGTGATGGGCGGCGAACAGGCGTCGATGGTTCTGGCCCAGGTGCGGCGCGACGGTATCGAGGCCAAGGGCGACACCTGGTCGGCCGAGGAGGACGAGAAGTTTCGTGCGCCGATTCGCGCCCAGTATGAGAGCCAGGGCAGTCCCTATTATGCCACCGCGCGGCTGTGGGACGATGGGGTGATCGATCCCGCCGATACGCGGCTGGTGCTCGGCCTTGGATTGTCCGCAGCTGCCAACGCGCCGATCGAACCGACGAAATTCGGCCTGTTCAGGATGTGATGCAGGAACTGATGCAGGAATTGATGATGGACCGCTCGAAACTATACCGGCGTTTTCGCACACTGTTGATCGCCAACCGCGGCGAGATCGCCTGCCGCGTGATCCGCTCCGCCCGCGCGATGGGCCTGCGCACCGTCGCCGTTTATTCCGAGGCCGACCGTGACGCCATGCATGTCGCCATGGCCGATGAGGCCGTGCTGCTGGGGCCGGCGCGGGCCCGCGACAGCTACCTCAACGTCGAGCGGGTCATTGAAGCCGCGCGTCAGACCGGGGCCGAAGCGGTGCATCCCGGCTACGGGTTCCTGTCTGAAAATGCCGAGTTCGCGCAAGCCTGCCTCAACGCCGGCCTGGTGTTCGTCGGTCCGACCGCCGCGATGATGACGGCGATGGGCTCCAAATCCGGCTCCAAGGCCTTGATGGAAAAGGCCGGCGTGCCGCTGGTGCCCGGCTATCACGGCGAGGCTCAGGACGAGGCTGTCCTGGCCAATGCCGCGGACAGGATCGGCTTCCCGGTGCTGGTCAAGGCCTCCGCCGGTGGCGGCGGGCGCGGTATGCGTGTGGTCAATTCGGCCGGCGAACTGGCCGCCGCCATCGTCAGTGCCAAGCGCGAAGCAAAAGCCGCGTTCGGCGACGACCGCATGCTGATCGAAAAATTCGTCCTCAATCCTCGCCACATCGAGGTGCAGATCATCGGCGACAGCCACGGCAATCTGCTGTCGCTGTTCGAGCGCGAATGCACGCTGCAACGCCGGCATCAGAAGGTGATCGAGGAAGCGCCGTCGCCGACGCTGGACGCCACCCAGCGCGAGGCGGTCTGCGCCGCCGCGCGCAAGGCGGCCGCGGCGGTCAATTATGTCGGCGCCGGCACCATCGAATTCGTCTCCGACGGCAAGGAGGTGTTCTTCATCGAGATGAACACGCGGCTGCAGGTCGAGCATCCCGTGACCGAACTGATCACCGGCGTTGACCTCGTGGAATGGCAGTTGCGGGTGGCGTTCGGCGAAAAGCTGCCGCTGGCGCAAAATGAGATCAAACTGAACGGCCACGCCATCGAGGCGCGGGTCTATGCGGAAAATCCGCAGAAGAACTTCATGCCATCGGTCGGCCGGATCAAGACCTGGCGTACGCCTGACGCCGTCGACGGCCTGCGCATCGATGCCGGCTATCGCAGCGGCGATGCGGTATCGCCCTATTACGACGCCATGCTGGCGAAGGTGATCGCGTGGGCGCCGACCCGGCAAGCCGCCATTGAACGGCTCAACCGGGGGCTGGAAGAGACCGACGTCCGCGGCATCGTTACCAACATCCCGTTCCTGTCGGCGCTGGTGACGCATCCGCAAGTGCGCGCCAACACCATCGACACCAGTTTTATCGAACGAGAATTGAAGGGGCTGACGGACCCGAAATACGCTTGCGGCGATCTTGAACTCTGTGCGGCGGTAGCCGCTATCGTCGTCGAGGAGCGCAAGGTCGCAGCCAGGGAGGCCCATTCGCCGTGGCAGGCCTTTGGCTGGCAGCCGGTCGGCCAGCGGCAGCGGGTGTTCGCGCTCCGCCAGGGCCAGGGTGCCGAGCAGAAGGTCACGCTGGACTATGGCAACGGGGCGTCGACGCTGTCGATCGGCGAGCGCCAATTCACCTTCACAACGTCGTCGACCGATGATGGCGGTTTCGACCTCATGCTCGACGGGATGAAATCCCGCGTCGTTGCCGTGATCGAGGGGCACGAAGTCTATCTGCGCACCCGCAACGGCCGTTTCGACCTGCATTGGGTCGATCCGTTCGGCGGCGAGACCGAGGAGCATGTCGGCGAGGACAAGATCGTGGCGCCATTACCGGGCACTGTGGTGGCGCTGTTGGCCGAGGAAGGCGCGACGCTGGAGAAGGGGGCTGCGATCCTGACGCTGGAAGTCATGAAGATGGAGCAGACCCTGCGCGCGCCGTTTGCCGGCGTGTTGAAGAAGATCAAATGCAAGGTCGGCGATATCGTCGGCGAGGGCGTCGAACTCGCCGAAGTCGAACCTGCAGCCTCGTGAGGCCGAAATGAGCGACGCTGTCCGTATCATTGAAGTCGGGCCGCGCGACGGGCTGCAGAACGAGAAGACCCCGATCAGTGTGGCTGATCGGATTGCCTTCATCGAGGCGTTGATCGGTGCAGGATTGCACACCGTCGAGGTCGGCGCCTTCGTGTCGCCGAAAGCGATCCCGCAGATGGTGGGCTCGGACCAGGTGTTGCGCGGCGTCAGCCATATCGCGGGCAGCGAATTCCACGTGCTGGTGCCGAACGAAAAGGGCTACGAGGCCTCGCAAGCGGCCGGCGCCAGGGTGATCGCGGTGTTCGCCTCGGCCTCGGAGGGATTCTCCCGCGCCAACATCAATTGCTCGGTCGCGGAATCGATCGAGCGCTTCAAGCCGGTGGTCGCCCGCGCCAAGGCCGATGGCATCAAGGTGCGCGGCTATATTTCCTGCGTGCTCGGCTGTCCGTTTGATGGCGAGGTCAAGCCGCAGGCCGTCGTCGACGTCGCCAAAACGCTGTGGGACCTCGGCTGTTACGAGGTCTCGCTCGGCGACACCATCGGCGTCGGTACGCCCATGAAGGCGCGGCAGCTGCTGCGTGCGGTGGCCGGCAGCGTGCCGATGGAAAAGCTCGCGATGCATTTCCATGACACCTATGGGCAGGCGCTGGCCAACCTCTATGCTGGAATGGAAGAGGGCGCGCGCGTGATCGATTCCGCCGCCGGCGGTCTCGGCGGATGTCCCTACGCCCCCGGCGCGACCGGTAATGTCGCGACCGAGGACGTGGTCTACATGCTCGAGGGCTTGGGGATGAAAACCGGAGTGGACATGACAAAGCTGCTCGCGGCGACCAATGAGGTCAGCCGCTTGATTGGCAGGCCTCCGGTCAGCCGCGTCGCTTCGGCGTTGAACGCGAAGATCCGCGCCGCGAAGTAGGCCGCTTAGGCGGCCTTCAAGCCGACATTCGGCAGCATCGGCCGGTTCTTCAGCGCCGTGGCTATGATGGCTTCGACCTCCGCCTTTTCGTGCGGCAGCAGGGCCAGCCGCGGCGGACGGGTCAGCGCGGTGCCGCGGCCAATGATGTGCTCGCAAAGCTTGATGCACTGGACGAGGTCCGGACGGGCATCGAGATGCAGCAGCGGCATGAACCATTCGTAAAGCGGCATCGCTTCGGCGTAGCGTCCGGCCTTGGCGAGACGGAACAAGGTTTCCCCTTCGCGCGGGAAGGCATTCGACATGCCGGATACCCAGCCGACCGCGCCCATCGCCACGCTCTCGACGATGACGTCGTCGAGCCCTGCAAACAGCACGAAGCGATCGCCGACCATGTTACGGGTGTCGATGAAACGCCGTGTGTCTCCGGAGGAATCCTTGAAGCACACCACCGTCTCGACGTCGGCGAGCGTGGCGAGAATATCCGGCGTCACGTCGTTCTTGTAGATCGGCGGGTTGTTGTAGAGCATGACAGGCAGATCGGTCGCCGTTGCGACCGAGCGGAAGTGCGCGGCGGTCTCGTGCGGCTTGGACGAATAGACCAGCGCCGGCATCACCATGATGCCGTCGATCCCGACCCGCGCGGCTTCCTTGGCGGTTTCCACCGCAAAGGCCGTCGTGAACTCGGCGATGCCGCACAACACAGGAACGCGGCCGGCGGCGACCGACTTTGCCGCTTCCATGATGGCGATCTTTTCCTTGCGTTCGAGCGAGGTGTTCTCGCCGACCGAGCCGCAGATGATCAGTCCGGAGACGCCGTCGCGGATCAGGCCGTCCATCACCTTCGCCGTGGCGTGGATGTCGAGCGACAGATCGTCATGGAATTGGGTGGTAACGGCCGGGAAGACGCCTTCCCAGGAAATGCGTGGGCTCATTGTTTCGCTCCGATGGGATTTTTCCGGCGGATTCCCTGAAATCCGCCGGGATTTGACTGGAAGAACGACGGTAAGGGTCAGAGCGTCGCGCCGACCTTGCGCAGCTCGGCGAGAACCGGCGCCTTCGGCAGCCAGATCTTGTCGAACTCGGCAATGACAGCCTCGGTATCTGCCGTCGCAACCTGCCGGATCGGGATCGGGATCGGTGCGTTGCGGAAATTCTCGATCAGCTTGGGCTCGTTGCCCGCAAGCTCGTCGATCTGCGCGTCGAGCGTCGACTTGACGGTCTTGGCGATCAGCTCCTTGTCGGCTGCCGGCAGCGACTGCCACACGCGACCGGAGACCACGGCCGCCATCGGCATGAAGAGGGCGTTCATCTGCAGGATGACCTTGGCGACCTTGTCGAAGCGCTGATTCCAGGAGAACTCCAGGTCCGCCTCGAGGCCATCGACCTGGCCGTTCGACATCGCGTCAAACACCTGCGGCGTCGGGATCGGCGTCGGCGCCGCGCCGAGCGAAGAATAGAAGTCGCGATAGACCGGCGTCGGATTGATGCGCAGCTTCATGCCTTTGATATCGGCCAGACCAGTCAGGTCCTTGGCCGAGAAGATTGCTCGCATGCCGGTGATGCCCCAGCCCAGACCGATCGTTCCGGTTTCCTGCGGCAGCACGTCGAACAGTTTGACCGCCGCGGGATGGCGGACGAACTTGGCCACCGATGGCGTCGAACGCACGATGTAGGGCGCATTGATCGCGGCGATATGCGGTACGCGCGAGCCGAGTTCGGCGGCCTGGATGAAGCCCATGTCGAGCGCGCCGGATTGAAGCTGCTGCATCATGGCCGGCTCGTTGCCGAGCTGCCCGGAGTGAAACACGGTCATGGTCAGGCGGCCGCTGGTGGCGGTCTTCAGGTCCTCGCCGAGCTTGAGGGCGGCCTTGTTCCAGGAATGCCCGTTGGGGGTGATGAGGCCGAGGCGAAACTCCTTGGCCTGGGCCAGCGCGAGCGAAGGCGCGAACAACGGCACGGCCGCGCTGGCGGCAAGAAATCGGCGACGTGAAATAGTCATGACAAAGCTCCGTTAAGTTGGGCGATTCACTTGATGAGGACGAGGGACAGGGAGGGATAGAGCGAGAGCAGCACCAGCAGGACGCAGGAGATCCCGAAGAAAGGCAGCGTCACGATAAACATCTTGCCCGGCTTGGCGCCGGTGACGGCGGCGGCGACGAAGAAGCAAAGGCCCACCGGCGGCGACAGCAGGCCAAGCACCAGATTGATCACCACCACCACGCCGAAATGCCTGGGATCGATGTGATAGATTTCGGTGGCGACCGGCAGCAGGATCGGAACCGTCATGATCAGGCCGGGAATTCCGTCAATCACCGTGCCGATCACCAGCAGGATGGCGTTGCAAAGCAGCATGAAGCTGACCGGATCCTTGGCGACCGACTGGATCCACGCCGCGGTTTCCTGCGGCACCTTGCCGAAGATCAGCACCCAGGAGAACACGGCGGCAGCCGCCACCAGAAACAGCACGATGGCCGAATAGATGCCGGAGCGCAGCATCATCTGCGGCAGTTGCGAGAATTCGAACTCCCTGGTCCAGTATTTTCCGATCAGGGCCGCCGCGACCGCGCCGACGGCCGCCGACTCCGTCGCATTGGCAAGCCCGCCAAGGATCGAGCCGACGATGACGATCGGAATCAGCAGTGTCGGACAGGTGCGCAGGATCGTCGCCACGCGCTGCCGCGGGGTCTGATATTCGGCGCGCGGGTAGTTGTAGACGTAGCCCATCAGCGCAATGACGAGACAGAACATCACCGTGAGGATCACCCCGGGCACGATGCCGGCGATCAGCATGTCGCTGACCGAGACCTGCGCCAGCACGCTGTAGACCACGAACATCACGGATGGCGGAATGATCGGCCCGAGCATGCCGCCATAGGCGGTCAGGCCCGCCGCAAACGTCCTGTCGTAGCCCTTCTTCTCCATTTCCGGGACCATGATCTGCGCCATGATCGCGACCTGCGCGGTCGCCGAACCGAGGATGGAGGAGATGAACATGTTGGCGAGGATGTTGACGTAGGCCAGCCCGCCCTTCAGCGAGCCGACAAACGCCATCGCCATGTCGACGATGCGCCGGGTAATGCCGCCGCCATTCATAATCTCGCCGATCAGGATGAACAGCGGTATTGCGATCAGTCCGTAACTGTCGACGCCGCCGAACAATTGCAGCGGATAGGATTGAAACAGCACCGGATTGCCCGACGCGATGATGTAAACAAAGCCGGCAAGGCAGAGACAAAGACCGATCGGCACGCCGACCAGCATGATCACCATGAAGGCCGCCGAGGTGATCATCAGTTGACCCCGTCGAGCTCGGAGAGCTGGAAGCCCTTCAAGGCCGTTCGTGGCACGAGTTCGAGGTCCTCGAGCAGATTGGCGATGCCGTGGATCGTGATCGACACGGCAAAGATCGGCAGTGTCAGATACACCACCCAGGTCGGCCAATTCAGCGTCTGGGTGCGCTCGGTGTAGAGGAAGTTGAAGGTCTCGCCGGCAAATTTGCGCGCGTCGAAGCCGGCGCGGGCGAGGCCAACCGGGTCCATCCATAGCCAGCAGGTGGCGATCAGCGACAGGCCGAACACCACGACCATGCCGGTTGCGATCACCTTGGCAAGCTTCTGGGATCGCGCCGAAAGCCGTTCGGTCAGCATGGAGACGGCAAAATCGAGTCTCAGCCGGGTCATCGCGGAGGCGCCGATAAACGTCAGCCAGACCACGCAATAGACGGCCGATTCATCGATCCAGTAGATCGGAAAATGCGAATAGCGGGTGACGACGTTCACCAGGATCAGGGCCGTCAGCAGATACATCAAGCCCATCAGGGCAAGGCGCTCGCATGCAAGCAGGGCGCCGGAGGCCCTGACCACGACGCTGCGGGCGCTGAACGCGGGCACGTCGCAAGCCGTTTGTTCGATCATGGGGAGCCCCGCAGCCCGCGAAATTTACCGTGCATTCACAAAATGTATAATTTATACAATCTTGCTGTCAATGGAGATTGCAGGCCAATCGTGGGCCTGCCACCGGCTTTGTGCTGTGGCGGACCACTTCAACGTGCGAAACAAGACCACCTCGACTGGAGGGGCCGGCGATGAAGACGGAAGATCAAATGAAAGTCCCGCTAAAGCACCGGACCTTGTCGGCTGCGATCGTCGACCAGCTCAGGCAATCGATTCTCGACGGGACCTATCCGGCGGGATCGCAACTGCGGCAGGACGCGCTGGGCGATGCTTATGGCGTGAGCCGCATTCCGGTTCGTGAAGCGCTGTTTCAGCTCGAAGCCGAAGGCCTGGTACGGATCGTCCCGCAAAAGGGGGCGATCGTTTCGGAACTGTCGCTCGACGAAATCAACGACGTGTTTGATCTCCGCCGGATCCTGGAGCCGCGGCTGCTGGCGCAATCCGCACCTTGCTTTGCCGCCAAGGACCTCGATGGGTTGGACGATATTCAGAAGCGCTTCGAGAAGGCGATCAAGGCACGCAACGTCAGCGAATGGGGGCAGCTCAATGCCGAGTTTCACATGGCGCTCTATTCACAGGCGCGCCAGCCCCGGACCAAGGCGATCGTCGTGGCGCTGCTGCAAACCAGCGACCGCTACACGCGCCTGCAACTATCCAACACCAAGGCGATGGGCATCGCTGAAAAGGAGCACGCCCATCTGATCGCGCTGTGCCGGGCACAGCAAATCGACGAGGCGTGCCGGTTTCTGGAGCAGCATATCGAATCCGTGAGAGCGGATCTGTTGCACGTCGTCGGCGGCGGCTCGATCGCCGTTCGTTCCAAGCGCGGAACGCGGGCAGGCGAGTAGCGCACGCATCAGGCGGCGACGTCGGTTGCGAGCTTCAGCAGATTGGCCGACGTCGCCGTCGCGGCACTGTAGTCCTTCCACGCGGTGTCGCGCGCGATGTCGCGCCACATGGCGACGGTTGCCGCATCGAGCACGCTGACTTTGGCGCCGGCCTTCTCATAGACCTTGGCGACTTCGATATCGTCGTCCTGTGCACCCTTCTTGCCGAAGGCTTCGAGGTCAGCGCCGACCGCGCGAATGATGTCCTGCTGGTTCTTCGGCAGCTTGTCGAAGCTCGCCTTCGACATCAACAATGGCTCCAGCATGAACCAGTAGGAGGCGCCCGCACCCGAGGTCAGCGATTTCGCGACCTCCTCCAGACGGAACGAGATCAGGCTGGTGGAGGAGGTAATTCCGGCATCGCAGGCACCGCTTTGCATCGCCGCATAGAGCTCGTTGGACGGTACCGAGAGCACCGCTGCGCCCGCGGTCAGCAGCACCATGTCCATCTCGCGCGAACCGCCGCGAACCTTGAGGCCCTTGGCATCTTCCGGGGCGACGATCGGCCTGGAACGGCTGGCGACGCCGCCGGCCTGCCAGACCCAGCTCAGCAAGATGATGCCCTTGTCGGCCAGGAAATCGGTCAGCGCCTTGCCGACGGGGTGCGTTTTCCAGCGCAAGCCCTGATCGTAGGTCGAAACCAGCCCGGGCATCAGGCCGATATTGGTTTCCGGCAATTCGCCGCCGGCATAGGGAAGAGGATAGAGGCTTAGATCGAGCTCACCTTTGCGCATCGCCGAGAATTGCGCGTTGGTCTTGATCAGCGAGGAGTTCGGATAGACCTCGGCCGCGATCTCGCCGCCGCTGCGCTTGGCGACTTCCTGCGCGAACGTACGGCACAGGCGGTCACGGAAATCGCCCTTGCCGATGGTGCCGCCCGGAAACTGATGCGAAATCTTCAGCCTCGTTGCGGCGTGTGCGGTGCCCGTGCCGAAGCGAAGGATAGCAGGCGCGGCGAGCGCGGATCCGAGAACATGGCGGCGTGTGAGCATGGTTCTCCCCTGAATTCCATTCCCGATCGGCGTGTCCAGGCCGGCGTTGAGCGCAGTTTAGCCGGCCGCTGTGCGTAGATTTTCTGTTCTGATCGTTCGGGCAGCCTGTCGCTCAAGGCAGCAGTGGCTGATTCCAGAGCCAGACTTCAAGGTCTGCCGCAGTGCACACGTAGGAAGGGGAGGGTTTTCGCGGAAGACTCGTCACCCATGCGTCCGCCTCCGTTTCTCGGGACGCGTGCGCTGGCCTGCTTCAATGATCCGTTATGGCCAGTAATGACGCGTATCCTTGTGACGGCGCGCCTGCCGCCGTCCAGGACAATAAGCGCAGGGACGACCCACGAAGAACGGCTAGCTGTTCAACACGTCCAGGAGGGCCACGAGGAACGACGGGGCATGATGAAGACGGACGCCATGACAGGACGGCGGCGGGATGGTGAAAGACGGCATGAACAATTGCCAAGCCGTCGTTTGCTTTTTCAGTCGGGCTCGCCCGAGCGGAGTCTGCGATTTCCGGCGCGGATGCCCGCGCCCGAACGAGCGCGTTACTTCTTCTTGCCTTTGCCGCCGCTCTTGCGGGCCGCGTAGCGCGCATCGCGCTTGGCCTTCGCTTCGGCCTCGAGGGCTGCCTGCCTGGCGGCCTCTTCTTCCTTTTCGCGGGCGAGCTGGGCGGCAGCCGCGGCCGCAGCTTCTTCCTCGCGCGCCTTGGCTTCGGCCTTGGCGGCTTCGCG
Organism: Bradyrhizobium sp. AUGA SZCCT0431; assembly: GCF_018131065.1. NCBI lineage: Bacteria > Pseudomonadati > Pseudomonadota > Alphaproteobacteria > Hyphomicrobiales > Nitrobacteraceae > Bradyrhizobium > Bradyrhizobium sp. AUGA SZCCT0431. The sequence continues at coordinate 136,152 of NZ_JAFCLR010000016.1, read as the reverse complement.
GGCTTCCTTGGCCTTGGCGCGGGCGGCCGCCTGCGCTTCGCGCTCGGCCTGACGCTGCTTCACCTCCGGATCGTCAGGGCCGGGCTTGGCCTTGAACTTGTTCAGGATGTTCTGTCTCGCTTGCTGGGCGGCCTTCTGGCGGTCGGCGAAGCTGGGTTCCTTGAATCCACTCATAAAAGGGGCCTTGTCGTTTTCTTGATTGGTTGTGAAACGCAGGGGATTGGCGGTTTGCGCTTCAGTAGGTGAACCGGCGACAAAATGCCAGCGCCGAAGGGGGCAAACAGGGAGATTTCCGTGAACGGCCCGGTTGGTCGACCGATGCCGGTGAGCGCGCTGCGGCGGCCCTGGCCGGATCGCCGATGGCGTGCGCCTCGACACAAGCGACAGCAAGCGCCGGCTGAAACCGGTTCCGGGCCGAGCCACGCAGTGGCTGTTCTAATCGCCCCTGAATTGGTCGCGGCGGCCGCCCGGACCGAGAATTTTCGCAACCGTCACGGCCGTCATCGCCACGCGATCGGAGGTCCGCTGGGCTTCCAGCCTGTCGCGGGCTCCCTCCTTGATCATGAGATCGATGAGTTCGAGCCGCTTGGCATCGTCGGTCGCTTCAGCCAGTAGTTTTCGATAGCGATCGTAGTCGTAGCCCACTTCCTGCTCGCTCATGGCACGCTCCGCACACGCGCTTTCCCCAAACCAGCAGTGTTGATCAACCTCCGCACGCGCGCAACGGATTTGCGGGACTTATGCCCCTGCCGTGCATCTTGGCGTGCGAGTGTTGCAGAATTGATCCGGCAGGTAGCGCACAGGTTGTGGCGCGGTCGGATGTCAGGAGAGGGAACCCGATACGATCGGTGGCGCCGCCCTGTTTGGGCCGGAACCTGCCGGTGCAATCGGTCGCACCCGAAAGCCGAAAATCTGTGAATTCGCTCACATAAGGACGGCCGGCGCGAGCCTATGTTGCGGCAGGTCCTGAAAGGAGCGACCGCCATGATCCCGAATTGGTGCACCCCTAAAAATGTCGTTCTCGCCGCAGCGATCGTTTTGTTCGCCTGCGTCGCGGGCGGCGTCGCGACCGGACTGGCGTATCCGGAGCCGGTGTCCAGCGCCGCACTCGGGCCGGATTGGCAGTGCAGCCGGATGGCGTTTGTCTGGACCACCTGCAGGAGGCTGACGCACGCCAAATCTGCATCGATTCGTGCAGCGAGGGAACCGGTCTGCACGCGAATCCGGACGTAGGCGCGAGGGTACGCTAAGTTACCTTCGATGCCGGTCTAGACGATGGTCGTGAGCACAAACGCGTGCCACGCGATGGCACCGGGATTATCGATCCGTAGGCCGCCTCAGTTGGCGGCCTCTTGCTTATGGTTGCCACGCGAAGCCATCTTTGCGCTCGACGGATCAGCGAATGTCGAGCCGCTACTGCTCGGTCGGTTACCGGGCGAGCGACAACCGTGAAAGCCAAGAGTTCTCTTCAATACAGAATGCGACACGGCTTTCTCGAGAACAAACCAGCTATACGATTGAAAATATTGGCGATCCCAGCAGGATTCGAACCTGCAACCCACGGAGTAGAAATCCGTTACTCTATCCAGTTGAGCTATGGGACCGTCGGGGTCTTTCTAGCACTGCCAATATGAAAAATCCGCTTCGGAGCCAAGTCCGTTCCGAACCGATTTCGTTCAGGCTGCGACAAAGCCAGACGGCGGACCATTGCCTTCGGTCCGCCCATTAATCAATGCTGCGCCGGCAACCCCCGCCGGTGCGGTCCGGGACCTTGGACTGCCAGAGCCATGCCGCATGCGACTTTTTCGCAAGCCTCTTCCATCGCCATCAGTCCGTCACCTTTTCGCGCACTTTTCGTCCGTTACGAGGCGGTCGTCCGCCCAAGGAGCTCCATCATGATCGGTTTGGTTCGCGCCGCAGTCGTTTGCGCCACGATGGCGCTTGGCCTGGCCACTGCGCAGGCAGCAGATAAAGCCTTCAAACGCGACGATCTCGCCGATTCCGCAGTCAAGCTGGAGGCCCAGATCAAGAGCGAGGCCGGGCCGGTCGCCAAATCCAGTGCGACGCTGCGGACCGATGCGGATACCGCCTTCAAGCGTGCCGACTTCCGCACCGGCCTGCAAATCCTCGGACAGATTGCGGCCACCACGCCCGAGGACAGTGCCAACTGGCTCAAACTCGCCAAGACCATCTTCCAGATCCGTTCCGCAAGCTCGAGCGAACAGACCTTCCTGCTCGAGCGTGCTTCGACCGCGGCCTACATCGCCTATCAGCGCGCTGGCAACGCCGCCGAGGAGGCCGATGCGCTGGCGGTGCTGGGCAGGGCGATGTCCGACCGCAAGCTCTGGCGGCCGGCGCTGGATGCGCTGCGGCTGTCGCTCGATATGCGCGAGGTCGCCGAGGTGCGCGGCCAATATGAGAAGATGCGCGATCAGCACGGTTTTCGTCTTTTGGATTACACCGTGGACTCCGACGGCGCGTCACCGCGGGCGTGCTTCCAGTTCTCTGAAGATCTGGCAAAACGGGTCGATTTTGCGCCGTTCCTGGCGCTGGCCGGCACCGACAAGCCGGCGCTGTCGGCCGAAGGCAAGCAGCTTTGCGTCGATGGCCTGAAGCACGGCGAGCGCTACAACATCAATCTGCGGGCCGGCCTGCCGTCCACAGTCAAGGAAACCCTGCCGAAATCGGCCGAATTCAACATCTATGTCCGCGACCGCAAGCCGTTCGTGCGCTTTACCGGCCGCGCCTATGTGCTGCCGCGCACCGGCCAGCGCGGCATCCCGCTGGTCAGCGTCAATACGCCTGCGGTGAACGTCAACGTGTTCCGGATCGGCGACCGTAACCTGATTAATACTGTGATCGACAGCGACTTCCAGAAGACGCTGTCGAGCTACCAACTCGGCGATCTCGGTGACGAAAAGGGCGTCAAGGTCTGGACCGGCGAACTCGCCACCGCCACCACGCTCAACCAGGACGTCATTACCGCGTTCCCGGTCGACCAGGCGCTGGGCGACCTGCAGCCGGGTGTCTATGTGATGACCGCAACAGCCAAAGGCCCCGGCAGCGATGATGACGGCCGGCTGGCGACGCAGTGGTTCATCGTCTCCGACATGGGCCTATCGGCGTTTTCAGGCAATGACGGCATCCACGTCTTCGTCAATTCGCTGGCGTCCACCGAGGCGGTCGGCAAGGCCGAGGTACGGCTGATCGCCCGCAACAACGAGATCCTGGCGACCCGCAAGACCGACGATTCCGGCCACGTGCTGTTCGAGGCTGGCTTGGCGCGCGGCGAGGGCGGGCTGTCGCCGGCCTTGCTGACGGTCATGAGCGAGAAGTCGGACTACGCTTTCCTCAGCCTCAAAACCAACGCGTTCGACCTCACCGACCGCGGCGTGTCAGGCCGGGTGGTGCCGGCGGGCGCCGACGCCTTCGTCTATGCCGAGCGCGGGGTCTATCGTTCCACCGAGACCGTCTATCTCACCGCGCTGCTGCGCGACGGGCAGGGCAACGCCATGGCCGGCGGGCCGCTCACCCTCGTTATCGAACGCCCGGATGGCGTCGAATTCCGCCGTGCCGTGCTGCCGGATCAGGGGGCCGGCGGCCGGAGCATGGTGGTTCCGCTCAATTCCGCGGTCCCGACCGGGACCTGGCGGGTACGCGCCTTCACCGACCCCAAGGGGTCGGCGGTCGGCGAGACCACCTTCATGGTCGAGGACTACATCCCCGAGCGGATCGAATTCAACATCTCCAGCAAGGAGAAGATGATCAAAGCTGAAGTTCCAGTTGAACTTAAGGTCGATGGTCGTTTCCTCTACGGTGCGCCGGCTTCCGGCCTGCAGCTCGAAGGCGACATGCTGGTCACCTCGGCTGCTTCCGGGCGGCCCGGCTATCCCGGCTACCAGTTCGGCGTCGCCGACGAGGAGACCGCCAGCAACGAGCGCACCCCGATCGAGAACCTGCCGGAGGCCGACGCCAATGGCGTGGCGACGTTCCCGGTGTCGCTGGCCAAGGCGCCAACTTCGACCCGCCCGCAGGAGGCGCAGATCTTCATCCGGATGGCGGAGGCCGGTGGCCGTGCCGTCGAGCGCAAGCTGGTGCTCCCCGTGGCGCCTGCCACGCCCCTGATCGGCATCAAGCCGTTGTTTGGCGACAAGAGCGTCGCCGAGGGCGACAAGGCCGAGTTCGACGTGGTGTTCGTCGCCCCCGACGGCAAGCAATTGCCGCGCGACGGCCTGCGTTACGAGCTTCTGAAGATGGAATCCCGTTACCAGTGGTACCGGCAGAATTCGTCCTGGGAATACGAGCCGGTCAAATCGACCTCGCGCGTCGCCGATGGCGACCTGACGCTCACGGCCGACAAGGCGGCGCGGGTGTCGCTGGCGCCGCAGCCCGGCCGCTATCGCCTCGACGTCAAATCGACCGAGGCGGACGGGCCGGTCACCTCGGTCCAGTTCGACGTCGGCTGGTATTCGGACGGCAGCGCCGACACCCCCGATCTCCTCGAAACCTCGATCGACAAGCCGGAATACGCCTCCGGCGATACCATGGTGGTGTCGGTCAACGCCCGCACGGCCGGCAAGCTGACCATCAACGTCCTGGGCGACCGCCTGCTGACCACCCAGACCGTGGACGTCAAGGAAGGCACCCAGCAGGTCAAGCTATCAGTCGGCAAGGATTGGGGTACCGGCGCCTATGTGCTGGCGACGCTACGCCGTCCGCTCGACGCCGCAGCCCTGCGGATGCCCGGACGGGCGATCGGCCTGAAATGGTTCGGCATCGACAAGAAGGGCCGCACGCTGCAGGTGGCGCTCTCGCCGCCGCCGCTGGTCCGCCCCGGCACCGCGCTGAAGATTCCGGTCAAGCTCGGCGGGCTCAACCCCGGCGAAGACGCCAAGATCGTGGTCGCCGCGGTCGATGTCGGCATTCTCAACCTGACCAATTACAAGCCGCCGGCGCCGGATGATTTCTATCTCGGCCAGCGCCGCCTCACGTCCGAGATCCGCGACCTCTATGGGCAACTGATCGACGGCATGCAGGGCACCCGCGGCCAGCTCAAGACCGGCGGTGACGGTGCCGGCGCCGAGCTGCAGGGCAGCCCGCCCACCCAGAAACCGCTCGCGCTTTATTCCGGCATCGTCACGGTCGGCCCTGACGGGTCTGCCGAGATCAGCTTCGACATTCCGGAGTTCGCCGGCACCGCGCGTGTCATGGCGGTGGCCTGGAGTGCGACAAGGCTTGGCCGCGCCACCATCGACGTCACCGTGCGCGATCCCGTGGTGCTGACCGCAACATTGCCGCGCTTCCTGCTCAATGGCGACCGCGGCACCATGAGCTTTGATCTCGATAACGTTGAAGGTGCACCCGGCGACTATACGATTAACGTCAAAACGACGGGGCCCGTAAAGGTAACCGGCAATGCCGCGACGACTGTGAAACTCGCCGCCAAGCAGCGGACCTCGATGTCGCTGGCGATCGACGCCGGCGGCGCCGGCACTGCCAATCTCGACGTCGATATCAAGGGGCCGAACGGGCTGGCGCTGGCGCGGCACTATGCGCTCGACGTCAAGGCGGCGACGCAGGTCCTGGCGCGCCGTTCGATCCGGACCCTGGCCAAGGGCGAGAGCCTGACGCTGACTTCGGACATGTTCTCCGACCTGGTGTCGGGAACGGGCAGCGTGTCGCTCTCGGTCAGCCTCTCGACGGCACTCGATGCGGCGACCATCCTGAAGGCGCTGGATCGCTACCCGCACGGCTGTTCCGAACAGATCACCAGCCGCGCGCTGCCGCTGCTCTACGTTAACGATCTCGCCGCGGGCGCCCATCTGGCGATGGACACCGCGGTCGATCAGCGCATCCGCGACGCGATCGAGCGACTGCTGGCGCGCCAAGGCTCGAACGGCTCGTTCGGCCTGTGGTCGGCGGGCGGCGACGACGCCTGGCTCGATGCCTACGTGACTGACTTCCTGACCCGCGCCCGTGAGAAGGGCTTTGCGGTGCCGGATGTGCTGTTCAAGAGCGCGCTCGACCGCATCCGCAACTCGGTGGTCAACGCCAACGAGCCCGAAAAGGACGGCGGACGCGATCTGGCCTACGGCCTCTACGTGCTCGCCCGCAATGGCGCCGCCCCGATCGGCGACCTGCGCTATCTCGCCGACACCAAGCTGAACAATCTGGCGACGCCGATTGCGAAGTCGCAATTGGCGGCGGCGCTGGCCCTGGTCGGTGACAAGGCGCGGGCGGAACGCGTCTATGGCGCCGCGCTCGACGCACTGGCGCCGAAACCCGTGATCGAGTTCGGCCGGGTCGACTATGGCAGCGCCTTGCGCGATGCCGCAGCCCTGGTCTCGCTCGCCAGCGAAGGCAACGCCCCGCGGGCGACGCTGACGCAGGCGGTGCAGCGGGTCGAAGTGGCGAGGGGCCTTTCGCCCTACACCTCGACGCAGGAAAACGCCTGGCTGGTGTTGGCCTCGCGCGCGCTGTCGAAGGAGACGATGGCGCTCGATATCGATGGTTCGCCGATCAAGACGGCGGCCTATCGCAGCTACAAGGCCGAGCAGATGGCAGGCAAGCCGGTCAAGATCACCAACACCGGCGACGCGCCGGTTCAGGCGGTGGTCTCGGTCAGCGGTTCGCCGGTCACGCCGGAGCCCGCGGCCTCGAACGGCTTCAAGATCGAGCGCAACTACTTCACGCTCGACGGCAAGCCCGCCGATATCAGCAAGGCCAAGCAGAACGATCGCTTCGCGGTGGTGCTGAAGATCACCGAGGCCAAGCCGGAATACGGGCACATCATGGTATCCGACTATCTCCCGGCCGGCCTCGAGATCGACAACCCGCGGCTGGTGTCTTCCGGCGACAAAAACACGCTGGACTGGATCGAGGACGGCGAGGAGCCCGAGAATACCGAGTTCCGTGATGACCGCTTCACCGCGGCCATCGATCGCGCCAGCGACGATACGGCGGTGTTCACCGTCGCCTATGTCGTGCGCGCGGTTTCCCCCGGCAAATACGTGCTGCCGCAGGCCTATGTCGAGGACATGTATAATCCCTCGCGCTATGGCCGCTCCGGCACCGGCACCGTGGAGGTGCGTCCGGCCAAATGAGTGAGACGGGGCCTATAGCACCGGCGAGCCCTCCAACGGGGCGCTGGCGGATCAGGAAGGCGGCGGCGATGTCGGCCGTTGTCAGCCTGATGGCGGTCGGCATCTTCGCCGGCTGGGTTGCCTCGCTCGGCCCGCTGCCGCTGGAGCAGGCGCAAAAAGTCTCGACATCGATCGTCGACCGCCACGGCAAACTGCTGCGCGCCTATGCGATGGCCGACGGCCGCTGGCGGCTGCCGGTCGATGCCAAAACCGGCGTCGATCCCGGCTACCTCAAACTGCTGCTGGCGTATGAAGACCGCCGCTTCCACTCGCATCGCGGCGTCGATCCGCTGGCGCTCGGCCGTGCCGCGCTGCAGCTGGCAACGCGGGGCCACATCGTCTCCGGCGGATCGACCATTACGATGCAATTGGCGCGACTGATGGAGCCGCGGCGCGAGCGTTCGGTTTACGCCAAGCTGCGCCAGATGGTGCGCGCGATCCAGATCGAGCGGCAATTGAACAAGGATCAGATCCTCGATCTCTATCTGGCGTTGGCGCCGTTCGGCGGCAATCTCGAGGGCGTCCGCGCCGCGTCGATCGCCTATTTCGGCAAGGAGCCGAAGCGGCTGTCGCTGGCGGAAGCGGCGCTCTTGGTGGCGCTGCCGCAATCGCCGGAGACCCGCCGCCTCGACCGCCATCCCGAGGTCGCCCGCACCGCGCGCGACCTCGTGCTCGAACGCATGGTGTCGGAACATCGCGTAAGCCAGGAAGATGCGGTTCAGGCCAAGGCCGTCACCGTGCCGCGGCTGCGCAAGCCGATGCCGATATTGGCGCCGCATTCCTCCGATCAGTCGATGGCGACGGTGAAGGATACGCCGATCATCAAGCTGACGCTGGATGCAGGCCTGCAGAAGACCCTTGAAGCGCTGGCGCGCGACCGCGCGATTGCGCAGGGGCCGAACATTTCGGTGGCGATGATCGCGGTGGACAATGAAAGCGGCGACGTGCTGGCGCGGGTCGGCTCATCGGATTATTTCGACGAGCGGCGCGCCGGGCAGGTCGATATGACACGCGCGGTGCGCTCGCCGGGATCGACGCTGAAGCCCTTCATCTACGGTCTCGCCTTCGAAGACGGCTTTGTGCATCCGGAGAGCCTGATCGACGATCGTCCGATCCGGTTCGGCTCTTACGCGCCCGAAAATTTCGACATGACGTTTCAGGGCACGGTTCCCGTGCGCAAGGCGCTGCAACTGTCGCTGAACGTGCCGGCGATCGCGCTGCTCGACCGCGTCGGCTCGAGTCGGCTATCGTCGCGGCTGAAGCAGGCCGGCGGCAATCTGGTGCTGCCGAAGGATGAAGCGCCGGGCCTTGCCATGGGCCTCGGCGGCGTCGGCGTTACCCTGCAGGATCTGGCGCAGCTCTATGCGGGGCTGGCGCGGCTCGGCACCACAAAGCCCTTGCGCGAAATCATGATCGCCAAGGACGAGCGCGACCCGATGCGGCTGATGGATCAGGCCGCGGCCTGGCAGGTCGGCAACGTCCTGATCGGCACGCCGCCGCCGGAAAACGGCGTGCACAACCGGATCGCCTTCAAGACCGGCACCAGCTACGGCTATCGCGACGCCTGGTCGGTCGGTTTCGACGGCCGCATCACCATCGGCGTATGGGTCGGGCGTCCCGACGGCGCGCCGGTGGCCGGACTGGTCGGCCGTACCGCCGCCGCACCGATCCTGTTCGACGCTTTCGCGCGCACCGGAAAAACCCTTGCGGCATTGCCGAAACCGCCCAGGGGCGCGCTGATCGCGAGCAACGCCAAGCTTCCGGTGCCGCTCCGGCGCTTCCGCCCCGTCGGCGAACTGGTCCGCACCGGCAGCGATCAGGCGCCGCGCATCCAGTTTCCGCTGAACGGTTCACGGATCGACGTCGACCGTTCCAACGACGGGCAATTCTCGGCGATGCCGGTCAAGGTCGCCGGCGGCGTGCTGCCGCTGACCATGCTGGTGAACGGTATCGCAGTCGGCGAGATCGGCAGCCGGCGTCAGCGCCTGGTCGAGCCGCCCGGGCCGGGCTTTGCCCGCCTCACGGTCATCGACGCGACCGGCGCCGCCGACACCGTGGTGATCCGGGTGCAATGAACAGGTACAATTTGACCGATCAGGGGGCCGGGGACACCGCCGGATAGCGGGAACTGCGGTGTTGTTTGCAGTGCGGTTTCATCGTATGCGAACAAGATGGTTGAAACCGTGCAACCCCGGCGATTTGGAGCAGGCCAACAGTCTGTGAAACCTGCGAATTCCAGCCGCAGGCTGCTCGCCGCGTTTGACTTCGCCACGGCAAGCCATGTCCGCGCGATCATCTTCCTGACGCTGTGTGCCATCGTGCTTTTCGTGCCCGGTTTCTTCTCTATACCGGCCATCGATCGCGATGAGGCGCGGTTTGCGCAGGCGACCAAGCAGATGGTCGAAAGCGACGAATACGTTGACATCCGCTTTCAAGATGACGTCCGCTACAAGAAGCCGGTCGGCATTTACTGGATGCAGGCCGCCGTGGTCGAAACCGCCTCAAAGCTCGGCCTGCCGCGGGCGGAATTGCGCATCTGGCTCTATCGCGTTCCCTCCTTGATTGGCGCGATCGGCGCGGTCCTGCTGACCTACTGGACGGCGCTCGCCTTCGTGACCCGGAGCGGCGCCGCGCTGGCGGCGTTGATGATGTGCAGCTGCGTCTTGCTCGGCGCCGAAGCGCGGCTCGCCAAGACCGACGCGATGTTGCTGCTGTCAGTCACCGCCGCGATGGGGGCGATGGCGCGGGTCTACCTGTCCTGGCAGCGCGGCGAGGATCCGGCGCGGCCGCCGTGGAGTTCGCCCGCGATTTTCTGGACCGCACTGGCCGGCGGCATCCTGCTCAAGGGCCCGCTGATCCTGATGTTCGTGGGATTGACCATCGCGGCGCTGGCGATCCTCGACCGCTCGGCGGTCTGGCTGTGGCGCATGCGCCCGGTCTGGGGCCTGATGTGGACACTGGTCCTGGTGCTGCCGTGGTTCGTCGCGATTTTCTGGCGCGCGGGCGATGCATTCTTCACCAATTCGCTCGGCGGCGACATGCTGAGCAAGCTCGCCGCGCAGGAGTCCCATGGCGCGCCGCCCGGCCTGTATCTGCTGCTGTTCTGGGTCACGTTCTGGCCCGGTGCGCCGCTGGCGGGGATGGCGGCTCCGGCGGTATGGCGGGCCCGGCGCGAGCCCGGCGCGCAGTATCTGCTGGCCTGGCTGGTGCCGTCATGGATCGTGTTCGAGCTGGTGATGACCAAGCTCCCGCACTACGTGCTGCCGCTCTATCCGGCCATTGCCATCCTGACCGTCGGCGCCCTGGAGCGTCGCGTGTTGTCGCGCTCCTGGCTGAGGCGCGGCGCGGCCTGGTGGTTTGCGATCCCCGCGATTACGGCTGTGATCGCGATCGTCGCGGCGATCAAGCTGACGCATCAGCCGGTCTTTCCGGCCTGGCCGGTGCTGGCGGCGGCGATGATCTTCGGCCTGATCGCCTGGTGGCTGTTCGAGGAAAGCCGCGCCGAGCGCTCGCTGTTGCATGCCGTGATTGCAGCGATGTGCCTGGCGATCGCCGTCTATGGCATCGTGTTGCCGTCGCTGACGACGCTGTTTCCGAGCGCAGGGATCGCGCGTGCGCTGCGCAACGTCGTCTGCGTCGGGCCGAAAGCCGCGGCTGCCGGCTTCCACGAGCCCAGTCTCGTCTTCATGACCGGAACCAGTACGCTGTTGACCGACGGATCGGGCGCTGCGGATTTCCTGGGGCAGGGCACCTGCCGCTTTGCGTTGGTGGAATCGCGCTCGGAGCGCGGCTTTGTCCAGCGCGCCGAAGCGATCGGGCTGCGCTATAACGTGGCGACGCGTGTCGAGGGTTATAACATCTCGCAGGGCAAGGCGGTTTCGATCGCAATCTTCCGCTCCGAAGGCACCGAATAAGATGCCAGCGCCGACCGTCATCGCCGAATCCCGCAACTATTTTTCGCGCTTTGTGGTGCTGGGGTGGCGCTCGCTGGCCCAGCTGGGGCGTACGCCGTCGCACTCGCGGCGGGCCGAGGCGGGCCGCCGGGCGGCGCGTCACGCGTTGCTGCTGTCGGCCGCCCTTGGCGCCGCCAGCATCGCGTTGATGTTCGTGCTCGATGCCTGGGAGATCGGCCAGATGCCGAAGCGGGGCACGCCCTCGCTGTGGTGGATGCGCATAGTCACTGATTTCGGCAAGGATGAGTATGTGCTGGCGGCACTTGGCGCGCTGTTGATCGTGGTTGCGATAACAGCACCCGCGTTCAGGGGCATTCAGCGCTCCCTGTTGCTCGGTCTCGGCACGCGTTTACAGTTTCTGTTCTGCGCGGTGATGGTGTCCGCCCTTGCTACCGAAGTGATCAAATGGAGCGTCGGCCGCGGCCGGCCGTTTGTCGGCGGCGAAGGCAATGTGTTCCATTTCTCGCACTTCGCCGGAACCGGGGCCTATTCAAGCTTCCCCTCGGGCCATGCGACCTGCGCTTTCGCGCTGGCCTTTGCCGTGTCGGCGTTGTGGCCGCAGGCGCGGACCACGATGTTCGTCTACGCCGTCGTCATCTGCGCAACCCGTCTGGTGCTTCTGGCCCATCATCCCAGCGACGTGGTTGCGGGCGCGCTGGTCGGCGTCATCGGCGCGATGTTCGTGCGCTACTGGTTCGCAGCGCGGCGGCTCGGCTTTGCAATCCACCGCGACGGCACAATACTGCCGCTGGTAGGGCCTTCCTCGGGACGCCTCAAAAGGGTTGCCCGGGGCGCATTCGCCCCATAAAAGCGGACGCCGCGAAGCGCCTGACGGAACCGGGTTCCGGCTTCAGGTCCATGCAAGCCGATCCAACCCCAGCCCAACCGATGAGTACCGATTTGCCTTCTTCCGACCAAGCTGCGGTGGCCGTTTCCATCGTTGTGCCCGTGCGCAACGAGGCCGACAACGTCGCGCCGCTGATTACGGAAATCACGGCCGCGCTGGATGGCCGCTGGGCCTATGAGATCATCTATGTCGATGACGGCTCGACCGATTCCACCGCCGAGCGGCTCAAAGCGCTGATGAAGGTGCACGGCAATCTCCGGCAGCTCCGGCATGAACAATCCTCCGGACAATCGGCGGCGGTGCGCAGCGGCGTTCGTGCGGCGCGCGGCGCCATCGTGGCAACGCTCGACGGCGACGGACAGAACAATCCGGCGTTTCTGCCGGATCTGATTTCGGCGGTCGAGAGCGGCGGCGGCCGCATCGGCCTTGCCGCGGGCCAGCGGGTCGGACGCAAGGACACCGGTTTCAAGAAAATGCAGTCGCGGATCGCCAATGCCGTGCGCAACGGGATTTTGCGCGACGGCACCCGCGACACCGGGTGTGGGCTGAAGGCATTTCCGCGCGAGGTCTTCCTGTCGATGCCTTATTTCGACGGGCTGCATCGTTTCCTGCCGGCGCTGGTGCGCCGCGAGGGTTTTGGCATTGCTTACGTCGATGTGATCGACCGCCCGCGCCATTCCGGCGTATCAAATTACGGCTTCTTTGACCGGCTATGGATCGGGATCATGGATCTGGCCGGCGTCTGGTGGTTGATCCGCCGCAAGAAGTCGACGCCCGTTGCGACCGAGGTAACCTGATGCTGATTCAATACGGGCAGGCGCTCGGCGATTACCTTTACGACGTCTTCGTCGCCAAGTTCGATTTCTGGCTGGCGTTCGGCCTGGTCGCGCAATTGCTGTTCACCGCGCGCTTCCTGGTGCAGTGGATCTCGAGCGAGCGCGCCGGACAGAGCGTGGTGCCGATGGCGTTCTGGTTCTTCTCGATGGGCGGCGGGATGATGACGCTTGTCTACGGCGTCGCCAAACGCGAACCCGTCATCATCCTCGGCCAGTCATTGGCCACCATCATCTACATCCGAAACATCATGCTGATCGTGAAGAACCGCGTCAGCGCGTCGAAGACGCTGGATCGCTAACCGCTGCGTCCGGCGGCCGGTGCGGGCAGCGCCGCCATATCGCTTTCGGCAGAGCGATAGGCCGCCAGTTCACCGGCGGCATCGAGCACGGGGTAGGCGACCGAGCAGATATGGGAGTGAATCCGCCGGAGATCGCGCAGCACGTCGAGGTGCAGCGAGGTGGTCTCGATGCTCTCGGGCCGGCCCTCCCGCAGCCGGTCGAGATGCCGCTCGGTGGCGGCGAGTTCGGCGTTGCGCAGCGCCGCCTTCTCGGCCAGCAATTTGCGGGCCTCATTGACGTCGCCGGACATGAAGACGCCGAACGCGATGCGCAGCGAATCCATCGTGCGCTTGTGGAAGGCCGAGAGCTCTTCGGCACCCTCGGCCGAGAACTGGAACCGGCGCTTGATCTTCTTGGTCGCAAGCTCGCTCAAATTCTTGTCGATGATGTCGCCGATATGTTCGAGGTTGATGGCGAAGGAGACGATCTCCATCGCCCGCTGTCCCTCGCGCTCGTCGAGACTGCCGCGGGTGAGCTTGGTGACATAGAGCTTGATCGCCTCGTCGAGGCTGTCGACGCTGTTGTCCATCTGCGAGACCTGGTCGACCAGCGCCCGGTCGTTGGTCATCATCGCCGCCATCACCTTGCGCAGCATGACCTCGACATGGTCACCCATATGCAGGGTTTCGCGCGCGGCGTCCGCCAGCGCCAAAGAAGGGGTCTCCAGCGCGCTCTCGTCGAGATAGCGCGGCCGCAGCGGGTCGGTCTCCCGGACGCGCGTCGGCAGCAGTTTTTTCAGCAGCCGGGCGATGCCGTCGAGCAGGCCGATAAAAAGCAGCGCCATCATCACGTTGAACGCGATATGGAATTGCGCCGTGGCCTTGGCGGGGTCCGGCTGCCAGGATTGCAGCAGCTCCGCGATCGGGTTCAGGAACGGCGCCACCAGTGCGATGCCGATCACCCGGTTGGCAAGATTACCCAGCGGCAGGCGGTAGCTGGCGGGGTTGTCGCGGCGGGCGCCTTCGACAATCGGATTAATCGCGCTGCCGAGATTGGCACCGAGTACCAGCGCCAACGCCGCTACGGGTGTAATGAAATGCGCAAATGCCAGCGACATCACCAGCAGCACGCTGGCGACGCTGGAGTGCACCACCCAGGTCACGACAGCACCGACGACGATACAGAGCACGGGATCGCCGGTGATGGCGTTCATGAACACGCGCATGCCCGGCGCGTTTTCGGCGGGCGCCAGCGTGTCGAGCAGGATGTGCAGCGCCAGCAGCATCAGCCCAAGCCCGATCGAGACGCGGCCGATATCCTTGATGCGCGAGCGCGGCCCGGTGCGGAAGGCGACCAGACCGATGATGAACAGGACGGGGGCGACGGCGGCGATTTTGAACGACAGGATCTGCACGATCAGCGTGGTGCCGACATTGGCGCCGAGCATGATGGCAAGCGCCGGCACCAGGCTGACCAGGCCTTCCGACGTGAACGAGCTTGTGATCAGCGCGGTCGCGGTGCTGCTCTGGAGCAGCGCCGTCAGACCGAGGCCGGCCGCAAAGGCGGTGAAGCGGTTGTTGAGCCCCTTCGCCAGCAATTGACGCAGGTCAGGTCCGAACGCGCGCAGGATTCCGCTGTGGACCATGTGCAGGCCCCACAGCAGCAGCGCAACGCCACCCATCAGGTCGAGAAGAACGACGGTTCCCATGCGAATATCTTCCGGCAGCGCGAGTCGAAAGTTCAGGCTATCGCCAAAAGGCCGCGGATCAACCCTTTAATTTTCCGAAAATTGCTGGCTTGGCCGCAGGCAGAGCACGTGCCGGCAGGAGCCAAAGGCAGCTATCGATGGCGCGATCGGCCTGGCTTGCCGAACCCGTGAGCGCGTCTGCACAAGCGCAGGGTAAGCGGAGCTGGAAAACAACCGCTACACTTCGATTACATTGCGATCGGTTCCGCTAGGCCAATTCCAACAATTCTTCTGTAAACGAGAGACACCAATTTTCTCGATCAGGGCCAGGGGCAAAGATGTTAGCGAATCGCCGCAGAAGCGAACGTCGTGTGTGCAGAAACTTTGCGAAGATACAGTTTGGGACCGGCGGGTTGCCGCGCGACTGCATGATCACGGACGTGTCCGACGGCGGAGTGAAGATTATCGCCGAATATCCGGAGATTCCCCCCGAGTTCACCGTGATTTTCTCGACCGGTCAGCGGCCGCGCCAGTGCAAGCTCGCATGGCGGATCGGCTGCGAACTCGGCGCTCAATTCGTCGACTAGCACAGGAATGCGGCGAGGCCGGGATCAGAGCCCGGCCCGCAGCCGCATGACCGATGCTAAACAGGCCATTGCGGCCGCCCATTACCGTAAAGACGGCCTGCTTAACCCGAATTTAGGGTTAAGCTGTGAGCATTCTGGACAGTCGCCGACGCGGGTCCAGTAAATGTTCCAGAAATTGTTCCAACCATCTGAATTCGCGCGACTTCTTGCGTGTACATCCTCCGCGGCGATTCTCGCGCTGGGGCTTAGCGGCTGCCAGACCGCCGTGACGTCGTCGGATGTCACGGGTTCGCTCGGTGAGAAAGCCGAAACCAGCCGCGCCGCCGACCCGCGCCGCGACGTAGAGGTTTCCGAGGCGCGCTATCGCGCCAACCCGAAGGATGCCGACGCGGCCCTGCAATACGGCAAGGCGTTGCGCGCCACTGGACAGAAGTCGCAGGCGGTCGCGGTGCTGGAGCAGGCGACGATCGCCCATTCCAGCAACAAGGCGCTGCTCGCCGGCTACGGCCGCGCACTCGCCGACAATGGCAATTTCCAGCAGGCCTTCGACGTGCTCGGCCGCGCCCACACCCCCGACAATCCGGATTGGCGGATACTCTCCGCGCAAGGTGCCGTGCTTGACCAGCTCGGCCGGTTCGAGGAAGCGCGGCAGTATTATTCGAGCGCGCTGAAGATCACGCCCGACCAGCCGTCGGTGTTGTCCAATCTCGGCCTGTCTTACGTGCTTTCAAAAGACCTGCCGAAGGCGGAGGAGACGTTGCGCCGCGCCCATAGCCGTGCGGGCAACGACGCGCGCGTGCGGGCCAATCTGGCGCTGGTGGTCGGCCTGCGGGGCAACACGGCCGAGGCTGAAAAGATCGCGAGGGCCGACCTTCCGCCCGAGGAAGCGGCCGCCAACGTCGCGCAGTTGAAGCTCATGCTGTCGCGCAAAGAGAATGCGCGCGCCGAGATGGGCGGCAAGATGCCGGGCGCTGCGTCCGGGCGCTCGAATTGACCGCGGGCGAACGGGGGGAGGCGTGAGCCCGTCCCGTTGCCCGCCGCGCCTTAGCGACTGCCGCCGGCGCGCAGCTTGTTGATGATCGGCATGATCGGCCCCAGCAGCGAACCGCGTGATCTCTTGGTCACGGCGTGACCTGTCAGGCGTTGCGCCATCTGCAGGAACATCGTGGTGGTGCGATGACCGGCGGAGATTTGCTGAATCATCTGGCCGTTATTGGCCGCCATGCCGAACATCTTTGAATCGAACGGGATAGTCGCAATGGGCTGGCTCTCGATCGCCTTGGCGAATTCGCGCGCGGTGATCTCCGGGCGCTTGTGCATCCCGACCTGGTTGAGACAATAGAGCGGCGGCCGGTCGTTGGGCCGGGCTGCCTTGAGCACGTTCAGCATGTTCTTGGCATTGCGCATGTTGGCGAGATCAGGCTCGGCAACGATCAGAATATCGTCCGCGCCGACCAGCGCGCGCTTGGTCCATGCCGACCATTGATGCGGGACATCGAGCACGATGCAGGGGGTGGTCATGCGCAGCGTATCGAAGATCGCATCGAAGGCGTCCGCACCGAAATCGTAGACCTGTTCGAGCGTCGCGGGGGCCGCCAGCAGGCTGAGACGGTCGGAGCATTTCGCGAGCAGGCGCTCCATCAGCGCGCTGTCGGGCCGATCCTGCTGGAACAGCGCATTGGCGATGCCCTGTATCGGGTCCTGGTTGTAGTCGAGGCCGGCGGTGCCGAACGCCAGATCGAGGTCGATCACGACGGAATCCAGCGCCAGGTCGCGTGCGATCGCCCAGGCCACATTGTGCGCCACCGTGGATGAGCCGACGCCGCCCTTGGCGCCGACGACGGCAACGATCCGGCCGAGCGCGACGGCTTCGGACGAGGAAAACAGGCTGCAGATCGCGCGCACCACATCGAGGGTTTCGACCGGCCCGACCACGTAGTCGCTGACGCCGCGACGCACCAGTTCGCGATAGGGCGTGACATCGCTGGCGCTGCCGATCACGACGACCCTTGTGCCGGCGTCGCAGACGGTGGCCAGTTCGTCGAGACCGTCGAGCATGTCGCTGGAGCCTTCGGTTTCCAGCATGATCACGTTCGGCGTCGGCGCCTTGTGATAGGCATCGATGGCGGCCGCGATGCCGCCCATATGAACGGAGAGATGAACCTTGCCGAGGCGGCGGTCTTCGCTGGCCGACCGCACCGTTGCGGCAGTCGCAACCGTTGCGCAAAAGGCCTGCACCGACACGCGCGGCGCCGGCGAAATGTATTCATCGGCGGGCGGCGTAAGGTCGTGCTCTTTTTCGGAGTCTTTTCGGGACCGGCTGATCATTTACCTGTATCGCTCAGTTTGGCTTTGTCGGATTCGGGATAGGTGGTCGTGGTCGATACACCCTTGCGGTATTTGTCGAAGGCCGCATTGCGCCGCATCGTATAGGCGGGGGTTTCCGGCCGCGGCTGCTCGAGGTCCGCCGGGTTGTCGATCATGGCGGCGAGGTTGCGTTGGGTGGCGCAGCCAAAATTGTGGTACGGCCGGTTTTCATTGTAACCGGTGTCGTAGATGTTCGGCCCGAGGTCCTCCGGCCACAGGCCGCAGGGGCCGGCCACCGCGGAGATCTTAGGATAGATCAGCTTGATGGTCGGAAGCGTTTGTGGGCTATCCGGTTGATAATGACGCAGCCTGATCGCGCTTGACGGCACGCCACCCGCGGTCAGCGTCGAGCGGATTTCCTGGTACGTTGCCTCGGCCGCGCGGGCATTGGCAGTGTTGACCGGCACGTCGGCGATGATCGCGCCGGTGCCTTCGCGGGCCCAGGTCTGGGCCAGTCCCATGACATCGTTGCGCTGCGGGGCCGAGAGGCCGCCGCGGGCGTGCCCGACGAAAATGACGATCGAGCGGTTACCTTCCTGAACGGCGATCGGATGCCGCAGACGGTAATCGGCGGGAACGGTCGCGGTCACGATCTCGCTGGTCTGCTGGCAGGCCCCCAGCGCAGCGGACAGGCCGACCAGCGCGCCGAGCAGTCGCCAGCTGTGACGGCGATCGACCTTCGTTTGGGTTGTCATCGTTCTGTCCTCATCCCCGTCCGTGGAGCCGTGCCGCTCAGTCAATGATGAAGCCGAAATTGCCCTCATAGGCGCCGACCGGCCCGACGCGGGCGGCAAGGCCATAGATCCGGTTGATGCGGGCCAGCAGCGTCGATTGGGAATCGGACGCCGGTGCAAAGCCGTCATCGGGGCGTGACAATTCCTTCTGGGCAACCGCGCGGACCACATAGGGCGTGACGAGAACCATCAATTCGGTCTCGTTGTTGACGAAGTCCTGGCTGCGGAAGAGGGCGCCCAGGATCGGGAGCTGGTTGACGCCTGGCAATCCGTTGACCGCCTGCTTGGTCTGCTGCTGGATCAGGCCGGCCATCGCCATCGAACCGCCGGACGGGATTTCCAGCGTGGTCTCGGCGCGACGGGTCCTGATCGAGGGAATCGTCAGCGCAGCGCCGTTCTGGTTCAGGGTGATGGCATTTTCGGTCGACAGTTCGGAGACTTCGGTCATCACCCGCAGGCTGATCCGACCTTCGCTCAGCACGACAGGCGTGAAGTTCAGCGAGATGCCGAATTTCTTGTACAGGATCTGCGTCGTACAGATATGCGTGACGGGATCGCAGGAATAACCAGCGGGGATCGGAAATTCGCCGCCGGCGATGAAGGTCGCGGACTCGCCGGATATCGCCGTCAGGTTCGGTTCTGCCAGCGTGCGGACCACGCCGGCGGATTCCATCGCGCGCATGGTCGCGGTGACCGTCGGCAGCCCCTTGAGGATGCTCGAGGCGGCGAGGCCATTGTCAGCCACCAGCGGACGGCCGTAGGCGGTGAAGGGATTGCTGTTGTTGAAGTTCACGACCGCGGTGCCGTAATTCATGCTGGCACTGAGATCGACGCCCATCTGCTTGATGATGTCGCGTCGCACTTCGGAAACATTGACCTTCAGCATCACTTGGTCGCGGCCGCGGACGGCGATGGAATTGACGACCTTGTCGGCACTGCCGACCAGCCGCGCGGCGAGGTCGCCGGCCTGCTGGGCCTCGATCGGGCTCGATACCGAGCCGGTCAGGATGACGCCGTCGCCGACGCCCTCGATATTGATCCCCGGCAGCGTTTGCCGGAGCGCCGACCGCACACCGTTGAGGTCGCGCTTGACCGCGATGTCGTAGGAGCCGACCTGCTGGCCGTCGGCATCGAAGAACACCACGTTGGTCTGGCCGACCGCAGCGCCGATGATATAGGCGCGCTGCGCCGAGCGAATGACGGCGTTGGCGATCTTGGGATCCGCCACCAGCACATCCTTCACGTCGCGCGGCAGGTCGACCACCACGGACTTGCCGACGCCGAGGGAGAGGAAGCGTTGCTTTACCGAGCCGATGGCAGAAGTGGTCACGGGATCGTTGCCGGAATCCTTCGACAGCTCCCTGGCCAGCTCCTTGTCGAGCTCGGCCGCCACGACAGATGCCAACGGGCTGAGCGCCAGCGTGGCGACGGCCGAAAACAACAAGGCCCCGACCGCAGCCGTTCGCATCGCTGACTGATTACCCCCGAACTTCATTCCCCGCGTCCTTTCGGTCACTTCTGTGCCGTCGATTGGCTCGCAATGCCGTAGCGAACCACGTTGATGCTTGAGCCCCGCTTCGGGGCCTGGTCGTCGGATCCACCCTCGACCATGTTGACGTCGGTGATGCTGCGCAGCGCCAGCACCAGCTTCTGCTCGCGGATCGGTTCACCCGCGATGAAGGGGGCGCGCGCGATCGAGCCGGCGATATCCCTGATGGCGTCTGCCTTGCCCGCCTTGCTGATGAAACTGTTGCTGGAGCTCGAGGCCGGCCAGGTCTGCGATTGCAGATCCTCGCGCTTCACCGACTGGCCAAGGCCGATGTCGGATTTGGCGACGAGAATCTCCGTGGTCGGCAGCTGCGCGACCGGCTCGGCAGCGGCGGGTTTCTCGTCCGACCCGCGGGCGAGATAGGCCGCAACGCCGCCCGCACTGAGAGCATTGGCTAGAACTACGATACGAGCAGCATTCATACGCTTTACTGTCTACTCTTACGCTGGGCGCCATCATCCGCATGGCGTCGACGGCCGTCCCACCCGGCATGACTAACGGGGCAATGGTATAAGGGAACTTGAGGGGTGAAGGATTTGGTGGCGAGAACGGCGGGATTCGCCGTCATGGTGAACGCGCGGTTAGTGTCCGCGCCTGCAAAAATCCGGGTTTCTACGGATAAGACCGTCGCGGCACGCGCCGCATCCGCCGCTGTGCAGCAGCGGATCGCGGAGATTGTTTGCAGAAATCGCGGCGCTGGCTGGCGGCCTTCATCGCCGTGAAGCTGTGGTCAATATCGGCCTTGAGGTCATCGACATTATCGAGCCTGATGAGAAGCCGCAGCGTCAGGCCGCCCGGCACCGATTTGGTCGCGGTGCGATAACTGTCGCGGTCGCAGGGGAATGATGAGGCTCGCACAGCCCTCCCGGGCTTTGCGCGGCCTGAGGTGACCGGTCTGGTTTGGGATTCTTGCGGGTTGGACGGGCGAGCGTTCGAAAAACTCAGGCGTTCGCGCCACCAAAGACGTTTTGCCGCAGCCACGACAGATAGCCAAAACACTGCCCGCCGGCGGGGTCGGGGCCGGTTTAGTTACTCACAGAATACAGAAGTCGGCCGTCAACCCCTTGACCCGGCTCGCCAGTCGGATTGTGATACGGCACAACTACCAGTCGCCGCACGTTGAGGGGCCTGCCGCGACCTTCGATCCCTGTCCGACCGTATTGCGTGTCAAACTGCCGGGTCAGATTGGCGCTTTTTTGGGCGGGGGATCATCGGGTTGGCCCAACAGCGTTCGAGGACGACAAGCCAACGTTCCCGCACGACCCCTGAAAGGCCTTGCCCATGAAACGCGTATCCCTGGTTCTCACCCTTGCCGTTGCCGCCGGCCTTTCGGTTCAGGCCGCCTCGGCGCAAACCCTCAAAACGGTCAAGGACCGTGGCATGCTGTCCTGCGGCGTCAGCCAGGGATTGCCGGGGTTCTCGTCTCCGGACGACAAGGGCAACTGGACCGGGCTGGACGTTGATATTTGCCGCGCGATCGCAGCTGCGGTCTTCAACGATCCGAGCAAGATCAAGTTCGTGCCGCTGTCGGCCAAGGATCGCTTCACCGCGCTGCAGTCCGGCGAAATCGACGTGCTGTCGCGCAACACCACCTGGACGCTGTCGCGCGATACTTCGCTCGGCGCCAATTTCACCGGCGTGACCTATTATGACGGCCAGGGCTTCATGGTGAAGAAGGCGCTGAAGGTGAATTCCGCGCTGGAATTGAACAGCGCATCGGTCTGCGTGCAGCAAGGCACCACCACCGAGCAAAATCTGGCCGACTACTTCAAGGGCAACAACATGAAGTACGAGGTGATCGCATTCGGCACCAACGACGAGGCCGTCAAGGCCTATGAGTCCGGACGCTGTGACGTCTTCACGACGGACGTGTCCGGCCTTTATGCCGATCGTTTGAAACTCGCGAACCCGGCCGATCATGTCGTGTTGCCGGAAGTGATTTCGAAAGAGCCGCTCGGCCCGATGGTGCGCCATGGCGACGACCAGTGGTTCGACATCGTGAAATGGACGCTTTACGCGATGATCACCGCGGAAGAGCTGGGCATTACCCAGAAGAACGTCGATGAGATGGCAAAATCGGACAAGCCGGAGATGAAGCGGGTATTCGGCACCGACGGCAATCTTGGCGAACAACTCGGCCTGACCAAGGATTGGGTCTCGCGGATCGTGAAGGCGGTCGGCAATTACGGCGAGTCCTTCGAGCGCAATGTCGGCGCCGGCTCCAAGCTTGGAATTGCCCGCGGCATCAACGCGCTTTGGAGCAAGGGGGGTATCCAGTACGCGCCGCCGATTCGCTGATCGCCAGCGGAGGGCTGCGGCGATGGCCATCGAACCCCGAAAACCACCCTCGCAGTTGCTCCCAAAACTGCAGAGGGCGCTTGGTGGCAGCGCGGGCTGGAGCGGTTTTGTCATCCAGCTCGTGTTCGTCGCCGCACTGGCCTGGATCGCCTACGAGATCGTTGCCAATGCCCGCGCCAATCTGCAGGCGCAGCGGATTACCGCGGGCTTCGGCTTCATGGTCAACACGGCAGGTTTTGACGTCAGCCAGAACCTGATTCCGTATTCAGGGTCCGACAACTACATCCGCGTTTTCCTGGTCGGCCTGCTCAATACGCTGCTGGTCTCGGTGATCGGAATCTTCTTCGCCACCGTGATTGGTTTCCTGGTGGCGCTCGGCCGCCTGTCGCCGAACTGGCTGCTGTCGCGCATCGCCGGCGGCTATGTCGAGTTGATCCGCAACCTGCCGCTGCTGTTCCAGATCCTGTTCTGGTATCTGGCGGTGCTCGCTGCGCTGCCCAATCCCAGGCAGAGCATCTCGGTGCTCGACACTTTCTTTCTCAGCAATCGCGGCTTGGTAATCCCCAAGCCGATCGGCGAGCCGGGTTTCGAACCGTTCGTCATCGCGTTGCTGATCGCGATCGTCGCTGCGATCGCGTTGTGGCGCTATTCCCGGCGTCTGCTGTTCGAGAGCGGCAAGGTGATCAAGGTCTGGCCCTATGCGCTGGGCCTGGTGATCGTTCTTCCGCTCCTCGCGACGCAAATCTTCGGCGCGCCCGTAAAGTTTGAAATACCGACCCTGAAAGGCTTCAACTTCGCCGGTGGCTCACGGGTCATTCCGGAATTCGTCGCCCTGACATTGGCGCTGTCGACCTACACCGCCGCCTTCATCGCCGAAATCGTGCGTGCCGGCATCTTGTCCGTTCACAAGGGGCAGATGGAAGCCGGCTCCTCGCTCGGGCTGCAGCGCGGCTCGGTGCTGCGGCTGATCGTGATCCCGCAGGCCTTGCGCGTGATCCTGCCGCCGTTGACCAACCAGTATTTGAACTTGACCAAGAACTCCACGCTGGCGGTGGCGATCGGCTATCCTGACCTGGTCTCGGTGTTTGCCGGCACCACCCTGAGCCAGACCGGGCAGGCGATCGAGATCATCGGCATCACCATGGGCGTCTACCTCGTGATCTCGCTGGTCACGAGCGCGATCATGAGTTTCTACGGATGGCGTATCGGCCGGAGTATGGGGTGATGAGCGAGACCACACCATCGGTTTTCGTGCGCGAGGAACTCGTCGGCGAGCGTCCAGCCCCGATCAAGACCACCGGCTTTGTCGGCTTCCTGCGCACGCGGCTGTTCAATTCGCCGACCAACGTCCTGATCACGATCGTCAGCGCGCTGCTGCTGTGGTTCGTCGTCGTGCCCGCGCTGAGGTTCGTGCTGATCGATGCGGTCTGGACCGGCAACGATCGCACCGCGTGTCTCGCCAAAAATGCCGGGGATGTAGTCGGCGCCTGCTGGCCGTTCATTCAGGCGAAAATCGGTCAGTTCATCTACGGCTTCTATCCGGAGCCGGAGCGCTGGCGGGTCAATCTGGTCTTCCTCATGGCTGCGATCCTGCTGCTGCCGCTGCTGATACCGCGGGCGCCGGCCAAGGGCCTCAACGCCGGACTGTTCTTCCTCGCATTGCCCGTTATCGCCTTCTTCCTGCTGCATGGCGGCGGTTTGCGCGGCCTCGGCATCAGCTGGACCGCCGGGCTTTTGGCGGGGCTCAACGACAGCATCGGCGACAGCGGGCGCAAGCTGGCCGCCGCGGGTGAGGCGACGGCGGTGATCGGACCGCTGCTTTGGCTGCTCGGTCAACTGATCGTGCTGCTCTCGACGATGGTTTCCTGGCTGCTGTTGCCGCTGACCTGGCTGCGCGATCAGGTTCAGGCTTCTGGCAGTCCGCTGTGGGCCGATTTCGCATTGACCGCCCTGATCGTCTTCGCCCTGGTGTTCTGGTTCACTGGCGGCTTGCGTGCCGGCTCACGTCCTCTGATCACCTGCCTTGCGATCTTCGCCGGCATTGGCATCGTCATCGCGGTCATGGGGCTCGACCGTGGCGGCTTGCCCGTGGTCGATACGCGGCTATGGGGCGGGTTGCTGGTCACACTGGTGGTGGCGGTCACCGGCATCGTCGCATCGATGCCGATCGGCGTTGCCCTCGCGCTCGGCCGGCGCTCGTCGATTCCGCTGATCCGGATTTTCTCGATCGCCTTCATCGAGTTCTGGCGCGGCGTTCCGCTGATCACGGTGCTGTTCTTCGCAACCTATATGTTGCCGCTGTTCGTTCCGACGGGGTTCACCATCGACGGATTGGTGCGCGCCCTGATCGGGATCGCGCTGTTCACCGGCGCCTACCAGGCGGAAAACATCCGCGGCGGCCTGGCGGCGATCCCGCGCGGGCAGGGCGAGGCGGCAAGCGCGCTCGGCCTGTCCTGGGCTAAAACCACCGGGCTCATCGTGATGCCGCAGGCGTTGCGCCACGTCATCCCCAGCCTCGTCAACAGTTTCATCGGCCTGTTCAAGGACACCTCGCTGGTTTCGATCGTCGCGCTGTTCGATCTGTTGGGATCGTTGCGCGCGTCGTTTTCCGATCCAAACTGGTCGACACCGACGACGTTGTTCACCGGCTTTGCGTTCACCGGGATCATCTACTTCATCTTCTGCTTTGGCATGTCGCGCTATTCGCTGTTCGTCGAGAACAGGCTGAACGCGCATCGCCGCAATTGAGTGAACGGGCATGAGCACAGATCAGATCGTCGGCATCAAGGCTCTTAACAAATGGTACGGGGACTTTCACGTCCTGCGCGACATCAACCTCGGTGTCGCCAAGGGCGAGCGCATCGTCATTTGCGGTCCCTCGGGCTCGGGCAAATCGACGCTGATCCGCTGCATCAATGCGCTGGAGGAATTCCAGGAAGGCGAGATCGTCGTCGAGGGCATCGAACTTGGCCCCAATTTGCGGCGCGTCGACGAAGTCCGGCGTGAAGTCGGAATGGTGTTCCAGAGCTTCAACCTGTTTCCGCATTTGACCGTGCTGGAGAACTGCACGCTGGCGCCGATCTGGGTGCGCAATATCCCCAAGAAGGACGCCGAGGCGACCGCGATGAAATATCTGGAGCGGGTCAAGATCCCGCACCAGGCCAACAAATATCCGGGGCAGATGTCAGGCGGTCAGCAGCAGCGCGTGGCGATCGCCCGCGCGCTGACCATGAACCCCAAGGTCATGCTGTTCGACGAGCCGACCTCGGCGCTCGATCCGGAAATGGTCAAGGAAGTGCTCGACACCATGGTGGATCTCGCCAATGAAGGCATGACCATGCTGGTCGTCACGCACGAAATGGGATTTGCGCGCGAAGTCGCCAATCGCGTCGTGTTCATGGACGCCGGGCAGGTGATCGAATCCAACACGCCGGAAAACTTCTTCGCCAATCCGCAGCACGCGCGGACGAAGCTGTTCCTCAGCCAGATCTTGCGGCATTAGGCGCGTACGACGAATCGAGTTTCGTCTCCTCCGTCATTGCGAGGAGCAAAGCGACGAAGCAATCCACACTTGTTGTTGCTGCGATATGGATTGGTTCGCTACGCTCGCAATGACGTTGAGGATGTGTGCTCACACCTTCTCGAACGGCAGATCAACCTCCGGGCGCTTCTCCAGCCATTCCGGCACCGGCAAATTCTTAGCTCGCATGAAAGCCGGATTAAACAGCTTTGACTGATAACGGCCGCCGGAATCGGCAAGGATGGTGACGATGGTCTTGCCGGGCCCGAGCTGCTTGGCGAGCCGGATCGCGCCCGCGATATTGACGCCGGTCGAGCCGCCGAGGCAGAGGCCCTCGTGCTCGGTTAGGTCGTAGATCACCTTTACGGCTTCCTCGTCCGAGATCAGGAAGGCGTCGTCGACCTTCGCGGTCTCAATGACCGGAGTGACGCGGCCGAGCCCGATGCCTTCGGTGATCGAGTCTCCCGGTGTCGATTTGGCCGTGCCGTTCTTGAACAGCTCGTACATCGCAAAGCCATGCGGATCGGCGCAGGCGTTGACGATGCCCGGATGCTTTTCCTTCAGATAGCGGCTGGTGCCGGCCAGCGTGCCGCCGGTGCCGACCGAGCAGATGAAGCCGTCGATCTTGCCGCCGGTCTGCTGCCAGATCTCGGGGCCGGTCGATTCGTAGTGCGCCTTGGCGTTATCGAGGTTGTTCCACTGATCGGCGAACAGCACGCCGTTCGGCTCGCTCTTGCGCAGCTGCGCGGCGAGCCGTCGTCCAACATGCTGGTAGTTGTTCGGATTGGAGTACGGCAGCTGCGGCACTTCGATCAGTTCCGCGCCGCATAGCCGCAGCATGTCCTTCTTTTCCTGGCTCTGGGTCTCCGGGATCAGGATCATTGTCCGGTACCCACGCGCACTGGCTACGACGGCAAGACCGATACCGGTATTGCCCGCGGTCGACTCGACCACGAGGCCGCCGGGCTTGAGGTCGCCGCGCTTCTCGGCTTCGAGGATCATCCATTTGCCGGCGCGGTCCTTCACCGACTGGCCGGGATTCATGAATTCGGCCTTGCCGAGAATGATGCAGCCGGTCGCTTCGGAAGCGTGCTTGAGCTTGATGAGCGGCGTGTTGCCGATCGCTTCGATGACGTCTTTGTTGATGGTCATTTGGAGTTGCCGGTTTGCTAGCCTGATTGTTGGGCGAACCCTAAAGGACCGCTGCTGGGCATACAAGCCAGCGCTGGGTCGCAGCCGGGCATCCGGATTTGCGAACACTACCTGACGGGCCTCGATATTTCCCTGACGGCATCAGGTTCGGCCAAGGGCACGCGGAAATTGCTTCGCCAGATCGCGCGCGCCTTGGCATAATCTTGCCCGGAAATGCGCTCGCGGATGACGGGAAAAGCGAGCCGTCCGCCGAGCGAGGCGATGGTTGCTGAGGAAGGCGACAAAGCTCTTGGCGCCGATGGTGACGATGTGACTGTGTCCGCCAGGCCGGAGTTCGCGATCAAGGACTGGATAATGCTTCGATCGGATCGAGGCCGCGGCATTGCCGGCGATTCCCTTTCCGACACCAAGCGACCCGCATTTGTCCCCTTCGTGCAAGCTGCGCAGGGAGTTCCCGGAGTATCGAATCGGCCGCAGGTGCGTTTTCACGCGCGGAGACGGATTTGGGCCGCGGGGATAGCGGAAAAAACCCGTGAAATCTTCGTAAGGTTTGGACCGTCCGACATCATCCCGATCGCGTTCCAAGGCCGATAAAATAAGGCTAACTTGCACTTTTGATCACCGATTGGCGCGCTGGCGCCAGCGATCGTCGGGATGGTTCCGGGACTGTCCGCGCCCTGATCGCAAGGGTAGTATGACGGCTCGGTTCCAACGGAAGCATCACCCCCGTGAACGGGTCGCAGACCACTCAAACAAGCGTTCATCGCGGGCCACGCCGGAATTTGCCCGGTGGAGAACGGGTGTGACCCAGCGAATACCGGGGGCTGTGGTTGAAGGCTGGCGAATGCGGTTTCCAGGTGTAAGCCGGTTGGCGCGGTCGTTCGCGGTCGTAGGGCTGGTCGCCAGTTCGGCGGGCTGCATCCTGACCAAGGATCTGCCCGATCCCGCGCTCGACGTCCCCGAAGGCTACAAGGCCGCCCGCCTGACCAAGCCGCAGGATGCGCCGCCGACGCTCGACTGGTGGCGCGGTTTCCGCTCGCGGGAACTGACGACGCTGATGGAAGAGGCCCAGACCGTCAATCTGGATATCGCCGCCGCCACCGCACGCTTCCTGCAGGCCGATGCGCAAGCGCGGATCGCCGGCGCGGCACTGTTGCCGACGCTCAGCGGCAGCGGCTCGGAAAGCTATTCCCGAACCTCCGGCTCGAGCGCGAGCGGCCTGACCAATGGCGGCCGCGAGGTGGTCAACTATCAGTCCTCGCTCAGCGCCAGCTATGAACTCGATTTCTGGGGCAAGAATCGCGATGCCGCCCAGGCGGCGGAAGAAACCGCGGTCGCCAACCGCTTCGACCGCGACGTTATTGCGCTGACCACGCTGACCACGGTCGCCAACGCCTATTTCCAGGTGCTCGCGGCGCAGGACCGGATTCGCACCGCAGAGCGCAACATCGCCAGCGCCGTCCGCATCCTCAACGCGATCAAGGAGCGGCTGCAGGCCGGCACCGGGAACGACCTCGACGTCGCCCAGCAGGAAACCGTCGTTGCCAACCAGCGCGCACTGGTGCCGCCGCTAAGGCAGACGCTCGACCAGAACATCAACGCGCTGGCGACGCTGGTGTCGCGGCCGCCGGAATCGGTGCGCGTCATCGGCGGCACGCTGAACCAGATTGCTTCGCCCCGCGTCACGCCCGGACTGCCATCGGAACTCCTGACGCAACGTCCCGACATCAGGCGCCAGGAAGCGCAGCTGGCATCCGCCACCGCCAATGTCGGCAACGCCCGCGCGCAGTTTTTCCCGAGCATTCAACTGACCGGGCAGGGTGGCTATCAGAGTTCCGCATTGTCGTCGCTGTTTCAGCCGCAGGCCGCCTTCTTCAGCATGGTCGGCAGCCTGACCCAGCCGATTTTCGACGGCGGCCGGATCCTCGGCAATTTCGAATTTACCAAGGCCCGGCAGGATGAACTGCTGCAGACCTATCGCAAGACGGTGGTGCAGGCCTTTGCCGATGTCGACAATGCGTTGATGTCGATCCGCCAGACCACGGAGAGGCTGCGGCTGCAGCGCGAGGTGGTGGCGTCCTCGCGGCGGGCGTTTCAACTGTCCGAGCAGCAATTGCGGGCCGGAACTGCCGACATCGTAACTGTGCTAAATACGCAATTGACGTTATTCCAGGCGGAAGATTCGCTGTCGCAGGCCCAATTGGCCCGGCTGCTCGCGATCGTCAGCCTGTATCAGGCGCTGGGGGGCGGCTGGGAGCCTAGGATGGAAAGGCCGGTCGATGCTCTTTAAGCCGGAGTCGGAGGAAGACGCCAAAACCCCTGAGGTGCGCAAGCCGGGTTTCTGGTCGCGCGTGCTCAAGCGCATGGTCTCGTTGGCCGTGACGCTCGTGATCCTCGGCGGTCTCGGCTACATCGGCTGGTACGCGTTTCAACCGAAGCCCGGTGGCGGCGGCGGTGGTGGTCGCGGCGGCGCGCGCCTCGATCTTCCGGTGCCGGTGCTGGCGGCGACGCCGCGCACCCAGGACGTGCCGGTTTATCTCGACGGCGTCGGCTCTGTCCGCGCCCTGAATAATGTTCTCGTGCGCGCCCAGGTCGACGGCAAGTTGATCTCGGTGAATTTCACCGAAGGCCAGGACGTCAAGAAGGGCGACGTGCTGGGTGAAATCGATCCGGTGATCTACCAGGCGCAATATGATCAGGCGGTTGCCAAGAAGGCGCAGGACGAAGCCCAACTCGCCAACCAGAAGCTTGATCTCGCCCGCTACCAGCAGCTCGCGGCGTCCAACGCCGGATCGAAGCAGCAGGCCGATACGCAGCGCGCTTTGGTGGCGCAGCAGGAAGCACTTGTGAAGGCCGACCAGGCCGCGATCGACAATGCGCAAGCCACCCTCGGTT
This sequence comes from Bradyrhizobium sp. AUGA SZCCT0431, assembly GCF_018131065.1. Taxonomy (NCBI): domain Bacteria; kingdom Pseudomonadati; phylum Pseudomonadota; class Alphaproteobacteria; order Hyphomicrobiales; family Nitrobacteraceae; genus Bradyrhizobium; species Bradyrhizobium sp. AUGA SZCCT0431. The sequence continues at coordinate 106,306 of NZ_JAFCLR010000016.1, read as the reverse complement.
ACACCAAGATCATCGCACCCCTGTCGGGACGCGCCGGCCTGCGCCAGGTCGACCAGGGCAACATCATCAAGGCGTCGGACGCGACCGGTCTCGTCATCATCACCCAGCTGCAGCCGATCGCGGTACAGTTCAGCCTGCCGCAGCAACAGATCGTGCGGGTCAATGCCGCCGCGGCCAAGGGCGCACTCGCCGTCGACGTCTTCGGCAATGACGGCGTCACGGTGGTCGACACCGGCACATTGAAGGGCATCGACAACCAGGTCGACCCGACCACGGGAACGCTTAAACTCAAGGCGGAATTTCCCAACACCAAATTCCAGCTCTGGCCGGGCCAATTCGTCAATGTGCGGCTGAAGGTCGAAACGCTCGACAAGGCGATCGTGGTGCCGACCTCGGCGGTCCAGCGTGGCCCTGCGGGAACGTTCAGCTACGTGATCGGCCCTGGCGATATCGCAACCGCCAAGCCGGTGGTGGTGACGCAGCAGAACGAGCACGATGCCGTGATCGCGAGCGGGCTTTCGACCTCCGACCGCGTGGTCACCACGGGCTTTGCCAATCTGTCCGATGGCGCCAAGGTTCTGATCGGCACCGATGACCGGGCGCCGACCGCCGACCTCGCGCCGCGCAAGCGCAGCCGCAGCCCCGACGGCAAGGGCGGTCAGGGCGGCCAAGCCAAAGAAGGCCAGGCCAAGGAAGGACAAGCCAGGGACGGCGAACACCGCGGCAGGCGCGAACGCGGCGAAGGCGATCAAAAAGGACAGACCGGGCCGGCACCGGCCGGCCAACAGTCGGGCGGGCCTGCGAAATCGCAGCCATGAGGACGCAACCATGAGCGTCTCCGAACCCTTCATCCGCCGGCCGATCGCGACCTCGTTGCTCGGGATCGCGCTGTTGATCGGCGGCGCGCTCGGCTATTGGGCGCTGCCGGTGTCGGCGCTGCCGCAGGTTGATTTCCCGACCGTGCAGGTCACGACGCAACTGCCCGGCGCCAGCCCCGACGTGGTGGCGTCGCTGATCACGGCGCCGCTGGAGCGTCAGCTCGGCCAGATCCCGTCGCTGTCGTCGATGCAATCGACGAGTTCGTTCGGCGTCAGCCAGATATCGCTGCAGTTCGATCTCAACCGCGACATCGACGGCGCCACCCAGGACGTGCAGGCCGCGATCAATGCGGCCGCCGGCATCCTGCCCAAAAACCTGCCGTACCCACCGACCTATGCCAAGGTCAACCCGGCCGATGCGCCCGTCATGACGCTGGCGCTGACGTCGGAGACCATTTCGCTGCGCGCAATGAGCGATATCGCCGACACGATTTTGGGGCAGCGCCTCAGCCAGATTTCCGGCGTCGGCCGCGTCGCGGTGCTGGGCGGGCTGAAGCCTGCGGTGCGGGTGCAGGCCGATCTGGCGCGGCTCGCCGCCTACGGCATTTCGATGGAGGATCTGCGCGCCGCCATCGCCGGGGCCAACGTCTCGGGCCCGAAGGGATCGCTGGACGGCGCGCAGCAATCCTACACCATCGCCGCCAACGACCAGATCGCGGCGGCGGAAGCCTACAAGCCGATCATCATCGCCTATCGCAACGGCGCACCGGTCACGATCGGCGACGTCGCCATCATCATCGACGGGCTGGAGAACGACCGTACCGGCGGCTGGTATCAGGGCACGCCGGCCGTCATCATCGACATCCAGCGGCAGCCCGGCGCCAATGTGATCGAGGTGGTGCGCCAGATCCGCGAGGAAATTCCCAAGGTGCAGCGCGCGATACCGGCGGGCGTCAAGCTGACCATCGTCAGCGACCGTACCGTCACCATCCGCGCCTCCGTCCATGACGTGCAGTTCACGCTGATCCTTTCAGTGGTGCTGGTGACCCTGGTCGTGCTGCTGTTCCTGCGCTCGCTGCGCGCCACGCTGATTGCGGGCGTGGCGCTGCCGCTGTCGCTGATCACAAGCTTCGGCATCATGTATTTCGCGGGCTTCAGCCTCGACAATCTGTCGCTGATGGCGCTCACGATCGGCACCGGCTTCGTGGTCGACGACGCCATCGTGATGATCGAGAACATCGTCCGCCACATGGAGGGCGGCGAGTCGGTCATGGAGGCGTCGCTGAAGGGCGCCAGCGAAATCGGCTTCACCGTGATTTCGCTGACGGTGTCGCTGATCGCGGTGTTCATCCCGCTATTGTTCATGTCCGGCCTGGTCGGCCGCATGTTCCGCGAATTCGCGCTGACGCTGACGATCGCGGTGGTGACGTCGGCGGTCGTCTCATTGACGCTGACGCCGATGATGTGCTCGCGGCTGCTCAAGAACGTCCATGAGGAATTTGCCGTTCCGGGGCTCGCCGCCGTCAGCCGCTTCATCGATCGCACGGTCGAACTCTACCACCGCACGCTGTTGTGGGTGCTGCAGCGCCAGCGCGCCACGCTCGCCGTGACGTTCCTCACCATCGTCGCGACCCTGGTCATGTACGTAGTCGCGCCGAAGGGGTTTCTGCCGCTGCAGGACACGGCTTCGATTACGGCGGTGACCGAAGCCGGGCCCGACGTTTCCTTTGCCGAGATGCAAAGCCGGCAGATGGCGGCGGCCGCCGCGATTCAGGCCGATCCGGATGTGGTCGGCGTGGTCTCCGTGATCGGCGCAGGCTCGGTCAATCCGACCACCAATGTCGGCCGGCTGGTGATGACGTTGCGCCCGCGCGGCGAGCGGCACGACGACATCATGGTCGTGGTCAACCGGCTGAAGCAGCGCACGGCCTCGATCCCCGGCATGACCATCTATTTCCAGCCGGTGCAGGATGTGCAGATCTCGACCCAGTCGAGCCGCTCGCAATACCAGTACACGCTGACCGGCACCGATTCCGCCGAAGTGACCAAATGGGCCAACAGGCTCGTCGCCGAAATGCGGCGGGATCCGCTGTTCCGCGACGTCTCGTCGGAAGCGCAGGAGGGCGGCTTGCGCGCCGCGCTCGACATCGACCGCCAGCGCGCCGGCCAGCTCGGCGTCAGCCTGCAGGTCGTGACCGATACGCTGAACGACGCCTTTGCGCAGCGGCAGATATCGACCATCTACGGCCAGGCCAACCAGTACCGCGTGGTGCTGGAAGCCTTGCCGATGTATCAGCGCGACCCATCGATCCTCTCGAAACTCTACGTGCCGGGCGCGTCGGCGACGCCGGGAAGCCCGGCGGGGCAGGTGCCGATCTCGGCGATTGCGACGCTGACGCGCACCACCGCGCCGCTGGCGATTTCGCATCACGCACAATTCCCCGCCATCTCGCTCAGCTTCAACCTGGCGCCGGGCGAATCGCTCGGCGACGCCGTCGAGGCGGTCAAGTCGATCGAAACCCGCATCGGCATGCCCGGCAGCATCGTCGGCGTCTATGCCGGCGATGCGGCCGAGTTCGCCAAATCGTTGGCCGGGCAGCCATGGCTGATCCTGGCTGCGCTGGTCACCATCTACATCGTGCTCGGCGTGCTCTATGAGAGCTACATCCACCCGATCACCATTCTCTCGACGCTGCCCTCGGCCGGCATCGGCGCCATCCTGGCCTTGATGCTGTGCGGGCAGGACCTGTCGGTGATCGGGCTGATCGGCATCATCCTGCTGATGGGCATCGTCAAGAAAAACGCGATCATGATGATCGACTTTGCCCTGGAGGCAGAGCGCCACAAGGGCATGTCCGCGAACGAAGCGATCGTGCAGGCCTGCCTGTTGCGCTTCCGCCCGATAATGATGACGACGCTGGCCGCCCTGTTCGGCGCGCTGCCGCTGGCGCTCGAAAGCGGCACCGGCGCGGAATTGCGTTTCCCGCTCGGCGTCTCGATCATCGGCGGCCTGCTGCTCAGCCAGTTGCTGACGCTCTACACCACGCCCGTGATCTATCTGGCGCTCGACCGGCTCAACCGCAAAATCGACAAGGCGGTGCCGAAGCCGGGGCCTGCCGGGCCGCCGGTCGCCGGCGCCACCGAGGGGATGCAGTAATGGCATCGATCTCGATCTCGGAGCCCTTCATCCGCAGGCCGGTAGGCACCACGCTGCTGGCGATCGGGCTCTTTCTGGTCGGGGTCGTCGCCTACGTGTTTCTGCCGGTATCGGCGGTTCCCAACGTCGATTTTCCGTCGATCCGGGTTTCCGCCACGCGCCCGGGCGCCGACCCCTCGATCATGGCGTCGACGGTTGCGGCCCCGTTGGAGCGGCGGCTCGGGCAAATCTCGGGCATCGACCAGATCACCTCGACCAGTTCGCTCGGCACCACCAGCATCCAGCTGCAGTTCGCGATCGGCCGCAACATCGACCGCGCCGCGCGTGACGTGCAGGCGGCGATCAACGCCTCGCTGGCGGATCTGCCGAGCGACCTGCCGTCACTGCCGCGGTTCCGCAAGGCCAACCCGTCGGCGGCGCCCGTGTTCGTGCTGGCGCTGACGTCGAAGACGCTGACGACGAGCGCGATGTACGACGTCGCCGATACCGTGATCGCGCAGCGTATCTCGCAGGTGCCGGGGGTGGGCGAAGTCACCGTCAGCGGGGCGGATCAGCCCGCGGTACGGATCGCGCTCAATCCGGTCGCGCTTTCCAACGCCGGGATCGCGACCGACGACGTGCGGCTGGCGATCGTCAACTCCAACCCGCTCGGCCCGGTCGGGATATTCAACGGCGGCCGCCAGAGCGAGACGATCTCGACCAACAAGCAAATGCGCACGGCGGCTGAATTCCGCGACATCATCGTCAAGAGCTCTGGCGGCAATTTCGTCCGCCTCTCGGACGTGGCTGACGTCGAAGACTCCGTGCGCAACAGCCGCTCGATCGCCTGGTTCAACAAGCAGCCGGCAGTGCTGATCCAGATCACCAAGCAGGGCGACGCCAACGTCATCGATACCGTCGACCGGGTGAGGGCACTGCTGCCGGAATTGAAGCAATGGCTGCCCGGCGGCGTGGAGATTTCCACGCTGGTCGACCGCACCGGCACCATCCGCGCCAGCGTGCTCGACATGCAATTTACGCTGCTGGCGACCGCGTTCCTGGTCATGGTGGTGGTGTTCGCGTTCCTGCGGCGGTTGACGCCGACGATTGCCGCCGGCGTCTCGGTGCCGCTCGCGCTGGCCGGTACCTGCGCCGGGATGTGGCTTGCCGGTTTCTCGATCGATAATCTGTCGCTGATGGCGCTGGCGATTTCGGTCGGCTTCGTGGTCGACGACGCCATCGTGATGATCGAGAACATGTACCGCAATCTCGAGCAGGGCATGGCGCCGCTCGCCGCGGCACTGGAAGGCGCCAAGCAGATCGGCTTTACCGTGCTGTCGATCAGCCTGTCGCTGATCGCGGCCTTTACGCCGCTGATCTTCATGGACGGGATCGTCGGGCGGCTGCTGCGCGAATTCTCGCTGACCCTGACCTTTGCCATCGTGGTGTCGACCGTGGTCTCGCTCACGGTCACCCCGATGATCTGCGCGCATTTCATCAAGGAGGCGACTTCCGATCGCGCCACCTGGTTCGACCGGCTGGTCGAGGGCACGCTGTCGCGCACCGTGTCGTTCTACACCTGGACGCTGCGCCGGGTGCTGGAGTTTCCGTATCTCACCTTGATCGTGTTCTTTGCCACCATTGCATTGACGGTGACGCTCTACATCAAGACGCCGAAGGGTTATTTCCCGACCGATGACAGCGGCTTCATCATCGGATCGACCCGTGCATCCCCCGACATCTCGTTTCAGGCCATGCTCGGCCTGCAACAGCAATTGGCCGATATCGTCATGGCCGACCCTGCGGTCGCCGGTATCGGCTCCTCGCTTGGCAGCGGCGGCGGTCCCGGTGGCGGCGGCTCCAACCGCGGCACCATGTTCATCAGCCTGAAGCCGCCGGAGGAGCGGGCGGGGCAGTCGACTGCCGATGTGATCGATCGCCTGCGCCGGGCGCTTTATCGCGTCGCGGGCATCCGCCTGTTCATGTTCGCCGCCCAGGATATAAGGACCGGCGGACGGCAGAGCGATTCCGACTATCAGTACACGCTGTCGAGCACCGACCTCGATCTGCTGCAGAAATGGGCCCCCATCGTCGGCAAGCGCATGGAGACCGTCGAGGGCATTACCGACGTGTCCTCTGACCGCGATCCCGGCGGGCTGCAATTGTCATTGGTGATCGACCGCAAGACGGCGTCGAGCTTGGGTGTTCGCGTCCAGGACATAGACAACGCCTTGAACAACGCGTTCGCGCAGCGGCAGATTTCGATCATCTACACCCAGCGCAACCAGTACATGGTGGTGCTGGAGATCGATCCGAAGTTCCAGGCCGACCCGTCGAACCTCGAACGCATCTTCGTCGCCGGCGCCAACGACGCGCAGGTGCCGCTATCGGCCGTCGTGCGCTATCAGCGCGGCCTGTCGCCGCTGGCGGTCTATCACTCGCAGTCGTTCCCCTCGACGACGGTGTCGTTCAACCTGCTGCCCAACGTGCCGCTCGAGGTCGCGACCACCAACATCCAGCGCGCGGTCGACGAACTGCATATGCCGGAGGGCATCCGCGGCAGTTTCGACGGCAATGCCGGCGACTTCAACAAGACCAGCGGCCGGCAGCCGCTGCTGATCCTCGGCGCGCTGGTGGCGATGTATATCGTGCTCGGCGTGCTCTATGAGAGCCTTGCGCATCCCCTGACCATCATCTCGACGCTGCCTTCGGCGGGGCTCGGCGCGCTGCTCGCGCTGCAGGTGACCAACACGCCGCTGACCGTGATCGCCTTTGTCGGCATCATTCTCCTGATCGGGATCGTCAAGAAGAACGGCATCATGATGGTGGATTTCGCGCTCGACGCCGAGCGCCACCGCGGCCTGTCGTCGGCGGACGCGATCTTCGAGGCCTGCACCGCCCGGTTCCGGCCGATCCTGATGACGACGCTGGCGGCCCTGTTCGCCGGCATTCCCCTTGTCATCGCGACCGGCCCCGGCACCGAGCTGCGCCGGCCGCTCGGAATCACCATCATCGGGGGATTGTTCGTGTCCCAGATCCTCACTTTGTACACGACGCCCGTGATCTACCTTCTGATCGACCGGTTGCGGCGGCGGTGGTCCGAACCGGCCGCAATCCGGGCGCCGGCGGAATAATCACCGGAACGGCCCTGAATTGTTGATGGGGTGGGCGGCGCAGCGTATAGCGGGCGGATGTCAAAACAATCCGAAGCCAAAGCCATACCCGATGCAGACGAAGTGCCGGAGTGCGCCGATTGCGGCAAACCGCTGCCTCTGTGTATCTGTGACAGCATCACGCCGATCGAGAACAAGGTTTCGCTCCTGATCCTGCAGCATCCGCAGGAACAGGACCGGACGCTGGGTACGGCGCGCCTGACGGCGCTCCATTTTGGCGACGCCGTGCTCAAGATCGGATTGTCCTGGCCGAGCCTGTCCAAGGCGCTGGGACGGCCGGTGGACGATCCCTCGCGCTGGGCGGTGCTGTATCTCGGTTCCGCCAAGGTCAGCGAGCTCGAGACCGAGAACGAAATCGTCGCGATCAACCGCAAGGGCGAGATCGAACCGCATCAGCGCGCCATCCTCAGCGATATCGAGGGCATCGTGCTGCTCGACGGCACCTGGAGCCAGGCCAAGGCGCTGTGGTGGCGCAATGCGTGGATGCTGAAATGCCAGCGGGTGATTCTTGGGCCCAAGCGCGCCTCGCGCTATGGAAAGCTCCGCAAGGAGCCGCGTGCCGACGGGCTCTCCACGATCGAGGCCGCGGCGATGCTGCTGGCGGGGTTGGAGAAGCGGCCCGATATCGCCGAGACGCTCAACGGCAGTTTCGAGCGGCTGCTGACGCGATATCGCGAGGTTCAGACCACCATGCCGGAACTCGCACCCAAGCCGAAGAAGCGCGATTATCGCCGCCGCAAGGGGGTTAAAGCCCGCGCCAAATAATGCTAGCGAAGGTTGCGAGCGATCAGTCGAACCGCCGGGTTGTCTGTCACCAAAGCCGAAAACATCAGCAGAAAGTACCGATGCAATCGCTTGAGTCACAACATGACGAGGTTGTCGTCGGGCCAAGCGACCGCAATTTCGGGTTCACGATGGCCGCATTTTTTTTGCTGATCGGCGGTTACGGTCTCTACCAGGGTTCGTCTCATGCGCCGTTCTGGCTGGGCGGCGCCGCGGTGTTTGCCGGCCTGACCCTGTGGTGCCCGCAAATCCTGAACCCCGCCAACCGGGCATGGCTGAAGTTCGGGCTTCTGATGTACCGCGTGGTCAACCCCGTCATCATGGCCTTGCTTTTCTTTGGCACGATCCTGCCGATTGGGCTGGTCATGCGCCTGTTCGGCAAGGATTTCCTCAATCTCGCCAGGGATCGTTCATCGCCGACCTATTGGCTGCCGCGCTCCGATCCGAGACCACCATCGCAATCCATGCGGCAGCAGTTCTAAGGTCCGCCTGATGTCGTGCCTGCGCGAGCCATTTGCCTGTCCGGGATCGCTTTTTGGTTCGCGTGATGCCCGTATGGAACGATTGCCGGCCGTGAGCAACGGCTCAGGGCTGACGCCGTTCGTCTGTACCCTGTCTTGAGTGGCGAATTGCGCATCCTCGGCATCTCGGCATTCTACCACGACAGCGCCGCAGCTCTGCTGGTGGACGGCAAGATCGTCGCCGCTGCACAGGAAGAGCGCTTCACGCGCAGGAAGCACGATCCGAATTTTCCGGCCGCCGCGATCCGTTATTGCCTGTCGGCGGCGGGCATCAGCGCTAGCGAACTCGACCACGTCGTGTTCTACGAAAAACCGTTCCTCAAATTCGAACGCCTGCTCGAGACCTACCTTGCATTCGCACCGCGCGGCTTTCAGTCGTTCCGGAAGGCCATACCGGTCTGGCTAAAGGAGAAGCTGTTCCAGAAACGCCTGCTCCGCGACCATCTCCGGGAGATCGACGGCAGCGTCGATTGGGAAGCGAAACTGCTGTTCGCCGATCATCACCAGAGCCACGCGGCCTCGGCGTTCTTTGCATCGCCGTTTGCCGAGTCCGCGATCCTGACGCTGGACGGCGTCGGCGAATGGACGACGACGTCGGCCGGCTACGGCAGGGACAATACGCTCGACCTGACGCGCGAGATCAATTTCCCGCACTCGGTGGGGCTGCTTTATTCGGCCTTCACCTATTACACCGGCTTCAGGGTCAATTCCGGCGAGTACAAGGTGATGGGCCTCGCGCCCTACGGCGAGCCGCAATATACCAAACTGATCCTCGACCATCTCGTCGACCTCAAGGACGACGGCAGCTTCCGGCTCGATCTGCAATATTTCGATTATTGCACCGGCCTGACCATGACCAACGCGCGGTTCGACAAGCTGTTCGGCGGCAAACCGCGCGAGCGGTCCGAGCGCCTGGACCAGCGCCACATGGATCTGGCCGCTTCCGTGCAGCAGGTGACGGAAGAGATCGTGCTGCGGCTGACCCGCAGTCTGGCGCGCGAGGGGCAATCGGAGAATCTGTGTCTGGCCGGCGGCGTGGCGCTGAACTGCGTCGCCAACGGAAAAATCCTGCGTGAGCGCACCTTCAAGAACATATGGGTGCAGCCCGCCGCGGGCGACGCCGGCGGCGCGGTCGGCGCGGCGTTGGCGGCGTATTATCAGTTTGCCGGCAAACCGCGCGCGACGCCCGCCGGCGATGCCATGGCCGGCGGCTATCTCGGGCCGTCATTCGCACAAGCCGAGATCGAGCAGCGCCTGGCGCAGGCGGGGGCGGTGTTCACTGCGCTCACCGATGACGCGCTGATCGAACGCACCGTCAAAGCGCTGGTTGCGCAGAAAGCAGTCGGCTGGTTCCAGGGACGGATGGAATTCGGCCCGCGCGCGCTTGGGGCGCGGTCGATCCTCGGCGATCCCCGGTCACCGAGGATGCAGAGCTCGCTCAATCTGCGGGTCAAGTTCCGCGAAAGTTTTCGTCCCTTCGCACCGGCCGTGCTGCGCGAGGATGTCGCCGAATGGTTCGAACTCGACGGCGACAGTCCGTACATGCAGATCGTCGCCGATGTGCTGAAAAAGCACCGCCGGCCTGCCAATCCCGGCGATGAAAAGCTGTTCGGCATCGAAAGGCTCAATATCCCGCGCTCGGACATCCCGGCCGTGACCCATGTGGATTATTCGGCGCGGATACAGACCGTGCATGCCGACACCAATGCGCGCTTTCATGCGCTGCTGACGGCCTTCAAGGCCGAAACCGGGTGTCCGGTGCTGGTCAACACCAGCTTCAATGTCCGGGGCGAGCCGATCGTGTGCACGCCGGAAGACGCCTTCCGCTGCTTCATGGGCAGCGATATCGAAGTGCTGGTGGTCGGCAATTGCTTTCTGCTCAAGGAAGACCAGCCGACGTCGCTGAAGCTCGATTACAAGAACGCGTTCGAACCCGACTGATCGTACGGCGAGGCGGATCGCGAGTTTCAGAAATCCAAGGATTTGAAGTTTCAGAACTTTGTCGATGGGGAAACGAGGAAGGTTGCCTAACCCATTGGCGGGCTGTATTGATCCGCCCCGATGGGGCCACGTGGCGGAGTGGTTACGCAACGGTCTGCAAAACCGTGTACACCAGTTCAATTCTGGTCGTGGCCTCCATCCAACTATTTGATTTTCAAACACAATTTCATTCACCCCTTGTTCCTCCGATCCGGCCTGCTACCGGATTGCTACCATTCGTTTCTACACAGTTCCTGAGGGCCGCCTTTAGCGCGGCGTCGACAGTCGCAACCGCATCTTCCTGCATCCCCGGAATAACGTGGCTATAGAGGTCCAGGGTGATCCCGACCTTGGAGTGCCCCAAGCGCTCGCTGGCCACTTTGGGGTGGACGCCATTGGCGAGCAGGTGAGTCGCATGGGCGTGTCGGAGGTCGAGGAACCGGAGCCGCGCCAGCGATGTCTTGGCGATCAGCCGGGCCCATTGCTGCGAAACATAAATCGGCTGGACGATCGAGCCGTCCGCATGGGCAATCACAAGATCGTCGTCGGATAGGCCCATGCCGGCAATGTTCAGGCCGCCAGCGCCGGCATCTGAAAGACTTCCCGCCTGGTGCCCAACGTGCGCAGGCGGGTCTAAGCCAACGGCGCTCGCCGCATCAGCAAGACTCTTACCCGCCATGCGATTAGGGCAATAATTGACATGATCAGCAAGATCGCGCTCAGCGAAATAATTAGATGTAACCCCGACGAGCCGTCGTTCAGAAGCGAAGCTCGGCCAGTCGCGCCCAGGAAGGAATACAAGAACACTTGCGGCGCGGTGAAAATGAAAGTTGATATTGAGTACGTCACGACGTCAATTTTTGTCAGGCCAAACAGGTAGTTTTGGATAGCGCCGGGAAGGGGCACTCCCATGCGCATCAGGGCGATTATGCGCCAGCCTTCCTCGTCTACGGCGCGTGCAACAAGGTCGAAAGTCGGCTTCCGCTCAAGCTTTTTGCGAATCCAATTTGACGCGACGTAGCGGGAGGTCAAGAAAGCAAGGATGCTGCCGATTGTTCCGCTAAACAAGATGATCACAGCGACCTTCCAGCCAAAAGCCGCGCCGGCAGCGCAAATGAGCGGCGTGCGCGGAAACACGACAAAGGCCATCAACATAAATACCAGGCAAACGGCCATCACCGAACCCGGTGTGAGACTGCCAAGGCCCTGAAACCAGCTGATTATGTCTGAAAGCAATGCGAACAGATTCTGTTTTTACTCCGACCGGGACAGCCACGGCAAAAAAGACGTGCCAGCAGTCGAAGTGTTGCGGGGGATTCCGGCGCGCTTAGCCCTGCCGTTGGAAGAAAGGCAGGAGCTTCTCAAAGATCTCGGTACGATGTCGGTCGATCTCCCAGGTGAGGGCATCGCTGAAGCCGGCCGCATGAGCGTGAATCGTGTCGCGGTCCGCTATGACCTTTTTGGGCGCGCCTTTGACGATTACCCAACCGCTTAAGGTCTCGCCGTCCCACTCAACGGTCTTCGTGCGGTCGATCGACATGCTGGCGCCTCCGGTGGTTGCCAGCGTGCCATACCAACGCTGCGGGCCAAATGCTGTCACCAATGTGCTACACTTATCCCCGCGTGGGTGCCTCTCCTATACGGCCGCCGCGGCAGATGCCACGACGAAGGCCGCAAGGGCGACCGCCAAAGATGATGCAGCCGATCGTCGACCCTGCAACCATTTTGCTACCCAACTAGGTGGGAGAGCAAGGTAAGAGGCGCGGCAACAGGTATGGGGCGAGGTCGCAAAACCCCTTATTTGTGGGGCCGCTAGGGGATCGCGGGGGGTCTAGAGGGTACGACGGAAGCAGAACTGCAATACACCAGTTCAATTCTGGTCGTGGCGCCTATCCATATAATCAATAACTTAGGTCGATTGTATGAGAGGTCGGGCGAACTTCAGTCCGTCGTCAGGTCCAGGCGCTTAGCAGGAGGCGTACCAGCCTTCAGGAAACGGAACCAGTGGCCAAGGGGCGCGGTTGTCGTTGGCGGGGCGCGGCGTTCGACGAAAGGGCAGGGTCTGGGCCACGAAATCATCCTCCGGTATGGGCGCAATGGCCGTTTTCACGGCGTCCAGCAATAGGTCGAACTCAACTTCGCTCATCGCGCTCTCCGGGGTTCCAGAGCGCACGATCTCAAAACCGATTTGTTTCCAGATTGAACGAATCGATCCAATTTTATCGATCGGCCAATCGCGGCAAACGTAGTTACTAAATGGTTGATTCCCCTGGGGGCAGGGTAGACCCGCGCGCCCGGCATAAAGTGTGAGAAAAATCACATTCCACGAAAATTATTCCGCGTATTCGGTCGGGTGACGTCCGTGCTGTCAAGCCGGACCCGACCAGGGAGATGCGGACATGAAGACGCACGTGGCGCGAGTTGGAGCGGTACGCAGCCGGGTCCGCCGCGCTTCGACGCTCGGTCTGCTCCTCGCGCTGTTCGCAGCAGGGTCGGCTAACGCCCAACAGGGCACGCCCGAGCAACGCCGGGCCTGCACGCCCGACGTCTACCGCCTGTGCGCCGGCGAAATCCCCAACGCGCGCGCCATCACCGCCTGCCTGCGCCGGCAGAGGGGAAGCCTGAGCCCGGCTTGTGCGGCGGTGTTCGAGCAGTAGCCAGCTGCTGCACCGGACCCCAGGGCGCGACGTCCGTTCCCTTTACGACGCGGGATCATTTCCTTAGATGCGATGAAACCTTCGCATTCAGGGAGCGATGCCGTCCATGAGAGCCACTGGATTGAGGGGACCGCTTGCGGGCAAGGTCGCGCTGGTCGCAGGCGCCACCCGCGGCGCCGGCCGCGGCATTGCCGTACAATTGGGCGCGGCCGGGGCGACGGTCTACGTGACCGGGCGCACGACGCGACAGGCGCCGTCCGAAATGAACCGGCCGGAGACGATCGAGGAAACCGCCGATCTGGTGAATGCGGCCGGTGGCCATGGCATCGCGGTTCAGGTCGATCATCTCGAACCCACACAGGTGCAGGGCCTGCTTGATCGCATCGCATTCGAGCAGGGCGCCCTGCATATCCTGGTGAACGACATCTGGGGCGCCACCCGGATGGAGTGGAACAAGCCGGTCTGGGAATCCTCTCTCGACTATGGCCTGCGTACGCTCCGCCTCGCCATCGATACCCACGCCATCACCAGCCATTTCGCCGCGCCCCTGCTGATCAAGACACGCGGCGGATTGGTGGTCGAGATGACCGACGGTACCGACGCCTACAACGCCACGAATTACCGGGTCTCGTTCTTCTACGATCTGGCCAAGGCCGCGGTGAACCGCATGGCCTTCGCTTTAGCCCATGAACTGGCGCCGCACGGTGGAACGGCGGTATCGCTGACGCCGGGCTGGCTGCGCTCGGAAGCCATGCTCGATGCCTACCGCGTCACCGAAGCGAACTGGCGCGACGCTACCAAGGTCCAGCCGCACTTTGCGATATCGGAGAGCCCGGCCTTCGTGGGCCGCGCCGTCGCCGCACTTGCCGGCGATCCCGACCTTGCACGCTGGAACGGAAAATCGCTGTCGAGCGGCGAACTGGCAACAATCTACGGATTTACCGATCTCGACGGCAGTAGGCCCGATGCGTGGCGATACGTCGTCGAGGTCCAAGACGCCGGCCGGCCTGCCGACGTGACCGGCTATCGCTGACTTGCTAATTCTGACTTGGGCGCGATCGGCATTCACATTTCCAGCGCCGACAAATTCTTCGGCAGCATCCGCTTGAACAGCGTCAGCATGCGCGCGGCTTGCTTTGGCTCCAGCGCGATCGCGTGGCGCACGGTGGCTGCGATCAGCGTCATGACCAGCTGTGAAAACGACGCCAGCGCAGGAGAGGGCGCGTTCGGCGCGATCCGCCGCAGCGCCTCGTCGAGCAGACCGGCGAGATAAGCGCCGTCTTCCTCGTCGAGTTTTTGCAGCGCCCGGTCGGCCTGGGTGGCTTGCCAGATGTCGCGCATGACCGGTTCGTCGTTGAACATCTGGTAGTAGCTGTCGACAATACGACAGAGCGCCGGATGCAGGTCCCGGACGCTCTTTACCGACGCCAGATCGCGGCGGACGCAATCTCGGCCAACGGCGTTGTAGCGTTCCGCCAGCGTGCCGATGATCGCGGTCTTGTCGGGGAAGTACTGATAGAGCGAACCGAAGGCCACGCCGGTCCGCTCCACAATGTCGCTCATCCGGAACGCTTCGCTGCCTTTCTCGGCCATGATTTCCGCCGCACTTTCAAGGATGCGCTCGAACCGCTCCCGGCTGCGTTGCTGCGTCGGAACCAGCCGCGCCAGGCCTTGCGCGCCGGCTTCGGCCTGGCCCGGTCCGGTTTTCTTCTTCGCCGCCATCCGCCACCCCTCTTCAAAAAGCCCTTGACCAACTCAATACGAGAGTTTATCGCATTTGACAAATGCGAGGTATCCTCGTGTTTAATGAAAGGAATTCCGATGTCGCAACTCCCGGTCCTGATCATTGGCGGTACGGGCAAGACCGGCGCGCGCGTTGGCGCGCTGCTGCAGGCGCAAGGCGTCGCCACCCGCCCGGTTTCACGCTCCACTTCCGTGCCGTTCGACTGGAATGATCCGCAGACCTGGCCTGCCGCACTGGACGGCGTATCCAGCGCCTATGTCACCTATCAGCCGGATCTGGCGGTGGAGGGATCGACCGAGGCGATTACCGAACTCAGCCGGCTGGCGCGCGAAAACGGGCTGCAGCGCCTTGTGCTGCTGTCGGGCCGCGGCGAGCCCGGCGCGCAACGCGCCGAAGCGGCGTTGCAGGCCTCCGGCGTGCCATGGACCATCGTCCGCGCCAGCTGGTTCAACCAGAATTTCTCGGAAGGCTATCTGCTCGACGGCGTCAAGGCAGGCGAGGTCGCGTTGCCGGCGGGCGCAGTGCTTGAACCCTTCATCGACGCCGACGATATCGCCGACGTGGTGGTGGCGGCGCTCAACGACGCGCGCCACGCCGGCAAGCTCTATGAAGTGACGGGCCCGCGCGCGCTTACTTTTGCACAAGCCGTGGCCGAGATATCGACCGCCGCCGGCCGGCCGATCGGCTACCGGCAGATCTCGCCGGAAGCGTTTACCGCCGGCATGCGGCCGCTCGTCCCTGAAGAGATCATCGCTCTCATGGACGAACTCTTCACCGTCGTGCTCGACGGACGCAACAGCAGCCTTGCCGATGGCGTCGAGCAGGCGCTTGGCCGTCCGGCCCGCGATTTTGCCGATTATGCCCGCAGGACCGCGGCGACCGGGGTCTGGAGGGCATGACCATGCTTCAATCTGTTATCATCGGACTGCTTTGGTTTTCCGCGATCGGCTGCGGATTGCTCGCGGGGCTCTACTTCGCCTTCTCGACCTTCATCATGACCGCGCTCGGCCGCATCGGTCAGGTGGCGGGCATCACGGCGATGAACGCGATCAACGCCGTGATCGTGCAGTCGCTGTTCATGCCGCTGTTCCTGGGGACCACGCTTGCGAGTCTGCTTTTGGCGGTTGCAGGCCTGCTTCGCTGGGGTGAGCCGGGCGCCGCCGCGATGCTGGCCGGCGGCGTGCTCTATGTGATCGGCATGTTCGTATGCACAGCCTTCTTCAACGTGCCCTTGAACAACGCGCTGGCCGCCGTCGATCCCGCAAGTACCGAGGCCGCACCGCTATGGGCGCGCTATCTGACCGACTGGACGTTGTGGAATCATGTCCGGACGATTTCATCCACGCTGGCGTGTGCGCTATTCATCTGGGCGATCGCGGTGAGATAGGGCGACACGCGTCACCAGTGCTTTGCGGCGTTCATTCGATCTTTGGACGGTCGTCAACCCTAGAGCTTCGGCGTGGTTGAAGGCATAGTGTTGGCAACCGCCATTAATCGCGGCAGACGCCACTACGGGCACACTTCTGTCATACCGTGATGATCTGATCTAGCTGACCGACAGAATGCTTTGGATACAGTGAGGAACTGATGAGGCGATGCCCGACGATGGTTCGGGAACGTGAGAAAGAGTATGACCATGGCAGGGGTAGGCTTGGCCCGGAGCGTTCATAAATGGCGATCAGGATCAGCGAGGTAAAGTCGTCCCGGCTCTCGGATGACAAGAAGGAAGTCATCGTCGGTGGAAGCGGGAAGTATATTGGCGACGTGGAGCTGAAAATCGCGCGCGAGTGCCTGGACGATTTTATTGATGCCCTCGTCAGCGCGCGGGGCACGCTTGGGTCGACCCTTCCAGTGGCCGTTCCCAGTGCGGACTCCGCCGTGGTTCCCAAGCGGAATGCTCTATCGGGCGGCAACCCGAATGAAGTCAAATTTGAAATCCCGAAGACCTTCGCCGTGACGGCGGACACCGAGGGCAGGGGCCTGGTCCTGCTTATTCTCAATCACCGGCTTGAAAACCAGGAAGGGTATGCGCTGAGCCCGGATGCCGCAAGACAAGTGGCTGGGGGACTGACCAAGAGCGCGGACGCATTGCTCGCATCCGCGGTTGCCGGCGAACAAAACAAGTGAGCCCGGTACGGATGTGCGTTGAATAGTGAGCAACTCATCATCAGAAAAACGATCACACGCGCGGACGATACGCCATCAGCAAAGCCTCGGGTTCATCGCGTACAATGCAAAACAGACCTTCCGGCGCTGCGCGGAAGTTTCGATTTGGACCGGAGCGATTTCGAGAGCGGAGTGCGAGGCGGCCATGCAAGATCCTCGCTCGGGAAGCGCTTCCTGTCCGAAGGCGCGCGCTCCAATGCAACATGGCGCGCCGAAAGAACTGTCAGAATTGTTCGCACTCTCGATCATGCGAGGGCTTCGGTTTCAGACCGGTACTGCTGATTGAGTGGCTGAATGATCATGGTGCATTTGACCGACCACGTTGCTCCGTGCGGCACTGGCCTTGCAGCGTTCGTACGCCGCGTACCATCCCGATTTGGATTAGCCGTACTTATACGGAGACGACGTGCTCAAGCGAGTTACCCCGAAATTGCTGCCGTAGGCGGTCCGAAATTACGTTGGCAGCTCAGCGTGTTGCTTGGCAATACACCGGTATCGTACGGGTTAAGGATGATTGCCAAAACTTTGCATAAACATTGACTAAGCCGCCGCCTTAACACAAAATTTACACAGTGGTTTCCGGGCAGCTCCGCACCACTGAATTGGAATTTTAAAACTTAACATCAATTTGGAGGCGTTTGATATGCGTAATTTCCTGCATGACGTGAAGACCCTCGCCAAGGACCAGGACGGCGTTGTGTCGTTCGAGTACATCATCGTCGCGGCTTGTATCATCGGCGCAGTGGTTGCGGCGTTCGGTACGGGAGCAGGTGGTGCTATCGCGACGGCCCTGACCGGCGGGATCACCTCGATCACAGCCGCTTTCACCGCAGCAGTTTGATACAGCCATCTGACCCGGAGGGGGGCATCGGAATGTGCCCCCCAGTTTCGCCAGTTTCTAATGTGATCTCATCTTAAGCTTATTAATGTGTCCTCGCGTGTTCTTGAGGCATTTCATGAATTGGATTGCTCCCGCGGCCTCGCTTCTGAAAGTCCTGCCTTCGGTCAAAAGAAGGATTCCTCCCATGTCGAGTTATTACGCTAACGACACCGACGCGTTGAAGCGTCTGCGCGCGGACAAGGACGGCGTGGTGTCGTTTGAATACGTGATCGTTGCGGCCTGCATGGTCGGCGCAGTGACTGCTGCTTTCGGTACGAGCGCTGGTGGAACTGTCGCGACCGTGCTGACGAGCGGGATCAGCACGCTCGTCGCCGCTATCAGCTCTGCCGTCGGCAGCTAATACAGCCGCTGCGGCTCATGGAGGCACGGGAGATATCTGTCACCACATTTTTTTAAGGCGTGCGTTTGATGAGTTGGATTGTTCCCATAACCTCGTTTCTCGAAATCCTGTTGTTGCTCTATGTGGCAACGATCGATGTCGCGACACGATTGATCCGAAATGAAATTTGTCTGGCGCTGGCGCTCCTCGGGATCGTCGGTCAATTAGCCAACCCGGTGCAAATTGCCGAATCGCTCATCGCCGCGACAATCCTGTTGCTGCTGCTGTTGGTCATTTACCAGCGGAGATTGATTGGCGGCGGCGATGTCAAGCTGCTGGTCGCATTGGCGATCGGCCTCCCATTGATGGGCGTGATTCAGTTGTTGACCATAACCGCGCTGGCCGGCGGCATTCTTGCCCTGGTGCATCTGATGATGCGCGTCCTGCCATATCCCAGGCTGGCGCCCGCCGGATCGTCGTTCGTACGCCGCGTCTACGCGGTAGAGCGTTGGCGCCATTTGCGGCACGCACCGCTTCCTTACGGAGTTGCCATAGCGTGCGGTGGCATTTGGACGGTTTTCAGCCGAGGACTTTGACATGTCATCCACTTTGCGTCTCTCGATCATCATGGTGCTGTTGCTCGCAACCACCGCGCTCGGGCTTATTGCCTACAACATGAACCAGTCGAAAGTGCAGGTCCCGGTAGTGGAGGTCTCGGTAAAGGCGCCGGAGCCTCTCACTGTCGGGTACTTTGTCGCGGCCCATCCGCTGCCGAGAGGGACGCTGGCCCGCGATGAAGATTTCACGGTACGCTCGGTGCCGCCGGGTAATGTTCCAGCAGGGGCGATCCTCGATACGCCCGACGCCAAGATCGGAATTCGCGGATCTCTGGTTCGCAGCTTCATCGACACTGGCAGTCTCGTGACATCGGAAAACATCTTGCGCCCGCGAGAACGGGGTTTTCTCGCCAGCGTCCTGTCACCGGATAGCCGTGCCATCAGCATCAACGTTGACGCGGCCTCCGGTGTCTCGGGCCTGCTCTGGCCGGGTGACTATGTGGATGTCGTGTTGACCCAGGAGCCGTCGCCAGCGAGCGAGGATAAGACAGCTCAACAGCATGGCATGCTGAGTGAAACCGTTGTTCAGAACGTTCGAGTCGTCGCGATTGACCAGGAGATTGTGCAGGGTGGTCGAGCCAACAACGTCGCGGCCGGTAAGGTAGCGCGCACGGTAACGCTGCAGCTTGCGCCAGTGCAGGTCAAGAAAGTCACCGTGGCAGGACAGCGCGGAAAGCTCACCTTGGCCGTACGGTCCGCGGTCGATCGACAGGATACGGGGGACACGGACACGACCGTGGTGGTTTATGCACGCAATAACGGCACGAAATACTCGGTCAGGCGAGACGATACAGGAAACACGCGCACCGTGTTGAGCAGCGATGCGTCGCCGGTGGTGTCCTCTGCGCCGGTCGCTTCGGCCGTATCGTCACGTCGGTAGGGGAGGAAGTGGTGAACGTTAACATAGCAATGGTCAGTCCACCCGAAGAAACTGCGTCTCTTGCAACGCGCAACCAAATCGTCTGTTTCGTAAATGACGAGCTTAGTGCAGCGGCTCTGCGCAAAGGCCTCGAAGGTTGTAACTTATCGATCAAGCGCGGCACGATCCGTCATGCCATACGGATGCTCGAAACCGACACCGAGCTATTCGCGCTGGTGGCAGACATCAGCGGAATCGATGATCCATTTACCGAACTGGAAAGGTTGTCCGCCGTCTGCCCACCCGATGTCCTGGTGGCTCTGATCGGTGAGAGCAGAGAGATCACTTTCTACCGCGAGCTCATGGAAATCGGCCTGACCGAGTACCTTCCGAGGCCGCTCACGCGCGATATGGTGCTGGCCCAGTTGCGCCCGAAGCTGCTTGGCGACGTGGCGCCCGGTGCGGCCGATCGCGGCGGGCATGTGATCTCGATCTGCGGTGCGCAGGGCGGCGCCGGAGCAACGAGCATCGCGATCAATCTCGCACTGCAACTTGCCGAGACCACCAAGGCCAAGGTCGCGCTGCTCGATCTTCATCTGCAAAACGGCGAAACAGCGGTGATGTTGGGTGTTCGGCCCGGGCCGGGGCTGCGCATCGCTCTGGAAAACCCGATGCGGGCGGACACCCTGTTCCTCGAACGCGCGGCAATCGATATCAACGAGCGCGTTTGCCTGATCTCCGCCGATGAGGACCTGGATGCGCAGCTCGACATCACTGAAGCGGGAGTGAGACACGTGCTGGGCTTGCTCCGTCAAAGGTTCAATTACATCGTTGTCGATATACCAGTCCCGTTTCCGCCATCGATCCATCCGGTGATCACTCTTTCTCGCCACGTGCTGGTGTTGCTGGAGGCTGAGGTGACCGGACTTCGCAATGCCCATGCACTCCGCGCCGCCGTTACGAACATCGCCGGTAAGGATCGGGTCTTTACTTTGCTCAACCGTGCCGATCGGCCCGGGGGCCTTCCCAGGGCCACGATTGTCAAGGCCTTGGGCGCGGAACCCGACATGGTCATTCCCGATCTCGGCAAGGGGATGACCCAGGCGGTCAATCTCGGAATCCCCGCTCTAAAGCACGTATCAGCGCTGCGACGTCACCTCGCCCCGATTGTACGGGAGATTGCTGGTGTCGGCGCCGAGCGGAAGGGATGGTTCAGGAGGCTGTTCGGGTGACGAAAAAATTTGGTACGCGCGAACGCGACGACACGCCAACCCGTTTACCTGCATTGACGCCAATGGACGGCGCGCCAACTCGTTTGCCTGTATTGACGTCAAGCCGCGACGAACCTTCGATCGAGCAGCCCGTGATGCCAACTTCGCAGCGCGAACGAGACGTGATGCCGCCGCCGCTGCGCGAACGCGTCATGATGCCGGCTTCGCTGCGCGAACGGGTCATTGCGCAGATTGAGCCATCGGTGGCCGCAACTGTTTCGCGCGATGTTCTTCGGCAGCAGATCGAGGAAATCATCCATGGAATCGCCAATCAGGACCGGCTCGAACTGTCGGGGCGCGAGCAGTTTCAGCTAGCGGACGAGATCGCGGACGACATGACCGGCTACGGGCCGCTCCGTCCGCTCCTGCTGGATGAATCGATCAACGACATCATGGTCAACGGACCAAGTAACATTTATGTCGAGCGGCGCGGCAAGCTGGAACGGATCGCGATACGATTCCGCGACAATGATCACATCGCCTCGGTGGCGCAGAAGATTGCCGCTCAGGTTGGACGGCGCGTTGACGAATCCAGTCCGATGGTGGATTGCCGCTTGCCGGACGGCAGCCGGGTCAACATCATCTTCCCGCCGCTGGCGATCCACAGCCCCTGCATTTCCATCCGAAAATTTCCAAGTCGCCGCCTGGATATGGCCGGAATGATCAAGAACGGCTCGATGACCTCGGCCATGGGGCAATTGCTGGAGATCGCCGGCCGGTGTCGACTCAATGTTCTGGTCTCCGGCGGTACCGGCTCCGGCAAGACCACGCTGTTGAACGCCATGAGCCAATTCATTGATCACACTGAACGCATTGTCACCATCGAGGACGCGGCAGAGTTGCAGCTTCAACAGCCGCATGTGATCAGCCTGGAGACCCGGCCTCCCAGCCTCGAAGGCACAGGGCAGGTGACGCAACGCGACCTGGTGTGGAATGCGCTGCGGATGCGTCCTGACCGGATCGTCGTAGGCGAGGTGCGCGGCGCTGAAGCGTTTGACATGCTGCAAGCGATGAACACCGGCCACGATGGCTCGATCTCCACGGTGCATGCCAACTCCGCCCGCGACGCACTGACCCGTATTGAAAACATGGTGCAGATGGGACAGCCAAATCTGCCGTTGCGGGCGATCAGGTCTCAGATCGTCGCTGCGTTGGATGTTATCGTGCAAGTGGAACGCATGCGGGATGGACAGCGTCGCGTTGTCCAAATCAGCGAGGTGATCGGCCTGGAAGGCGATGTGATCACCACCAATGACATCGCAGCGTTCGAGTACGAACAGGAAGATGTCAACGGGCGGATATCGGGCACCTACAGGTCCACCCACGCAGTGCCGAAATTCAAGAGCCGTCTCGTTTATTACGGGCTTGATCGAGCCTGGGCCGAGGCCATGAGGCAGCTATGACGGCGGAGCTTTTGACCATCGTTGACCTGGCGCTCCTGATATGCGCAGCAGCCATCACGTTGTGGCTCGGCGCTCGACAAAGCCGCATGGATCGACAGATAACGACAGCTCTGCCGACCGCAGAGTCGGCGAGCCTGCCCTCCATACGTCGGTTAGAGGCCGGATCCCGGTGGCAGTTTCTCCACCGCTTAGCCAATTACCAGCCTGGGATAGCTTACGCCTGGCACCCCGCGTATCCGCTACTTGCCGGTGTCATCGCAGCAGCGGCGATCTTCTATGCCAATAGCCTGCTGAAATTTTCCACCCTCTACGTGTCTCTCGCGGCTGCGATTGTGGCCATCATGGTGGTGCGAGGTCTGTTTGGATGGCAGCAACATCGCCTCGCCAATCAGCTTTTTCAGCAGCTGCCTGACACGATCCAGCTGGTGACAAGTACTGTTCGATCCGGGCTGCCTGTGAACGAAGCATTTCGCACCATCGCTCGCGAGATGCCGGAGCCAACAGCCGGGCAGTTCGCCATCGTGTGCAGCGAAGTGACGATGGGGAGATCTCCAGAGGAAGCTGTAGAAGCTGTCTATCAGCGAACGCAAGTGACGGAGTATGGGATTTTTGCGGTGACACTTGCAGTCCAGCTGAAGTCAGGTGGCAGCTTGACCGAAACGTTGCAGACTCTGGGAGACACTGTGAGGCAGCGTGTTGCGCTCGCTGCTCGCGCGAAGGCTCTGGCAGGAGAGGTGATCTTTTCCTCTCGCGCACTTTCAGTCTCGCCCATTGTCGTAGGTGGGTTGCTATACCTGATCAATCCGCAAACAGTTGATCTGTTGTTCTACGATCCGACCGGAAACGTGCTCCTGGCTTACGCGGCAGCCTCGGTGATTATCGGAACCCTTGTGATACGCTGGATGGTCAGAAGGGAAACACAACTATGACTTTTGGTCTCAGTTTAGTCGCCCTCACCATAACAATTGCGACTGCGACGTTCGTGTTGATCATTTACGAACTGCACATTCGTGCGTTGAACATGCGGGTGACAAACGCCGTGATGGGCGTTCCTGGCCGGTCGGCGCCCTTGGGAGACATGACTGGCTGGCTTTCGTCGCTCGGGATGCGGTATCGGCGCTTCTACTCTGCAGAGAATCTGGACCAGCTACGAACGATCGTTCAAGCGTCAGGTTTCAATCCTCATCGAACCTTGCCGATCTGGATTGGTGTCAAGACTGTCAGCATGTTCTTGTTTCCGATCATTGGCTTGTTTGTCGCGCAGCTTTCAGGGAAGTCGCTGACCGATGGGCTGGTCTTCATGCTCATTGGCGTGGTGATCGGAATTATGGGGCCGCGGTTGATCCTGTCGGTGCTGAGACGGCGCTTTAACGCCGGCATCCGGCTAGGCACGCCGGATATGATCGATTTGCTGGTTGTCTGCAGCGAAGTGGGAATGGGTCTGGAGAGCGCGCTGGAACGAGTAGCGGAAGAAATGAAGCGGACCAATCCTGCGATGGCCCGGGTCCTGTACAGCCTTCTTGATGATCTGCGGGTATTGCCAAATCGCAGCGACGCATTCGAGAAAATTGGATCTACGTCAGAAGGACTTCGCCGGTTCGGCACCATGGTGAGCCAAAGCATGCAGTATGGAACGCCGTTGAGCCAGGCGCTGCGCAGTATCGCCGTCGACCTCCGGCGAGAACGTATTACCAACCTGGAAGAAAGAGCACACAAGTTAGGTGCCAAGCTGACTATTCCGATGGTGTTGTTCATGCTTCCAGCGATGTTCATCATTTTGGGTGGAAGTCCGTTTCTGCACCTCATTCGTACATTCGCCAGCTTCGGGATGAAATAAGCCATGAACACGATTACCCTGTCGAGAAACTGGTCTTACGAGCGGACGATGCAGCTGCTTGGCGGCATGTGGTTCATGCTGCTGGCGCTCTTGGTTGCCACAAAAATTGGCACATCGCTTGCCGATCCCTGGCCATCGCTTCTGTCGAGTTTTTGCCTCGGCATCTTCTACCTGCTCCTGACGGTGTTGATCATGACCAGGCCACCGGCAAAGGCGCACGCGGCCGGCCTGCTGCCTAGAATAGCTGCATTCGTCGGCAGCTATATGCCATGGACAATCACCTTCTTCGGCAAAACCGACGAAGCGTTGCCAAACTTGCTATCCACCGCTTGCGTGCTGGTCGGCATCATCATGATGCTTGTGACGATCCGACATCTGGGCAAGTCGTTCAGTTTGGTACCGCAGGCGCGTAAAGTGGTGCAAACCGGTCCTTACCGATGGATCAAACACCCGCTCTATCTGGCGGAAGAACTCGTGGTCCTGGGTATAGTGCTGCAATACCTGACACCGCTAACGGTGACACTGCTGATCCTGCATATCGGCGTCCAGATATGCCGAATTCTTTACGAAGAAGACCTGCTTCGGCGCAGCCTCCCTGAGTACTCCAGTTATGAAGCATCACGCTGGAGATTGATTCCGTATGTTTGGTGAGTGGTCATGAATGGCGGCTTGTGATGGACATGCGTGTTGATCTGCATCGGTCCAACACTGACGCGGAGGGGCCAACGTGCTGCATTTATTGCCCTGTCGAGACAGGCTCGTGAGCCGTAGAGTTTCTTTCATCGCGGATCAGCGCGGCGCCGCCGCGTTGGAAATGCTGGTCGTTTTCCTTTTCCTGGGGGTGGGCCTGCTTCTGCCGCTTGCCGACGTTGCGGCCGCGGGCTTTCGGTTTGTGTCCGCGTGGGAGGCATTGCGCGCCTTCGGGCAAAAGATCCAGTACGCCCCGCCACCGGACGTTACCGATTGGGCAGCCTGGAAGGCGGCACTGCCCACTTCGGTTTCGGGTTATCCCATCAACGATCTGCAGGTCGTTTGCAGCGATACCATGGCTGCCTGCTCCGCAACCAACTTTCTTTCGCCCAAGCACTATACATACACGACGACCGTCACCGTGGAGCCCATCGTGCTACGAGCGGTGATCTGTCGGAGTGGTAACGGCAATCCTTGTTCGTTCACACTGTCTTACGGTGAACGGTTTCAATAGGAGTGTTCCATGCGTAGCCTGCTTCGCTCTCGTCGTGGTTCCGTCGCCTTCGCAACCGTTATCGCCCTGGTGCCGCTGATAGGAGTGGTCGCACTCGGGGGCGAGGCGGGATCGTGGTACGTTACCAGGCAACACGCGCAGAATGCCGCCGATGCGGCAGCCTATTCGGGTGCCGTGCAGGAATTGTGCTTATCGAACCTACCGTGCGCGGTTACAGAAACAGTGGACTATCGCGCCAAGCAAGCCGCGGCACAGAACGCGTTCTGCAACGCGGGCGGCAGCTCCTATCCCGGCTCCCAGTGCGGCACCAGCCCGACAGGAATCTCGCAGACCGTCGTGATTGCTTCGCACACTTCATGGAAGGGGGCGGCCGGAACTTACGTGCAGGCCACTGTCAGCCAGCAACAGCCGGCATACCTGGCGAGAGTGCTTGGTTTGACCACGGTCAATATCGGCGCGACAGCCGTGGCCAAGGTACAAAGCCTGACAGCGCCGCCATGCGTCTTGTCGTTGACAGGCTCGATCAGTTTCCAGGGCAGCCCGAACATCAATGCGCCTAATTGCGGCATGGCCTCGAACAGTACGGCCAAGGATGCAATCGACTTCACCGGCGGCGGGATGACCATGAATCTCGGCTCGCTATCGACCGTCGGCGGCTGCACGGGTGCCGCAACGTTCTGCAACACCGCGCTAACGTATATGCCGGCGCCGATCCCCAATCCCTTTTCTGCTCTCGACGGCGCCCTCACCGCGTTGTGCGGAGCGAGCCCAACGCTTCCCGCCAAATGCGGTCTTGCAAAATGCACCCCGGCAACTGCGTTCACCCCTTACACGGCCGCCAACCCATGCACGAATGACGGTTTCAAGACGAAGGGCACTGATGTTCTGACGTTAACTCCAGGGGTGTACTTCGTATCTGGTAAGCTGACCCTCGCCGGAGGCTCCTCGATCACCGGTACGGGCGTGACGTTCATTGTGCTGCCAGGAGGAGAGATCGACACGAAAGGCGGCGGGACGCTTACGCTCAGTGGACCGACAACGGCCCCGAGTGCCTCGTCGCTTCCCGCGGCCCTTCAGTCTAGCGCTGCATCATTCCAGTACATGGCCATGTACTACGCTTCAGCAGTGGAGGCGGAATTCGGTGGAACTAGTAACATCAACCTCACAGGAAACATCTACGCGCCGAACGCAACGGTGACGTTTCAGGGCAATCCGTCGATGGCCGTAGACGGCGGCCAGTGCGGCCAGTTGATCGCCGCCTCGGTCGAGTTCAACGGTAATGCCACCTTTGACACCACAGGGTGCCCGGCGGCAACGAAGCTGACCAGCAGCCAGTATGTCCAGTTGGTGCAATAATGAGAAAGCTCGATCAGCGCGGCATCGGAGCGATGGAATTCTGCCTAGTCGCCGCGCCGCTTTTCATATTGATGTTCGCCATCTTCGATCTGGGGCGTTACGCAATCACCATGCAGTCCTTGCGGACGCTCGCGAATGCTGGTGCTCGGACATGGATGATCAACGACTGCTTCGTCAATAGTGTAATGAGCAGAACTTCACCAACCTGCAGCGGTGACCCCCTGCCGTCCACTGCGGAAAAAAAAGCCGTTGCCCCAATGCTATTTGCCGGCGGTCTCTCGCCGACGCTGAACACGACCACGGGGGGCTCCGCACTTACTGTTACGGCATCCGAACCGAGTTTCAGCATGCTGATGCCGATATGGGGCACATCATTGAACAACCCGAGCGCGTCCACCACAATTCCTTTCTAGGCACTTTCTCGGGCATCAAGCCGATGAGCACTTGACGAGCCCACAACGATGGCGGTCCCCGTCCAGCGAGCGACTCGGCATGCAGTGAGCCGAATTCTGTTCGGCCTTTGGCGCGAGACATTGGTCGGCAAGGTCCTCGATCTGGCCCGCGGTTCCATTGTCGAGCCTGCGCGAATTTCGGCGCGAGCACTCTCAAATCGGGGCATTTGCATGACGCGCGAGAGGAACCTGGCGGGCTATATGCAACTCATCGGGAATATGGCGGACGGCAAGCGATCGAGTGTTGGCCGCGGCTGTTTCTCGCATCGCACAAAAGGTGGTGCTCGCTCGCAACATTGGGAAATATTCTCTGATCTTGCAGCAACCTGGCAAGGGTCTCTCCTTGCAAGCGAGGAGCATGACGGATGATGATCTTGGAGTCGCATTCGCGGCCAGCGGGAGACCGGGAAGTGTCCTCACTGAGGCCAGAGCGCGCCGGGAATGCGAAGTAACGATTTATAGTGGGACAAACTGTAAGCTTTGCGACGTGGTGCGCGAAGGAGAGTTGTTAGGACGCTGAGGCCGTACATTTACGGGAACAGAAGTGGTTCGCGGCGAGGGGAAAGCGAATGAAGGGCAGTCGCGTTTCGGGTAGGGCAGGCGGGAGGCTTCTCGCCTCGAGCGTAATCGTTCTTGGCGCTGCGCTTGCCTTGTTTGATTCCGCCGAGCGCGCGAGTGCTGCGGATCGGCGAGGCTCCTCCAGCGGCGTCTTCGTCAGCGAAATGAACGACGTCCAGCGCGTCAGGGTGACCATCAACAAGTCGCGCACCTTCAGGGTCGATACGCCTTTTTCCACCATCGTGGCGGGCTCGCCTGAGATCGTAGACGTGAAATCGCTGAGCGATCACCTGATCTACATCCAGGGCAAGCAGACCGGCACCACCAACGTCATCCTGTTCGACTCATCGATGAAGCAGATCGGCATCCTCGATGTCGAGGTCGCGCTCGATACCGGCAATCTGCAGCAGAACATCCAGTCCAGCACGGGCACGCGCGGCATTCGCGTCTCCTCCGGGGAGGGCCAGGTGGTGTTGAGCGGAACCGCAGCGGACGCGGTCGCCGCCGAGCGAGCGATGGCGATTGCCACCGGCATGGTCGCGAAGGGCGGCACCGTCGTCAACGCCATGAACGTGGCTGGACCCCAGCAAGTCATGCTGGAGGTGCGCTTCCTCGAGGTCGCCCGTACTGCCGGGCGTGACCTGGGTGTCAATCTCTTTGTCGCCAATGCAAACGGCACGAACGTGGGGAATACAGGCCTCGGCGCACCAGGGGTCATCGGGAGGGCCCCCATCGGCGGTACTAATACGATCAGGAGGACGCCCATCAGCGGGGAAGCTACTGCTGTTCAACTGCCGAGCAGTACCCCCGTTGGGGGCAATCCTGCTGGCAGCCTTCCGCTGCTTGGTACGGCCGCCACGCTGGCAAGCGGCGCAGCGCCGTACGGCGCATTGCTCACAAGCATTCTCAGGCTCAACAACGGCATGTCGATCGACAGCCTGGTGACGGCGCTGGAGACCAAGGGCGTGCTGCGCCGCCTGGCGGAGCCGAACCTGATGGCGCTGTCGGGCGATGCGGCGCGCTTCTTGGCCGGCGGTGAATTTCCGGTGCCGATACCCAGCACGACTGGGAACGGTTTTCCCACCATTTCGATCGAATACAAGAAGTTCGGTGTTGAGCTGGCCTTCGTGCCCACCGTTCTCTCGCGTGGCGTGATCAACCTTCGGGTCGAGCCGTCGGTCAGTGAGCTTGATTTCTCCAATGCGATTACGATCGCGGGGACGACAGTTCCATCGTTGACCCGCCGCGACGCCCGCACCACGGTCGAGTTGCGCGACGGCCAGAGCTTTGCCATCGCCGGCCTGCTGCAAACCCGCAACCGGCAGGACGTCTCGCAAGTGCCCTGGATCGGTTCGGTGCCGGTGCTCGGGACGCTGTTCCGCAGTTCGTCCTACCAGCAGGAGGAGACCGATCTGGTGATCATCGTCACGCCGCGCCTTGTCGCGCCGGCGGTGCCGGGGCAGCGATTGGCCTCACCGCTGGATTCACGCATGCCGGCTAATGACGTCGATTTCTTCCTCAACGGCCAGATGGAAGTGCGAAAGCGCTATAACGATTATGTCAATTCCGGCGGCGAGGTGAAGGGACCGTACGGCCACATCATCGCCCCGGAGCTCACAGTGCGTGCTCCGCCGCCGGCTCCCGTTTCTGGTCAAACAGCGATCAAAACCCTGAACTGAGGACGAACTATGCGCATCAGATTGCTGGCCATATTCGCTCCGCTCCTGCTCGGGGGCTGCTATGGATTGGCGGGGCACGACGAAGTGGATCGCTACTTCCAGCGCTCCGACACCATCACCATGAGCGCCGGCGATGCCAAACAGGTCAACGCCGTCGCCCACACCATCCATCCATGGCCGCGATACGTCGCTGATCGCAGGATCGCGTATGACGCTCGGCGCGTGGGCGCCGCCGTGACACGCTATGGCAACACGAAGCAGCCGGTGGATCAGCTTCCCGACATCGGCGAATCGACCAGGCAAATGGGCGTGCGGCCTACCGCAACCCAGAACGTCAACATAGAAGGATTGGGGGCTGGATCGACTGCCGGAGTATCGGTGCCGGTCGGCGGAGCGGCTAGGTAACCGGTTTTGGTAAGTAAATTTAGCGATGATATTTCGAACAGTGCACTGGTCCGCTGGACCGGGGCGGGGGACCAAGGGTTATGCGTCGTCTCATTCTAATGCTGACCTGTTGCTGGTTGGGGACAGTGCTGGTCGGCTGTGACGCCACGGTCCGGCAGGCGGCAATCGTTGCGCCCGTGGACGCCGGAGGGCCGGACCCCGTTCAAGAGCCCACCGACGTCAAATACTACCCCTCCGACGAGCCGGTCCGGATGGGATTGGAGCAATTCAACCGCGGCAATTACGGGATCGCCCAGCGCTATTTCAAGGATGCGGTCGAGAAGGCGCCGAAGGATTTGACGGCCTGGATGGGGCTCGCAGCGAGCTATGATCGCTTGCGTCGTTTTGATCTCGCCGATCAGGCTTACGCGCAGGCGACTCGGCTGGGGGGCGAAACCGTTCAACTCCTGAATGATCAGGGATATTCATACATGCTGCGTGGCAACCTGAATGCGGCGCGGCGAAAGTTTGAGAGGGCTTATTCGCTCGACCCGACCAACGCGGTGGTCATCAACAACCTTGAGCTGCTCAATGGCAGCCGGCGGTTCATTGAGAGGCCGCCGAATAACCAGCCAGGGTAGAATAGCTGGTCGTACCAGTTTGATTTTATTGATATTTATCGGCTAGAGGGCGCGCCCTGCGCCGGGAGCTTTTAAGACGCGTTAAACGTTTTTGGCGTATGGCTCGTCTCATGAACCGTCTTTTCAAGCTGCAATTTCTCGGACCGTTCGCGCTTTTTACCGCCACGCTTTGCGCCGAATTGGCCGCGCGGGCCCTTCAATATGCCCCCAGCTCTGAACTTCTCTGGTTCATCAATCTCAGAGTGTTCGGCATCTTTCAGCGCAGCTACTCAGCGTTGAGCTATCTCGTTCCAATTGACGGGTTTCAGTTCTTCGGGGTTGCGCTTCCGATCTTCGCGCTTGCCTGCATTGGGCTCGCAGCCAGGTCCAGGCTCCCTTTCACGGTCGCAACGCATTTGAGCGTAGTCTATGCCGGCTTTTTGGTCTTCTCCTGGCAGGTTGGCGTACCCACCCTCACGCAGGCATCGCTTGGAACCATGGCGGTCCCGTCGGGTGTTGGCCTGTATGTGATGGCGACCATTTTAGGGACTTGCCTCCTGTCCTTTGCGGTCACGCACCTGCTCTATTTCCTCGCCGTGGGGAAGGAAGTAAGGGCTCTGGTGAGTTGGCTGCGACGTGTCTCGTCTCGTCGAAGCAATCGCATTGCGGCGTAGCCGCACTGGATGCTGCGGCGAAAGGGGCCTGATAGAGCCAAACCGCACAGCAACCACCTCCGCGGGGATCCGCAACCGTCGTCTGGCCGTGCACCTGTGAGTTCGCAGCTTAGCTAGTTAGGTGGCAAGACAAGGTCGGCCTGCCGGCTATCACGTCGCAAAATGATGATCGATCCATTGCGGGTCGTAAACCTGGCTCCAAGCAATTTCGGAATCTTCGATGGCCTGCCAAGTCTAGTTGGGAGCTAACACGGCATCGGCACGGCGGCTGTTCCTCATGCTGATAATGATCGCGCCGTTGCGAGTCGTAAATCTGGCTCCCAACAATCTTGGCACCTTCTCCGTGATTGGCGACGGCAAAGGAATCGTTGCGCCGGCTATGGGATCGCCGACGTTGATCGCTGGCGCGACCGCCGTGCCCGAAGAAGGGGCCGGCTTGATGTATTCCCTTATCACCTGAGCCTCTTCTCGCGAGAGATTGAGTACGGCTTGATCGGTGCGGGTCTCCCCACCGGCTTTGTTCTTTTCCGAGGTGGCATCGACTTGCGCCGCCTCCTGTTGACCAGAGTCTCTCCTGGTCTTTTCCGCCTGCTCGAGCTTTCCAAGACGCTCCCTGAGCGGCAGGAGCTCTCGTTGGAGCATGGCAACGTCTGACTTCAGGGACTTTATCTGACCAACCGCAATGGCGGCGCCGACGCCTGCAACGACCACGACCACGGCCAGGATTGCAAATGCAGCGCCTCCTATCACTGCAACATGGTGTTCGGCTTTTGGCATTGAAGTATCCTGCGCAAAATGGCGCCGCCAACGCTCGACGACAGAGTGCAGTTTCGTGGCGGTGTAGGTGAGGGGCTTCGATAGCTGAGACGATTGACCGCTCGGCCCTTGAAGCTTGGAACCGAAGCCCCGTCGCAAGAAGGCGGGAGCGTCCTGAGGCGCCGCGTCAGCCGTCTGAGTCGCGATCGTTTGGCGGCTTTCCTGCGCGGACGGTTGATGGTTCGCACCATCATCCGCCCCGTCAGGCCGTTCAGGCGGATCGGGCCCCCTAACTCCCGACGACGAATAAGGCGTCCTGATTGTCACGGCCCCGGTTTCTCCCTTTACTCCGTTTCGCTGACACCACTCTCAAGGGCGTTCAGCTCAAGATCGAAGATCCGTGGTCGTTCGTGGATGGCGATCGGATCATCGATCATTCCTGGCGTTGGCGCGAGCCCCTTCTTCAGCGTCTTACGGTCGCTGCCAGAGGGGCGTGGGTGATATTTCGGGGCCATGATCACGGTAGCCCCTCAGGATCATGTACGTTGCCGCTCAGGACGCAAGATTCTCAAGTGGCCCTTGAAGTGGCCCCGATGAAGAAGGCGCCTGTCGGGCGCCGCGTCGAAACCTGAGCCGGCAGATTCCGCGCGGCGCGCCAGTTCGGGGGCGTTGAGCGAGCCGTCGTCCCAGCCGATCGACCAAGACCCGGAGTAGAGGCTGCCTCAGTTGGCGGCCCCTTTGGATAGGCGGCCCCAGGGCCGGGGGGACCGGGCTGTCCTGAGGCCGCCCATTCCAACCGACCGGCAACGGCGGATTGCCAACGGCCTCCGCAAGTTACCGCGGCTCGGTTGATCTTTCCGAACTAGTTCGGAGTACCTCAGCTCTTTCATTTTCATTGGCTTGCCGAGCGTGACGGGCCGTCAGATGATCGCCCGTATCGCCATGCTGAAGGCACTGCACCGGCACGGGCCGGAACCGACTCCAGCGCCGCGCCAGAAGCGCTCCAAGGCTTAACCGCGCCGTTCGATGATAATGGACGGATTCCGCATCAAGCAGCGCTTGTGGCAGCCCCCTGTGAATAGGTGGGACAAGCCCTCAATCTTCGGTTTTGGCACCCTGCATTGTGTCATCGTGAGTGATCCCGATTCGCAGGAACCTTATATGGGCGAGCCAGTACGAGAAGTTTGTGCCGATCTTCTGATCCGCGCCAACAGCGCGGCTGAAGATGGCCCCCGTGGATTCGAGAACGCCACCGTTTCAATCGTCGATGCTCTTTCCAAGGAAGTAAGCACCGCTGATCTGGTCGCTATCAGCTACCGACTTCAAGCGTTATCCGGCCTTACGATGAATCTGCACGGCCGCGAATATAGGCTGATCAATGAAGCAGCATTCAAGGCAGCGGCGACCTGTCCGCTGGTCTTGCGTGGTACATTCGGTGAAGTTGAATTTGACCGCGAAGAATTCTTGCGGCTCGCGCTGTCTTTTGCCGAGCCGGCAGGTAACGGCTGAGCAAATCGGATCCCTAATTGAAACAGCCGCGTCGGTGGGAAAAAAATCCGCAGCGTGCCGCTCGGGACCGAACGTCACTTTGGATCGGCGGACTGTAGTGACGGGTGACGTAAACTCAGACTGCACTGATCGGCAGCAGGTAGGCACCGCATCCGCTGCTCTAGCCGCCCGATCGGGGGCGCTCTCCGATGCGACTGTTTAGCCCCTTAGGGATCAAGTACGTTGCCGCTCGGGACGCAGGATTCTCAAGTGGCCCTTGAAGTGGCCCCGATGCGGGAGGCGCCTGTCCGGCGCCGCGTCGAAATCTGAGAAACAATTGAATTTACTGGCTCCCCGGGCTGGATTCGAACCAGCGACCATTCGATTAACAGTCGAAGAATGCACACTAAGCCAAGCTGTTGCGTTCATTGAATTTCCCCTTAGGCATCACAATAATCCAATCGTATCAGCCTTTTCTATCATTTCCCACACATTCCAAGAAATTCCTTGCGTTGACCCGAGAGTGTGTGCATAGAGTGTGCACATAGACCATTTTACTTTTCCGTGTGCACGGGAGGCCGGCGATGCAAGGCAAGATCACCAAACGGAAGGTTGATACTCTCGAAGCCGGCCAAGTCCTGCACGATCAAGAGATCAAGGGCTTCGTGGCGCGGTGCCTGAATAGCGGCGCTGTGACTTACGGCTACCGCTACCGCGACAAGGGGACCGGCAAGCAGCGCTGGCTTGGTCTTGGCCTTCACGGCTCGATTACCGCCGACGAGGCGCGGGACCTTGCCAAGAAACGGGCCGGTGATGTCGCCGACCACCGCGACCCGGTAGCTGAGCTGGAGGAGAAGCGGGCAGCCGCTGCCCGGGAACGGCAGGCGGACACCAATACCGTCGATGCCGTGCTGGACCAGTTTATCAATCGGCATGTGGACAAGCTGCGCAGCGCCAAGACCGTGAAGCGCAGCTTCGAGGTATATGTTCGCCCCAGGATCGGCCGGAAGTCGATCTATGACGTGAAGCGGCTCGACATCGTGCAGCTTCTGGACGCAATCGAGGATGCAGACAAGGCGCCGACCGCGGATAGGGTGCTGGCGTATCTGCGCAAGGCGTTCAATTGGTACGCCGCCCGGGATGAGGGGTTCGTGCCCCCAATCGTCAAAGGCATGGCCCGCACTAAGCCGGCAGATCGGGCCAGGACGCGGGCGCTGGCGGACGATGAAATCCGTAGTGTGTGGCAGGCCCTCAATACCGGCGAGCTGCCGGCGGCGTTCTGTGAGGCTGTGCGGGCGCTTTTATTGACGGCCCAACGCCGTGACGAGATCGGGCTTGCTCAGGCCGAGGAGCTCGACGGCGACACACTGCTAATCCCTGCTGAACGGTACAAGACCGGGCTTCCTAACGCGGTCCCCCTGACGGCTGCGGCCCTGCGATGGTTCGCGGATCGCAAGACGGGTTACATCTTCTCGACGACTGGCGGGAAGAAGCCGTTCAGCGGCTGGAGCAAGTCCAAGCGAGAGCTGGACGCCCTCATTGCCCGGCAGAGAAAGAAGGATGGCATGAAGCCGATGGCGCCGTGGGTGCTGCACGACCTACGGCGTACGGCGCGGTCGCTGATGTCGCGAGCGGGCGTCTCCAGCGACATCGCCGAAATGGTGCTGGGTCACAAGCTGGCCGG
The DNA here is from genome assembly GCF_018131065.1 of Bradyrhizobium sp. AUGA SZCCT0431. Classification (NCBI taxonomy): domain Bacteria; kingdom Pseudomonadati; phylum Pseudomonadota; class Alphaproteobacteria; order Hyphomicrobiales; family Nitrobacteraceae; genus Bradyrhizobium; species Bradyrhizobium sp. AUGA SZCCT0431. The sequence goes on along the minus strand of NZ_JAFCLR010000016.1, from coordinate 71,266 downwards.
AGTTCGTGGCGTGTACGATCGGCACAGCTACGCCGCGGAGAAGCGCGATGCGCTGGAGAAGTTGGCTGGCCTGGTCGCGCTGATCCTCGATCCGCCGGCTGACAATGTGGTTCAGATTGCGGAGCGCAAATGAGTGAAGCCGCTGAAATAACTCTTTGCATTTCGTTTGTGCGGGTATCGCTCGATACAATGGAGGCGCAGGCGTCAGATCCGTCTCGCCACGCTGAAATCTTAGCTGTGCTAAAACAAATGGTGTCTGCGTCGATGCGACAGGGCATTCCGGAGCGGACGAGCGACAAGCCGCCGCGCGGGGTGGGCTACGGCCAAAAGGGTAAGGCCGAGATTGGGCTGGACGGCAAGCGCGTTTCATACACGACGCCAGATGATGCAATGATTGTTGCAAGCCTGCCCTGGTTCAAGGGGAATTGGAGCGCAGCAATACGTGAACACTACTCAGATAAAAATCTGACGAAGCAGGACGTTGATAATCACGCCGATCGCATAAAGGGGCATCGTCGCGAGATCGAGGAGTTTCAAGGCGTTCGCCCCTGGGAAACTTCAACCAATTGGCTCGGGGATTTGCCTGAAGAGTAAGTCCCTGACTACAGCCTGAGCAATTCCCAATATTTCTGGCCCCGGTTCAACAATTACCCGAGGACAGAAATGGGCAAGATCGAACAGCCTGCGGTCGTCAAGGTGCGACGGCCATCTCTCGATACCGAAGGCGCCGCCGCATACACCGGCTATGAGGCCGGCTATCTGGCGAAGCTCCGCACGATCGGCGGCGGCCCGACTTTCATCAAGACCGGGCAGGTCCGATACGACCCCGACGACTTGGACGACTGGCTGGAGCGCTGCAAGCGCATTTCAACAGCGGGAGTGTTCAAGGGGACTGGGCGCGGTCGCAAGCCCTCCAAAGCAACGGAGGCCGCCGCCTAACATGGATATCAAAGAAAAGGGCCGCCTGGAGGGCAGCCCAATTCCGAATTGTGTCTTTGGGGACACCACGGAATCTAAAGCATCTCTGCTTAACCTGCAAGCCTCTCGATTGGCGCGCCGCTGCGCCATCACCGCAGCGATGGCTGCAACCCTTGCCCCGCTCGTATTCGGGGAAGGTGGTGCTGCATGAAGCACTTCACCATTCCCGACATCGACGACATCACCGCGGCAAAAGTGGATGCCAAACGAAATGTGACCCTCGCGAAGCTGAGCCAGTTTGAGATCGAGTGTCTCACGCTGGGCGGCATGGTGCAGCGAAACCCGCACCGTAAACGCGAGGTGGTCGATTGCCTGTACGACATCGCCACTGCCAACGATCTTTTGAGCATTCACGGCGGCGCACTCATTGAGGACCTGATCGCGGTCGGGTTGGAGGCGCGATGATTGAGCCGGAATTTCCCGAGGAGATGGCTTATGACAGCGCTGGCAATTGTCTCGGCGGGATCGAGAAGCCGCGTATGGCGCCATCGTACCCGTTCGCTGACGCCGGTTTAGACGCTCAAATTCAGGAAATTGAAGAAGAGCATCGGCAACGCCGCGCGCGGCTCAAGTATCCGTTTCGCCTGATCCAGGAACTATCTTTCAAGCCGGCGCCGAAGCGCTGGATTGTTAAGGGGCTTCTGGCCAAGGGCGAGACTTCCGCGTGGATTGCCCCGCCGGGGGGTATGAAATCGGCCCTAATGGCCGAGCTATCGGTTTGTGCGGCAAACCAACTGCCTTGGCATGGGCGCAGGGTTGATAGCTGCTTTCCGGTTGTTTACTTCGCGCTGGAGCGCGCCGATCTCGTGCAACGGCGACTTGCAGCCCATTGCACACGCCTGAATCTGTCCGCAGACGATATGGCGCAAATGGATATCGCCATCTGCAGCAGTACGATCGATTTGACCAGCCTGACATGCGTTGACGATGTGAAGGCAACCCTGCGATCGATCATGAATGCGCAGAGCGGACCTGCCGGGCTGCTAATCTTTGACACGTTCGCGAAGTTGATTGCTGCCGGCGGGAAGGATGAGAATAGCGCCAAGGATCAGGGCGCGGTGTTCGCCAATATTCAGCGCATCAAGGACGAGGCAGGCAACCCTCATGTTGCCCTCGTAGGCCATACGGGAAAAGACGAAACCCGCGGCGCCAGGGGATCCAATGCAATCCTGGGCGATGTTGATGTGATGGTCGAGATTTCCGGCAAGGAAATCAAAACCGCCACAGTGACCAAGGCGAATGACATGCCGGAAGGTTCGTTGTTCTCGTTCAGGTCTGAGGTGCACGATTTCGGCACCGACGAGGACGGCGACCCCATCACGGTCAACATTGTCAGCAGCGAGGGAGTTTTAGCGCAAGTTGCGCCGAAATCCAGCGAGCCGAAGTTGTCAGGCACAAACCAAAAGCTGCTCTTCAGAATATTGCACGAAGCAGGGGCGGACGGGCTCACTCTCGAAGAATGGAACGCTCAAGCTCACGCCGCTGGCATCACGCGCAAGGCAAGCCTTACCGAGGCGCGCTACTCCCTGATTGATAAAAACATGGTCCGTGAGTACGGCGGACGCTGGAAGGTGAACCATGAAAGCTAAAGCCAAGCCTGAGATCACGCCGCCGGAACAGCCGATCGGACGCCCCAAGGAGTTCATTCAAGATATCTTTGACGAGATCTGTGACCGCATGGCGGGCGGGCAGGGGCTGCGCAAGATATGCGACGACCCGGACATGCCGAGCCGGCAGACCTTCTTGCGCTGGATCGAGAAGGACACCGGCCGGCAGAACAAGTATCAGCAGGCGCGGGAAGCCCTGATGGACTGGTACGCCGAAGAGATTTTGGAAATCGCGTGGGATAGCTCGAAAGACACCATCCCGGCGGAAGGGAAGAGGCCCGCACGGTGCGACAATGAGTGGGTCAACCGATCCCGCCTCAAGGTCGATACGCTCAAGTTCCTGATGGCGAAGCTGCATCCGAAGCGGTACGGCGATAAACCACCGGAGCAGGAAGCCGAGCGCGATCTAAAGATCCGGTGGCAGTCCGAAGTTGAGGCGGACAGAATCAACCGAATTGAGTTGGTGGGCGTACTGCCAGAGGGCAGCCGAACGCTGTATAACGGCGACGTGCTGGTGCGCGAGATCGTTGATCCAATCCGCGACGATGCCGGCAACATTATCAATGCCAGCGATGCCAGCCTGCTGCGCAAGCGCATCATAGAGCTTGAAGAGAGGCTAGGATTGCGAGAGGGGCCGCCACAGCCGCCTAAGCTCATCGGATACGATCCAGGTCCATTGCCAAGCCGGATGGATGGCGAGGTAACCCTCAAGCTGATCGACCTCATCAAGCAGAACGTGCCCAAGGCGGCCGATCGCGATCCCATGTCGGTGCTGGACGAGGTGCTGGCCGAATGTGCCAAGGCATTGCAGGCCAAGTATGCGCCAGCGGGTGAGGCTGCCTGAGGTACGGTTTCGGTTACGTACGGTCTCCCCTTATAGGGGGGAGAACCGTAACGTAACTTCCGTAACCGGCCAAAGCGTAACCGTAACCGTAACCGTAACCGTAACTGGAAAACCGTAACTCCCTGGCGTGAATGTCGTCTGATTGATGAGATGAGCGCTCAACAGCGAGACGCGGACCAATACGCGCGCACGCGCGAGGAAAGCCGAGCGTTCCGCATCGCAACTTGCGACGCCAGACCTGCTGGTGGCGATATCCTCAGCTGTGGCCTGGCCTCCAACCGTGCTTGCGGCGATCGAGGAATGCGCGCCAACAGATGCAAACCCCGTCGATGTGAATTCGCCACCGCAATCACTCAAAACTAGGTGTCGTGTGTGCATAGCGTGTGCATTGAACGAATAATGGTAAAATACTGAATTGTTTCAACAAGAACTAGCCGATCAAAAATAACATGGTCTTGCGACCTCAGTCGGTTCGCCTTACATTGTTTAGCGAATGAAGCGACCCCGGCACCGATCGTGCCCCCCGGCGCAACCACCACTGAAACCGGGATCGGTCGATGCTCACCAAGGACGAATTGAATACGCTGGTTCTCTTGCTCCAGACCCACACGCCGCTAAGCCGGCTGTCGTACATGGAGGCAGAGACCGTGCTGCAGTTCATGCAGCAGCGCGGCTACACTCTCAATAAGCCGGCGGTCGCGCGATGAGCGCGCTTTGGAGCCTCGTCAACGTGTCTGCGGGCCTCGCTGACATCAGCACAGCCAGTACGGCGCGCGTTGCCTCCCCGGTGAGCGGCAAGCTCTACACGGCCGTGTCCTGCCTCCAGGGAGCTATCACCGGCTCGGACTGCACTTGGTCGATGACGATCAATGGCGTGGCCGTCCCCGGCAGCACCGTCACCGTAGCCGTTGCGGATTCGGCCGCCGGCACTGTGGATCTGATCGACTTCCACCAGATGGACCCGCCGATCGTCAACAAGGGCGACACTATCGGGTTTGTTTCGGCCGGCGAGTCCTCGACTACAGCCGCGGTGCAATTCTCAGCGGTGGTGAGGACGTGATGACCGAACCCGTTCGATATAGCGGCACCAAGGCTTGGCGCGATCAGCCTGAGGTGTGGGAGCTTGTTGACCGCGCCGCGGTCGCCAAGGGCACCAAGCCATCAGAATGGCTTCGCCAAGCCGTTAGGACGGTCCTGCGAGCGGATGGCTTCGATCCTGCGCAGATCACCACCAATAGCGAGAAGGCCGCCTGATGGCCTGGACCCCGAAGCCAAAACAGTCGGAGACGTGGACCAATCGCGAGCGCCCAACCATTGGCGTGGGCTTTTCGCCGCTCTTCGCTGCCCGGCCTGCGTTCGCGATTGCCTACTTGGCTGGCCACTGGACCCCGAAGACCGAACAACCCGAAACGTGGACTGAAGCCTGATGGCAACCCCTGTCGTTACGCACAGCAAGGTCACGGGCGGCCCAGCTGACCCAAGTGTCAGCGTCGATCTTGCGGACTGGGATGCCCAGCACGTTGTCACTGGCCTGGAGAACGTTGACAACACCAGCGATGCGAACAAGCCAGTTTCGACCGCGCAGGCAGCGGCCGATGCTGTCGTGGCAGCCGATGCTGCGGCGGCTCTGACGGCGGGCCTCGCCAACAAGGTTGTTGGCCCTGCGTCGGTCACGGACGATCTGCCCGCCATCTTCGACGGCACCACGGGCAAACTAATCAAGTCCAAGACCTATGCAGCCTTCAAAACACTGCTTGCGCTGGTCAAGGGTGACGTTGGGTTAGGGAACGTCGATAATACCAGCGATGCCACGAAGAATGCCGCCAGTGTCACGCTCACCAACAAGATCATCGCAGGCGCCGACAATACGCTCACGGTAAGGCTTGCTAACGACGTCACAGGCAATCTTCCGGTTGGCAACCTGAACAGCGGCACATCCGCTTCGTCCTCAACCTTCTGGCGCGGCGACGGGACTTGGGCCGCGGCGCCCGGCTCAGGAACGGTCACCAGCATTACCGGCGACGGTCTCGCAATTACGACTACCGGCACTCTGCCTCCTCGATTTGGATTTGCCAACGCGACGATCGCGGTGAGTGCCGCAGCCAGTGCGCTTACGATCGCGCTCAAGGACAATGCAGGCTCCGACCCTTCAGCCACATCACCCGCGACTTTCATCTTCCGCAACGTCACGGGCGCTACGGGATCGTGGTCGCAGGTGTCCGCTACAGGGGCAATGTCGCTGGTGGTTTCGTCGGGATCAACCCTTGGCGTTACATCGTCAACGGCGTTTCGGCTCTGGGTGGTAATGTTCAATGATGGCGGGACACTTCGACTTGGCGTCGTCAACTGTGCCCTTACCGGTGGCGTATTTGCGCTGACCGAAAGCATTCCGGCATCGAGCACGGCAGAGGGCGGAGCCGGCGGAGCCGACAGCATAGGCGTGTTCTACACAGGCACCGCGGTAACATCGAAATCGTTTGTCATCCTCGGCTATATCGAGTGGAACGCTTCGGGTTTGACCGCTGGGACATGGACAACAACAAATCTGGTCTCCACCCAGTCGTTCGGGCCAGGGGTGCATAAGCCAGGCGAGGTAGTCCAGCGCAGGTTCACCACCACTTCTTCAGCAACCTCAACTACCAGCGCGACGTTTGTAACTACAAATCTCACAGCTAGCATCGCGCTAACCTCGGCCGCGAACTATGTTCAAGGGATAGCAAACTCCGATCTTTATGCGAGTGTTGTGAACATATCAGCGATTGGGTCAGTACATCGAGACGCTACCAATCTCAATGTGCAGGTCACTGGTTTTTCCACGACGGCCTCACCTATTGCTGCTGCCGCGTGGGTTTTTACAGATAGCCCGAATAGCACTTCATCCATAGCTTACAATGTAAGGCTTAGGACTTCTTCTGCGGGTAACAGCGTTACAATAGCGGCGACAACAGGGGGCGTATCTTACGGAGCAGTCCTGATCGAGGAGATCATGAGATGACATCAATTACTGATGTTCTAGCAGTTCTCCGGCCCGGAGCCCAATGGACGGTGAATGGCGATGCGTACTCTGGGATCCAGTGGCTAGATCAGGCACAAACAAAACCAACACAGGCCGAGGTAACGGCAGAAATAGCCCGACAAGATGCACTCCCGCCCCCGACACTCGCCGACAGGATGGACGCGGTTCAATTCAAGATCGCATTCAACCATGAGAACCGGGTTCGAGTGCTTGAGGGTAAAGCACAGCTAACAGCCGCGCAGTTCAAAACGGCGCTAAACGCAATTCTAGGAAGCTAACGCCATGAGCGACACGCGCGACGAAACGACGGGCCAGTTTGCAAGCAGCGGCGAGCAATTGTCCGGCGAGGCATACGGCAATCATCAGCTGGGCTTCACGACGAGGCCGGATGACACCGCGACCGAGAAGGGTCCGGAAGACGCAAGAGAGCTTGCCGAGACCCTCGCGGAAGCCCGGGGCGATGCTCCCGAGCCCGAACCGGCTGTGGATCTTTCACAGTTCGAAGACGAAAACGCACCAAATGAAGCACTCACCCAGGCGCAGCTCACCAACGAGTTTGCCGATCGCCGTTTTCTGCATGAGGTGAATGTTGAACGCCGCGGCAATGAGGAGGTGGCGGCGTGGGCCGACATGCTCCGCGGCGAGATGGGTACGAACCTCGGCACCGAAAACGAGAAGCCGGCGCAAAAGGCGGATGCAGAGCAGATCGCGGCATCTGAGCCAGAACCATCAGTCGATGGCTTGGCGCCCGATCTCGAGAAGGCACTGCGTCACCCTCAGGTCCGGGAGGCCGTAGAAGCGCAATTCAGCGAGGCCACGAAGGCCCGGGAGCAGTATTCCGCCGGCCTGGAGCACACGCGCATTGCCGCGCTGGCAACGCTGGGTGAGGTTGTCCCTCATCTTGAGGGCTTGCCGCCGCAGCAGTTTGAGGAGGGCCTTGCGCTCCTATCTCAAGTCGATCCGCCGGCATTCCAGAAGGCTATGAACATCCTTGGCCGGGTGAATGCGATCACGCAGGCGCAGCAGCAGTATCAGCACCAACAGGCGCACGTGCAGGCGCAGGAGTTTCGCACGTTCAAGGCTACCGAAGATGCCAAGCTTGCAGAAGCGCTGGGCGCCGATGCCGGACTGGTGAAGCAGTATCAGCCGAAGGTGGAATCGTATTTCAAAAGCCTTGGGATGACCGATGGCGAGATGCAAGGGCTTGTCAGTGATCGCACGGTTAACAGTGCGCTTGGCCAGCGCGTCTTGCTGGATGCGATGCGCTATCAGGACATCATGAAAGCAAAGGCGGTTGCCACTCGCAACGTCCCGCCAGTGCAGCGGCCGGGCGTCTCCGTTTCTTCCGGCGAACGCCAGTCGAGCGCGCTGGATGCCAAGATCGGGAAGGCGCGCGACCGGATCAACAGCGGCAGGGGCGAGGCGGGGGATCTGGCTTCAATCATTGGCAATCTGCGAAGGACATGACCATGAACGACAGTTTCAAGCGGATCAAAACGCAGGTTCAGAACGGCTACGGCGTCGAAACAACGCCGCAGTATGTAGCCGAGTTTTTCCCGACCTACGATCGCAGCGCTCGTGCTCAGATACTCAACCAGATGGACGCCGAAAGCGACAGCTTCGACGGCGAAACGTCGCGGGACACGGCCGACAACATGGCGCTGCGGATCAAGTTTGAGGCCGTGCATCAGGCATTGATCAAGGCCGGCCGATGACGAATCCGGTACTGCAGGCCCTGAGCAACGCCAAGGTGGCTGAACGGGTGGACGCATGGCAGCGTAACGAAGCTGCGATGCTGGCAGCGCTCAAGCGCCAGTTCGGCGAACTGCCGGCACAGCAGACGCCGGCAAGGGCAGTCGCACTGTCCGCGTTCATCCATTGGTGCGAAGCCAAGGGCGTTCGATCGTGTCCGGCACAGCCGGCGGTTATTGCGCAGTTCTCACTGGAGAATGCTTCTCTCGGCATCGACGCAATTTCGGAGGCGATCGACCATATCGCGGCAATGCACGAAGCGGCCGGGCTTGCCAATCCTGTGGCTACCTGGATCGTTGCGGAGGCGCTGGACGGCATCGGTGGAGATACTGAGGCGCCGCGGTCCTGGCCCAAGGAGCACAAGTGGCGGTTCACGCAACTGCCATGCGTCTTGCGACGGTACGTCGCCCAGCACGAACGTCAGCGCGAGAAAGTGGTGAGGCAAGCGCACAACGATGCCGCGGTCGCAAAGCGGCAGTTAGCCGACATTCAGAAACCAGCAGAGGCAGCCCATGGCAATCAAACAGCAGCCGCTTGACGAGCGGATCGAGAAACTTCGGGCCGACATCGATGCATTCATTGATGCGCGGGTTGAGGCGATGAAATCAGATACGCCGGGCATTCCGGCGCCCGTGCTTCGTCAGATGATCATTGCGCGGGCGATCGGCTGCCAGTGCTCCCAGTATCGCTTCATCAAGCAACAGGATGACCGGGAGAGCGCAGCATGATCGGTCTTTTGGATGCTCTTAATGATCCGGAAGTGATGGCTCAGATCGCAGAGCGCCAGCGCGTCATTGACCGCGTTGTCGAGAAGATGGGCGTTACCAGGGCGCGGGCGATTGAAGCTCTCGACGACTTCGCCACCAACCTGTGCCACGACGGCCAGACGTTGCACTGACGATGGGATGGCTTGACGCATGGGAGAGGCGAGCGCGGGAGGCGGTCGGAGTAGCCGATGAGCCTAAGCCCGTGCCGCGGATTGCAGCCCCACGCCAGCCTAGGCCGGAAATTAGATCGGTATGGGTGCAGACCGCTGAAGCGCGCCCGCCGGACTATCCAGGGGCAGCAGAGCCCGCGTTCTATTTCGTTTCCGATGGCGTGCTGACGATGTGCGACGAGAGCGGCAAGCAAACGGGGAAGACGCACAGGCTGGCAGCTGATGAGGATGAGCGGACGATCGCCGGCCGGCTTTGGCTGGCGATTTGGCGCCAGACTGAAGCACCGTTTAGCCGGCGGCTTAATTACACGCGGGGCAGTTTTGCCTAGACAGTTTGACACTCTCGCCCGTCTGCTGCGCGCATGCGAGACTGGCTACGGCCGCCGCTCGGCGATTAGTCCGCGGGGGTTCGAACGGGTGACACGCCAAAATCTCTGGCGTGAGGCGGCGGAGGCAATTATCCGCCTGGATGCCATCTATCCGCGTTCGCAGGACTGTTTCCTGGATTGCTGGCTGAAGCCCTGTCCGGGTCTGCACCATGCGGTTTCCTCTTCGTTGGGCGACGATCCGGCCATAGCGCTCCTTCGAAGGATGCTGCCGGCATATTGCGGCTACGACACGATCTTGTTTCGGGGGCAGCCGGAGGGTCCGCCCGGGAGGTGCTGGAGCGCAGATCCAAAAGTAGCGCTTTGGTACGCCCTTTACGGCGAGCGCGACAAATTCCCGCTTGAACTGGATGGCGGCCGTGCTGGCGCCGTTGTCCTCCAGGCGATTGTGCCTGCCGCTAATATCATCTGTGCGCCGGCCCTGATGATGAAAAACAACAATGCCGAATACATCATCGATCCGCGGGGCTTCGAGTATTCGATCCAGCCCGCCGAAGAGGCCGCCGGCTGGATCATCGAGCACACGGAAAGCATGCGTAACCGAGCGCTGCGGAATCTCATTCCCGGGCTTTGGAAGGACACTGAACTTCTGGCCTCAAGGCTCAGCCTATGCAGCCAGCCCCACAGCGCTTACACAGCGGAAAGCCCTGACATCACTTCTTAGCTCGCATGCCCATCGGGGAGACCAGCCAAAGTAAAAACAGCGCGCCGCCACCATTCGAAAGCAGAACGGTCGACAGCGGAACGTTCGTGAGGGCTTGTACGAGTACCCCACTCGAAACGGCGATAAGCGCCGGTGACAGCCTCGCCGACGCGACATTGCCGAGCCCGATGACGACCCCGCAAACAAAGGTTGCGATAGGAGCCAAGATCGGACCAACCGATGCAATCCCCTCGGTTGCAAAGAGTGATCCGTTGAAGTTCCCAAGGTTATACTCGTTCTTCAGGATCGCCCCGAGCTGTTCATTGTAGGGACACTCGGTAAAGAGCCGAACGAAGTTGATCTGGCAGAAATTGGTGTGTGGGTGGCTGCTGAAGAAATGAGAGTAATGATCGAGCGCTATGGAGGGGATCGCCATCATCCGAAGGTTAATGAAGCCGAATGCTAGTGCGCCGAGTTCTGAGATGAAAACAAAGTAGCCAGCGATGCCTATAATCGGCGGGATGATCATAGACAGCACCGTTGCCGTTTTCGGCCGAAAGACCGTGTAAAGCGCCAGGATAAATACCAACCATAGAGGCGCCAGTAAGACGGTCTTGTTCAGTAAGACGGGAAAGAACGCAAACAGCAAGACGGCGGCGATGGCGCTCAATGCCACTCGACGGTTGAGCGCGAAGTAGGCGAAACAAAACGGCAGCACCGCGCCGGATATGATGCCGTTCAGGTAGTTCAGCAGCCTTGGGCGCGTAACTTCCTCTCGCATCGCCAGCGACTCCAAGAGCCCGGCTATCCTGAAGCCGTACATCGCGGAGGCGGCAACCACAGCGGCGCTCAGGATCAGCGCACAGATCATCAAGGCGTTCATTGCTCTCGGGCTGATCGAAAAGAGCGAGATTTTGAACCGGAGGAACAGGGCCGGGACCAGAAACGAGATGAGGCACAGCAGCGCGGATATCCTCGCCTGGCTGTGATTGTATTCGAGCTTGGTCGAATAGCTGAGGAAGATGAACCCGGCGACCATGCCGTACATCCACAGGCCGACGATATAGCCGAAGCTGAACCGGGCCAAGACGAACAGCGGAAGCGGGATCAGCGCGAGCGCAGCGGCAACGAGGGCATCGGTTGGCGCGGGGAAGCGCAGCTCGGAAATGTAAGCCGGAAAGACCCGGCCGACAAGCGAGTTAGAAACGACCGTTAGTGCAAGGAGCGCGAATATCAGCGCGACGGTGACGGCTTGTTCGCGCGCCAGATTCCGATCTCGACTCACAGCCATATGCTATCCGTCGATGAGCGCAGGACCATGATGGCGATTACGATCAAAGATAAGAGCACGATGAGGGCCAGATAATGCGATCGGCGCATCATTGGCGTTTAGCCCGCCAGATTTCCCACTCGACCCAGAGCCAGATGAGGGCGCCGGCCGAAGCCGGGACGATCAAGAGCAGCCACCAAAGCGACACGAGCAAAACCCCACAGGTCAGTTAAGGCGCGGCAGTCAAGAAGTGAAAGCAAAGCGAAGCCGCCACCCACAACGCAGCAAGCCCCACAACCAGGCATTGCGCCCATGTTGTGCGGTCAAGCCAAACCTCAACCTGTTTCGGAAGCGGCTTCCAACCGGGAATAGACATAACCAAGCGCCTCAGTCCCGGCAGGTGCCGGGTGTTTGACATCAGCAGCTTGGGTTGCCGACCCCGGTATTCGCCTGGTCACGAATGACCAACCCGGAGGCGCGACCTCCGGGCGTTTAGATCAGGGCTATTTTATTCGCGGGACACCCGACGATGCAGGTGTAACCCAAGCTGCCGTTGAATGGCAAAGGATGTGTCAAGACCCGATGCCAGTTCCTTTGTAACGCCTGTTTGGTAGGCAGTTCAAGAGCCGGTTGGGCCACTTTAGGCATACAACCTCTACACTAATGGCTCTTGCCTTGTGGCGAGGGCGTCACGAATCACCACAACCCCACAGCGCCCAGCTACCAAGCAGAACGGCGGCTATCACGAACTCGATCCGAAACGGCCGGCTCATTGGTCTCGCGCTGGGCTTTCCAGCTTTCGAATCAAATCCCGAAGGTCTTCCTCCTCCATTCCGATTTCCGCCATGCTGTCCTTGATCGCCTCGCGGACCATATCCGGAAAGAAAGCCCCCATGACCGCCATGTAGCGAACAGGGTCTTTGGTCGAGAGCTTGGCCATGATTTTGGAAAGTTCGGCTTGGCCGCCATTCTCATAGGTTCGTTTCCAGAGGTTGATCTCCGCCCAATCAGCATCGGTAAGCTTAGAGGCGTCCTCGACCCCTAGAGTTTCCTTTTCGTCTGCCATCATCGCTCCTCCCAGAGAGGTGTTTGGGGCTGAGGGTGCGCGAAAGCTGCCCCCGACTCAAGGCCAGTTCGCCTCGACTGTGGAAAGCCGATGGCAAGGACCGCCACCGGTCCGCCGCGACTCAGGTTCTGCAATCTGTCGGCGCATACCGCGCTGATGGAGCGGAGCCATGGAGATCGAGCGCTTACCCTTCGGACAGTCACACGCTGATAAAATACGCGCAGCCCACTATAGATGGGTGAACATGCCGCCCGGTATTCCGCCGGCGATCGCAATCGAATTTATGGAGAGGCTGAAGGCGGGAAGCACGATTCCAAAGCTAACTGGTGCAGGGAGGAGATCCGGCCCCCACATCGTGAGCCTTGGCCGTTTTAAGAAGCACTGTGAGCTAAATCCAATCTGGGGTGCGGAGGCGCAGAGAATTTCGGACGCCAATGGCCGGCTTTTGAAGGGAGCTCGCGTCCGAAGCTTTACTCACTGCAAACACGGCCATCCCTTGTCGGGCGACAATCTGTACATCGCCCCGGGCCGCAACGAGCGCAAATGCCTAACATGCGTGAAGCGGCGGTATGATAGCCCGGTGCCAGCAACGCCAGAGCAAATTCAACAGCTGACAGCTGCGCTCAACGCTGGAAAAACCATCAGTCAGATTTGCTGGGGGAAGCAAGGCACCAGGATCACGGAAATTCCGATCCTATCCTTTCGCAAACTGAAGCTTTATCGACGTTTGAATCCAGACTTCGATCGCTTCTTAAGAGCAGCGACGGCCGACAACAATCTCAAGGGCCAACGTCGTCGATATCAGCCGGAGCGAGTCCGGATCGAAATTGTCAGAAGCCAAAACAATGAGTTTAAGACCATCGTTGATCTGACGCCCGCATATTTGCCGCCGGATGTTCGCAACGACATAGCGCAATCGATTTTCCTTGCGCTGTTCGAAGGATCACTGCGACGCGATCAGGTAAGGGGCCGCGTGCAGAAGTTCGTCGCCGACCACAATCGTATGTTTCCGACGAAGTTCGCCAAGTTCGGTGATAGCCCGCTGGTGTCCCTGGATGAGATCCTGTTCGACGACGGATCAGCGACCAGGGGCGACACGGTCAGCCGCGGCCTTTGGGACTAGACGCGCCAAGGCGCCCCGAGAGGGGAATTGTTTTTTAAGCAAATCAGGAGCAGCATGTCCGTGGGTGTGGAAACCCGGACCGAAATAGGGCGACCCTTGGCGGGGTCTAACCCGAACTGCGCGTAGGAGACCTTGGCGGGTTTCCTCAGGCGCTCAGGAGCGCTTGGCGGCGCGCCTCAACCTGGCCTTTATGCCGGGGGCGGTGCGTCATGTCCAGAGCCGCAAGGCTTAAAAGCGCTGCCGACCAGTCTTTCGGCTGGTTTCCACCCCCCGGCTGCCGGTCTGTCACCGGCACGGCTGTGGAAAGCCAAACCGAAAGCGACACTCATGACAACCACCCTAGAACGGCCAGCGGACTCCGCTGGTGCGCTGTACGTCAAGACGCCTGTAACCCCCGAGGAAATCTTCCGCGCTATCGGGCGACTCCGCAAGGAAGCCAGAGACGAGATTGACCGGTTGATCCGGTTTCTCGACAGCACCGAGAACCACATGGCGATCGACTGCGAGCCCGAGGACGAGGGCGACGACGCGGAGCTTGAGGAAGATGACCCGGGAGAGGATGACGGTTTGCACGAACCGGCCCTGGGCAGCCTGGACGGCCATGATAATCAAACTGTGTGGGCGAGAGGCGGCCGGCGCGACCTTGAGGTAGATCCGGCGGAATCCGGCATCGGCGACTATGACGGATTGGCCGAGCAAGTCGGTTCGCAGGACTGGCAGCAAGGGGCGATGGCATGAGCAAGATCTGCGACATCGACTTCGCGGTGCACGATATTGAGCAGATGGTTGAGGTCGCTCTCCGTTCATCGGGGAGCATGCTCCGCGCGGAGCACGACAAGCAGAAGTTTGAAATGCCGGCCCAGGACGCTCAACTTCTGGACTTCAGCCTCAACGATATTGCCAAGCGGGTTAAAGCCCTACGGGACATTATTGAACAGCCGGCAGAGGTGAAGCAGTGCGCCTGATCCGTCTGTACGCAGGCCGCGCCTGCTTCAAGATCAGCATAGCCTTTGCCATGCTTGGCAAGTGCTTGGCTGGCATCTGATTAACCTGATAGGCTGCCAGCGGCCCTCACGGGGCCACTGCAAGGTGCTCTTGACTTAGCCCCGCCGGGTGAAGGCGGGGCTTTTTCTTTGTTGCCGTACTTATACGAGGCTGACAACGGCGAGGGCTAGTTCGGGGCCGAAATCGCTCGATGCCAGCGCGATCAATGTTCCGGCACAGACGGCTAAAATGGCGGTGACTGTGAGAGCAATCATTTTGAAAATCCCCTGTTGTCAGTGACGAGGAGACTGCTCCGGCTTCGTTTCCGGACGACTGCGTGGGGGAAGGCAATCGGTTTCGTTCACCGAGACGTTATCTTCCGTAGGAATGTCGAGCGTTCTATCGATCCGCTAGTGCACAGTGGAGGGATGGCTTTTACGCATCACGTCCAGTTGGCGTTCCACGTCTGCGACCAGGGCCTTAAACCGCTGCCGGGTCTCGGGGTCATCCGGCTCGCTGCCGGACTTGATGAGCGTTAGCTTACGCTCTAGCTCTGCGCAATTTGCGCACATTCGGCACCCTCCCATTTTTGGGCGAAGTACCACACGCGTCCGGACAGCTACAAACTCTACTGGGGGGTACCCAAAAGGGGCCACCGCAAAATCTAAAAGGGACCACTACCAATCCGGCGGGATGGGAACGGAACGATCCGGCGCCGCAGGAATCGACTCTGCGCTCCCGGTAGATCCCTCAGCCCCCGACCGGGAGAAAACCCCACTGGGTTGGCGGCCTGTGCAGCGTTGCGTATCAGCGCTGGGGCCGTTTGCGCGATTCGCCAGGCGGGTTATTCGATCCCGCTGCAGCCGATTTGGTTGGCCTTCATGGTGACGATCATAGCCACCGCGAACAAGGCAACCAGCACCAGAACTATCGCTCCCACTATATAGAGTGTGATCATCATGGCCGGCACTCGCCGGCGTGTGTGCACACGGTGTGCAGACGAAAAATCCACCTCTGAGAAAGGTGGCTGGATATTCGCGTAAGTCGTTGATTTGATTTGGCTCCCCGGGCTGGATTCGAACCAGCGACCATTCGATTAACAGTCGAATGCTCTACCGCTGAGCTACCGAGGAATAGGCGAAACAAATGTTCGCGAGCCGGGAGCGTATAACAAAGCCTTTCGGGCTTGCAAAGGACCAAATGTCCATCCCCGGCGCCAAGGTGGATGGGGCCTGAAATCCCCGGCGGCTCAAGGATTTGCCGCCATTTCCGATCCTGCGCGGGACATAACCGGCAACGCACCTGTGCAAACCCGCCATCCGCGCGGAGCATGGCGCAAGCCGCCAATTCGACTCAATCCGATCCGAGTTTTGAAAGTGCCGGGTTTCACGGGAGCCGAATCGATGCCAGCCATTGCCGACGACCTGATGAGGGCCGTGCCGTCGATTGTGCCGAGCGATATTCCTGATCTCAGCGATGACGAATGCCTGTTCCGGCTGGCGCAAGCGCTTGTGGAACATGATTCCGAGCATCTGGAGGAGGTGGCGCAGCTGATCGGCCGGCTTGCGGTCACGATCGAGTAGGGCGCCTTTATCTTCGGAATACTGCGCCCGGTTGGCGCGCCCGCCCGGCGTGTTGCGTTTTGCCGGAGCTTGTACCAAAGATGACCCCGGTTTCAGCTCTCCCGACGGCAACGCCGCTTGCTTTCAGGGTCTCAGCCCAAGGGTCTTCGAAGGGTCTTCGCCAATGTCCGGTTTTTCGACCGCGCGCCAGAAAATGGTCGATGGTCAGGTGCGTCCCAGCGACGTCACCGATATCCGCATCATCGACGCCATGCTGGCGGTGCCGCGCGAGACCTTTGTCCCCGAAAACAAGCGCGCCCTGGCCTATCTGGACCTCGATCTCGAGGTCGGCGAGGGCGGTTCGGAAAAGCAGTTCCTGATCCAGCCGGCGGTGCTGGCGAAGATGCTGCAGGCCGCCGAAATCAAGCAAACCGACAATGTTCTGGTGGTGGGCTGCGCCAGCGGATACGCCGCTGCCGTGATCGGCCAGTTTGCCGGGCAGGTCCATAGCGCGACAGGCGCGGACGGGGATCCCGCCAAGGCGCCCTTCGACGTCATCGTCCTGAACGGCGCGACCGAGGTCGTGCCGCAAAAGCTCTATCGGCAACTCCGGGACGGCGGCCGGCTGGTCGGCGTTTTCGCGATGTCGCAGCCGCAGCGGGCTACCATCGTGACGCGTTCCCATGGCGATTTCGGGAACCGGGCGCTGTTCGACGCCGCCGTGCCGGTGCTGCCGGGCATGGAACGGCTTCCAGCGTTCGTTTTCTAGGAGCGTTTCCGAGCGAAGTGGAACCCGGTTCGCGTGAAGAATACGCGTCAAAACAAAAAAGACGCCCGTTCAGGCTGTTAAAATCCCGTTCTGAATCAGAAGTGTGGCCCGTTTGCCCCACGTGAAGAGTTTCGACCGCTTTTGCTTGCGGGGTGGTTCCGTCGGGGCCCGGTGCGGAATAAGGTGAGCCGGGACTCACTTCGACTGAAGCGGCGTCCGGTTGTTGTTTTGGCCGGCGAACTAAATGATTGGATCACCATTGATGCGTGGGGTGAAGGTTTTTGCCGGAGCTGCGGCTTCGGTCCTTCTGTTAGCTTTGATGGGCCCGACGCCCGCCCTGGCCGATACGATCGAGGCCGCGCTGGTGCGCGCCTATCAGAACAACCCACAGTTAAACGCGCAGCGCGCCCAGGTGCGCTTCACCGACGAAGCCGTGCCACAGGCATTGTCGGGCTATCGCCCGAGGGTCGCCGTCACCGCCAGCGCCGGTTATCAATATACCGACACCCACCTGACATCGGGCGGCACCCCGGACGCGATCGTGCGGACCGGCGTTCACGGCACCAACGCGCCGCGCAGCGTCGGCGCCACCGTCACGCAGAACGTGTTCAATGGTCAGCAGACCGCCAACAGGACCCGCGCCGCCGAAAGCCAGGTTTCCGGTGCGCGCGAAGCCTTGCGGGCGCTGGAGCAGACCGTGTTGCTGTCGGCTGCCACGATCTACATGGACTATCTGCGCGACTCCGCAATCGTCGAGGTTCAGAAGAGCAACGTTCGCGTGCTCGAACAGACGCTGAAGCAGACCAAGGACCGCTTCAATGTCGGCGAAGTGACCCGCACCGACGTCGCGCAATCGGAAGCACAACTGGCCGCCGGCAGGACCCAGCAACTCACCGCCGAGTCCAACCTGAACACGACGCGTTCGAACTTCCGCCGCATCATCGGCAATGAGCCGGTAGCGCTGGCCCCGGGTTCGCCGGTCGATCGCTATTTGCCGGGCACGCTGCCCGGCGCCGTCGAACTCGGCCTGACGCAAAATCCGAACGTTACCGCGGCGATGTTCGGCATCGACGTCAGTTATCTCCAGGTCAAGGTCAACGAGGGCGCGTTGTTGCCGACCGTGAACCTGGTGGCATCGGTGCAGCAGTCCTACGAACAGCAGATGACGGTCTTCAGTACGTTCGGGGCGTCGGCTGTCGCGCAGCTCAATGTCCCGATCTACAATGGCGGCGCCGAATATTCGTTGATCCGCCAATCCAAGGAAACCCTGGCGCAGCAGCGCCTCACTCTCGAACAGCAGCGGGATCAGGCCCGCGCCAACGTCGTCACGGCGTGGGGACAGCTGGTGGCCGGCAAGGCGCAGGTGCAGTCGGCGCAGGCACAGGTGACGGCGTCCGAGATCGCGCTGAACGGCGTTCGCGAGGAAGCCAAGGCCGGACAGCGCACCACGCTCGACGTCTTGAACGCGCAGCAGGCGCTGGTGAACGCGCGCGTCGCGCTCGTCACCGCCCAGCACGACCGCGTCGTTGCGTCCTACTCGGTGCTCAACACGATCGGGCGCTTGTCACCGATCGTGCTCAAGCTGCCGACCACGACCTATGATCCGAGCGTGCATTATCATCAGGTGCGCGACAGCTGGGCCGGTGTTCGCACGCCCGACGGCCGCTGATATCCCGCCACCCGCATGCGTGCGGGATGACAAGCGTCACCCGGGGATCACAAGCGTCACCCCGGGGATGACAGGCGTCACCCCGGGATGACAACGTCATTCGGCCGGAATGATTCACCACCCGACGGGGAGTACGCCGGGTGTGTTGTTGCAATCACTTGTTGCCGTGACATAACTTTCTTGGAGGCAGCAGGGCGATTCGCACAGCTTTTACGTCTACAGGCCGCGAGCCGGGTTGCTTTTGGGGAGCGGAACCCCGCGCGACGCATCGTGTGGGGTTGATCTGGGGACAAGTCTGGCTTGCGCGATGAAAATCCCGGCCTGCATATCCGGAACCGGCAAATCCCGAGTGGCTTGGTGTAAAATGGTTTCGATGTGGAGTCGGCGATGACGCAACCTGCAAAGGTCCAAGAGCCCTCGATGGAGGAGATTCTGGCGTCGATCCGTCGCATCATCGCCGACGACGAAGCCAAACCTGCTGATGCAAAGCCGGCTGCAGCCGAGAAGCCCGCCAGCCCGCCGCGCGCCGCGAAGCCCGAGCCTCCGGCCGCCAGGCCGACGGCGATGAAGGATATTCCGCCGTCGGCGATCGCTCCCAAGCCTTCTGAAGCAAAGCCTTCTGAAGCAAAGCCAGCCGCCGCTGCGCCCAAGCCCGCGTCGCCGCCGCCTGCGCCGGAGCCCGCCGCCAGTAACAACCAGGACGACATCGACGCGATGCTGGCAAGCCTCGACGCGGCGACGCCGGAGGCCGACATCCGGCCGGCGCAGCCCGAGGCCGACGTGTTCGAACTCACCGATGAGATGGCGGTGCCGGATCCGCAGCCCGCGGCATCCTCATTCCACAAGATCGAGCCGCAGGACGACATCGAGTTCACCGAGACCGCTGCCGCCAGGGCGCTGCACCGGCAGCCGGCCTACGAGCCGCCGCCGTTTGAAAGCGCCGCGGCAGCTTCGCCGGCGCAGCAGATCTTGTCGCGCTCGACCGTCTCCGCCGTCGAATCCGCCTTCAATTCGCTGGCCAACACCGTGCTCAGCAACAACGCCCGGACGCTGGAAGATCTGGTCAAGGAAATGCTGCGGCCGATGCTGAAATCCTGGCTCGACGACAATCTGCCGGGATTGGTCGAGCGGATCGTCAAGGCCGAAATCGAGCGGGTTTCGCGCGGGCGCTAGCCCGTCAAAGCGGCCGCTTGCGAGGTGTTTGGCCCTCATTCAGCCATGCCCGACGGGCTTTATCGGACTTCGGCGTGCAGCTGCGGTTGACTCGATGCCTTCCGGCGGCTTTCTAGGGCCCGTAAGGTTCCTGATTGCTTCAGAGTCGGGCGCTAGTCTGTTGTTTTGAACGCGTTTTCCTGGCGCGAACCGTCTCCAAAATTCGCCCGAAAACGCTATCGCTTCCTCAAGACCCCAATTGCATTGTCATGATCGAGAAAAACTACCAGCCCGCCGATATCGAAAGCCGCATGTCGGCCATCTGGGAGGAGAGCGGCGCGTTCAAAGCCGGCCGCCCCGAGCGGCGCGACGCCGAGCCCTTCACCATCGTGATCCCGCCGCCGAACGTCACCGGCTCGCTGCATATGGGCCACGCGCTCAACAACACCTTGCAGGACATCCTCTGCCGCTTCGAGCGGATGCGTGGCCGCGACGTGCTGTGGCAGCCCGGCACCGATCATGCAGGCATCGCGACCCAGATGGTGGTCGAGCGGCAATTGATGGAACGGCAGGAGCCGGGCCGCCGCGAATTGGGGCGCGCGAAATTCCTCGAGCGCGTCTGGCAGTGGAAGGCGGAAAGCGGCGGCGTCATCGTCAACCAGCTGAAGCGGCTCGGCGCCTCCTGCGACTGGTCGCGCGAACGCTTCACCATGGACGAGGGCCTGTCGCGCGCGGTCGTAAAAGTGTTCGTCGAACTGCACCGCGAAGGCCTGATCTACAAAGACAAGCGCCTGGTGAACTGGGACACGAAATTGCTGACGGCAATCTCGGATCTTGAAGTGCAGCAGGTCGAGGTCAAGGGCAGCTTGTGGTACCTGCGCTATCCGATCGAGGGCAAGACCTTCAGCCCCGACGATCCCACCACCTTCATCGTGGTCGCGACCACGCGACCCGAGACGATGCTGGGCGACACGGCGGTTGCCGTGCATCCGGACAACGAACGGCTCGGACATCTGATCGGCCAGCACGCCATCCTGCCGCTGGTCGGCCGCCGTATTCCGATCATCGGCGACGACTACGCCGATCCCGAGAAGGGATCGGGCGCGGTCAAGATCACGCCGGCGCACGATTTTAATGACTTCGAGGTCGGCAAGCGGCACGGCTTGCCGCGGGTCAGCGTGCTCGATCAGGAGGGATGCCTCGCGCTGGTCGATAACGAAGACTATCTGCGCGACCTGCCGGAAGGCGCGTCGCATTTCGCGGAGGAATTCCACAGCGTCGAGCGCTTCGCCGCCCGCAAGCGGATCGTCACGCGCCTCGAGGAATTTGGTTTCCTCGAGAAGATCGAGCCCAACACCCACACGGTGCCGCATGGCGATCGTTCCGGCACCGTGCTCGAGCCATATCTGACCGACCAATGGTATGTCGACGCCAAGACGATGGCGCAGCCCGCGATCGCGGCGGTGCACAGCGGCGCGACGACGTTCGTGCCGAAGAACTGGGAAAAGACCTATTTCGAATGGATGGAGAACATCCAGCCCTGGTGCATTTCCCGCCAGCTCTGGTGGGGCCACCAGATTCCGGCCTGGTACGGCCCTGACGGCAAGGTGTTTGTCGCCGAGACCGAAGAGGAAGCCGTCGGCAACGCGCTCGGTTATTACGTCGAGCAGGAAGTCATCACGCCGGAGCAGGGGCAGGCGATGGCGGAGGATCCCGCCAGGCGCGAAGGCTTCATCACGCGCGATGAAGACGTGCTCGACACCTGGTTCTCCTCAGGCCTGTGGCCGTTCTCGACGCTCGGCTGGCCCGACGAGACGCCGGAGCTTGCGCGTTATTATCCGACCAACGTGCTGGTGACCGGCTGGGACATCATCTTCTTCTGGGTCGCGCGGATGATGATGATGGGCCTGCACTTCAAGAAGGAAGCGCCGTTCTCGACCGTCTACATCCACCGCCTGGTTCGCGACGAGAAGGGCGCGAAGATGTCGAAGTCTAAAGGCAACGTCATCGATCCCCTGGGCGTCATCGATGATTACGGCGCCGATGCGCTGCGATTTGCGCTGGCGCGCGGCGCTGCGCACAGCCATGACATCAAGTTGTCGCCGCAACTCGTTGAAACCAATCGCAATTTCGCAACCAAGCTGTGGAATTCCTGCCGCTTTGCCGAGATGAATGGCTGCGTCATGCCGGCGGGTTTTGATCACACGGGCGCCAAGGAAACCCTGAACCGCTGGATCGCGCACGAAACCTCGCGCGCGACGCGTGAAGTCACCGAGGCGATCGAGGCCTATCGCTTCAACGATGCAGCCAACGCGATCTATCGCTTCGTCTGGAACGTCTATTGCGACTGGTACATCGAACTCGCAAAACCGATGTTGCTGGGCGAGGAGGGCGCGGCAAAGACCGAGACCCGCGCGATGGTCGCCTGGGCGCGCGATGAAATCCTGAAGCTGCTGCATCCGTTCATGCCCTTCATCACCGAGGAATTGTGGGCAGTGACGGCAAAGCGCGACGGCCTCCTGGTGCTGGCGGAGTGGCCGCGCAAGGCAGGAGCGGCGACGGCGGATCAACTCGCATCGATGGCGATGGCCGGCCCGAACGATGCGCTGATCCCGCCGATCATGGCCGCACTCGAGCCCGGCGAGTTCAGCGATCCAGCGGCGGAAGCCGAAATCGGTTGGGTGGTCGATCTCGTCACGGCGATCCGCTCGGTGCGCGCGGAAATGAATATCGCGCCGGCGACGCTGACGCCGCTGGTGCTGGCGGGGGCTTCCGATGAGACCAAAGATCGCGCGCAGCGCTGGAGCGATACCGTCAAGCGCATGGCGCGGCTCGGCGAGATATCGTTTGCCGACCGCCCGCCGGAAGGCGCCGTGCAATTATTGGTGCGCGGCGAAGTCGTGGCGCTGCCGCTCAAGGGCGTGATCGATCTGGCGGCCGAGAAAGTCCGGCTCGACAAGGAAATCGCCAAGGCCGACGCCGACATCAAGCGCGTCGACGCCAAGCTCGGCAACGAGAAATTCGTGGCCAATGCGCCCGAGGAGATCGTCGAGGAAGAGAAAGAGAAGCGCGAGGCGGCCGTGGCGCGAAAAGAAAAGATTCTCGAAGCGCTGGAGCGATTGAAGAACGCGGTTTAGGGCGCGCAGCGCCTGAGAACGATTACTCGCCGTCATGGCCGGGCCTGTCCCGGCCATCCACGTCTTGCTTGCCTTCTAAGACGTGGATGCCCGGCACAAGGCCGGGCATGACGAGTTACGGAGCTAGCTTGCATGCTCGACCACGTTTCCATCACCGTCTCCGACATCGCCGCCGCCGAGCGGTTCTACGACGCCATCATGAAAGCGCTCGGGATCGTCAAAGTCGGCCGCCGCGACGACTGGCTCGGCTATGGCGAGCGCGCACGGCCGGCGTATCCGGACCGAGTCTATCTCACCATCCGCAAGGGTCCGAAGCCCGAGGACGCCTTTGGCCGCCACTGGTGCTTCAAGGCGCGATGGCAAACCCAGGTCGATGCGTTCTGGGATGCCGGCATTGCCGCCGGCGGCACCGACGACGGACCGCCGGGCCTGCGCGACTACCACGCGTCCTACTACGCGGCGTTCCTGCGCGATCCCGACGGCAACCGCATCGAGGCGGTCTGCCACCACGCGGTGTGAAAGCGACTGTAGCCGCGACAAACTGACCCGACGGGCAAATCATTTCGGATTTACGGAATTCGTGTCAAGCCCTGAAACAAAAAATATTTCGCTTTTCCAGAAGGGCAAATCAGGGGCACATATATCGCCATCCCGTCCCACTCAGAGGGCGTCGGCCGTCGTCACGGACGTTGGACGGGTTGCGGTGGACGCCGATGTTGCGAAGACGTAACGCGACAGAGGCGTACGGCGAAGGCGCGTGGTCCTGACACCCCGTTGCTGGTGTCAAGTTTCCGGGAAGCCAAAAGCTGATCGGGAGCGACGGTGGCAAGAAAGCCCGTTCACCGGGGAGATCGCGTTATAAGCCGTAGAGCCATTGCGCAGGGAAGGCCGGGTGTTCTCCGCTGCCCTGTATGCTCGTGTGCACTTTGTTTTGTGCAAACCGCACGCGAGACCGCGGGTGCAGCGCGCACCCGGTCTTCCCTGCGCCCTCTCATTGGAGAGGGTGAGGAATTCCTGGCAAAGCTCGGGCGCAATGCGTCGCGAGAATGCGAAGTCGCGTTTGGATGATGGTGCAATGACAAACACCGCCGTCGTCCCGGCGAAGGCCGGGACCTATACGCCGCGGCCCATCGGTAGGAATGCTGGCGTTAGCGACCTGCTCCAACAACAACCGCTGCGGAGTATGGGTCCCGGCCTTCGCCGGGACGACGCTAGAGCGGAGCACGCTTCCTCAAAACGCCTTGCTCAAAAACCGTGAGCCTTTCAGCCCGAACCGCCACGGAAAATCCACCGCCTTGGTGATGCCGATCCGCAAACCCGTAACAATCTCGAGCTTCTCCGTCCGCGCATGCAGCGCGATCGGCGGCGCATCGAGCGGCAGCTCGCTGTGCTTGATCGTGATCCCAAGCGCCTCGCACAGTTTCCCTGGCCCCGAACACAGCGCGCGCTCGTCATGCAGGCCGCGGCGGCGGCGCATCGCCGGAATGCCGTGGGTCGGCTGCAGCGCGCGGATCAGGACCGCGCTGGCCGAGCCTTCTTTCTCGCAGACGAAATTGACGCACCAGTGCATGCCGTAAGAGCGATAGACGTAAGCGAAGCCGGGCGGGCCGAACATCACGAGGTTCCGCGGTGTCGGGCCCCGGTACGAATGCGCGGCCGGATCGGTGTGATGATAGGCCTCGACCTCGACTATGATGCCGCCGACGCCATCGACCAGCAGCGTGGCCCCGATCAAATCGGGCGCGACCTCATGCACGCTGCGGGCAAAAAACGCGCGTTTCAGCGCTTTGCCGAGGCGAGGGGCCTTGGTTTCGGCCAGTTGGGGCTTTTGAATCATTTTGAGGTGGGAATCAGCGGGAACAGGAGGAATGCTCCCAACATGTTGCATGTTTCTGCTAGGTTCGGCGAGCCAGGTTGCGGTCTTCCGCAATCCGGGTTGCGGCGCAGCGCGACACGGATTAGCTAAGGTTTCCAAGAGTTTTCGGACATATTCAGGCTTCAAATGGTCGTTCTCGTCGATACCGTCTCGTCCAACCCGGTACGCCCGCGTCACCCCGAAAAGGTGAACCGGCCGGATGCGCTGTCGCCGCCGAAACCGGACTGGATCCGCGTGCGCGCGCCGAACACGCGCGGCTACGCCGACACCCGAAAGATCGTCAAGGAGAACGGCCTCGTGACGGTGTGCGAGGAGGCCGGCTGCCCGAATATCGGCGAGTGCTGGGACAAGAAGCACGCCACCTTCATGATCATGGGGGACACCTGCACGCGGGCCTGCGCGTTCTGCAACGTCAAGACCGGGATGCCCGGTGCGCTCGATGCCGCCGAGCCGGAACATGTCGCGGAGGCCACCTTCAAGCTCGGACTCGCCCATATCGTCGTGACGTCAGTGGATCGCGACGATCTCGCCGACGGCGGCGCCGAGCATTTTGCGCAAACGATCCGCGCGATCCGCGCCCGCTGCCCGGCCACGACCATCGAGATCCTGACGCCGGATTTCCTGCGCAAGGAAGGCGCGCTGGAGATCGTTGCGGCCGCAAAACCCGACGTGTTCAACCACAATCTGGAAACCGTGCCGTCGCGCTATCTCACGGTGCGGCCGGGCGCGCGCTATTTCCATTCGATCCGGCTGTTGCAGCGGGTCAAGGAAATCGATCCGACCATCTTCACCAAGTCCGGCATCATGGTGGGCCTCGGCGAGGAACGCCACGAGGTGCTGCAGGTGATGGACGATCTGCGCTCGGCGGATGTCGACTTTCTCACCATCGGGCAATATCTGCAGCCGACCCGCAAGCACCACGCCGTGATGCGCTACGTCACCCCGGACGAGTTCGCAGGATACGAGAAGGTTGCCTACACCAAGGGCTTCCTGATGGTGTCGGCGAGCCCGCTGACCCGCTCTTCGCATCACGCCGGCGATGATTTCGCCAAGCTGCAGGCGGCGCGCGCGGCGCGATCCCGCTGAGATAGCCGATGCCGAGGTTTTCAAGCAAGCGGCGGGCACATCACACCGCCCAGCAGATGTTCGATCTGGTCGCCGACGTCGAGCGCTATCCGGAATTCGTGCCGTTATGCCATTCGCTGAAAATCCGTCAGCGCACGGCGCAGCCTGACGGCACCGAGATCGTGGTCGCCGACATGACGGTGTCGTTCAAGCTCGTTCGGGAATCTTTCACCAGCCGGGTGACCCTGGACCGTCCCAATCTGAAGATCATGGTGGAGTATCTGAAGGGCCCGTTCAGCAATCTGGAAAACCGCTGGACCTTCGAGCCCAAATCCGAAACCGACTGCGATGTCGGCTTCTTCTTATCCTACGAATTCAAGAGCCGGATGCTGGCGATGCTGATGGGCACGATGTTCGACGCCGCGTTCCAGCGTTTTGCCGCGGCGTTCGAAAAGCGGGCGGATGTGGTTTATGGAAAGCGGGCGTGACATGACGGCATTGGAACGCGTCGGCTTCATCGGTCTGGGCGGAATGGGGCGCGGGCTGGTCAAGAACCTCCTCGCCAAGGGCGTCGCCGTCACGGCCTACGATTTGAACCCTGAGGCGATCGCCATTGCCAAATCGCAGGGAGCGACGGCGGCGGGCGGTCTTCGCGACATCGGCGAATGCCGCATCATCATGATTTGCGTCAATGCCGCCGAGGACGTCGAGGCGCTGCTCACGGGACCCGACGGACTACTCGCCCGCCCGGCGCCGGGGTTGGTCATCGTCGATCACACCACCGGCAGCCCGCAAATGGTCGATAAACTCGATCGACTGGTGCGTGCAGCCGGCGGGCGTTATGCCGAGGCGCCGATGACGCGAACCCCGAAGCACGCGGACGCC
Source organism: Bradyrhizobium sp. AUGA SZCCT0431 (assembly GCF_018131065.1). Lineage (NCBI taxonomy): Bacteria > Pseudomonadati > Pseudomonadota > Alphaproteobacteria > Hyphomicrobiales > Nitrobacteraceae > Bradyrhizobium > Bradyrhizobium sp. AUGA SZCCT0431. Next base: position 44,545 of record NZ_JAFCLR010000016.1, on the reverse strand, counting down.
GGCAAGGTCAACGTGCTCTACGGCGGGGAGGCCGATTTGCTCGGCGAGCTCACGCCCTATTTCGAGCGCTATGCGGAGAACATCTTCCACATCGGCCCGCTTGGCCACGCCATCCGCCTCAAGCTGATCCACAACTACATCGCCTTTGCCAACGTTGCGGCGTGGTGCGAGGGGTTTGCGCTGGCGGCGAAGGACGGCCTCGATCTCAAGCAACTGATCACCATCATCTCGGCCGCAGGCGGTAAGAGCGGCATGCTCGACCTCTATGGCCAGGCGACGCTCGACGGCGACTTTACCCCGCTGATGTCGCTGGCGAACGCCCGCAAGGACGTGCGCTATTACGCGCGCTGGCTGGAAGACGCCGGACTGCCGGGGTTCATGGCGGATGCCGTGCACCAGACCTACCGGCAGGCCGCCTTGCTCGGTCATGACGGCGAATCCTGCACCGCCGTGATCAAGGCTTACGAGGCCGTCACCGGCGTCGAGGCCCGCGTCCGGCCGCAAGATCGAAATCAGGGCGGTTGAATGCTATACGATTCAGAGCGTTTTCAAGCGAAGTGGATACCGGTTTCGCGTGAAGAAAACGCGTCAAACAAAAAACTAGAGCCCCGTTCCGATTTTATTGGAGCGGAAAAGGCTCGGCGGAACGGAAGGACCAAGTGATGGACATCAAGGCACCCATGCGAAGCGGCGGGCATATTCTGATCGATCAACTGGCCCTGCACGGCGCCGACACCGTGTTCGGCGTGCCCGGGGAAAGTTTTCTGGCTGCGCTGGACGGCATGTACCAGAACCAGCGGGTCCGCTTCGTCAATTCCCGGCACGAAGGTGGCGCGGCCATGATGGCGGACGCCTATGGCAAGCTCACCGGAAAGCCCGGCATTGCCTTTGCGACACGCGGTCCCGGCGCCACCAACGCCTCCGCGGGCGTTCATGTCGCGTTTCAGGATTCGACGCCGATGATCCTGCTGCTCGGCCAGGTCGGGAGGGACATGATGGAACGCGAAGCGTTCCAGGAAATCGACTACCGGCAGATGTTCGGACCGATGACCAAATGGGTGGCGCAGATCGACGACGCGCGGCGGATTCCGGAATTCATCTCGCGGGCGTTTTATACCGCGACTTCCGGCCGGCCCGGTCCGGTGGTGCTGGCACTGCCCGAGGACATGCTGACCGACGAGGCTGACGTTCCGGATGCGCAGCCTTACAAGCCGCAGACCGTCGCGCCCGGCGCGGAAAGCCTGCAACAGTTCGAGGAATTGCTGGCCGCGGCGCGCAAGCCGTTGCTGATCGTCGGCGGCGGCGGATGGAGCGACAAAGCACGCCGCGACCTCGAAACCTTCGCGACCGCGCATGAGGTGCCCGTCAGCGCTTCATTCCGGTGCCAGGATTATTTCGACAATCTGCACGCTGCGTATGCCGGCCATGTCGGCATCGGCATCTCCCCGAAATTCGCCGAGCGGATTCGTGACAGCGATCTGATCATTGCGCTCGGCGCCCGGCTCGGGGAAATCACGACATCGGGCTACAGCCTGTTCGACATTCCGCAGCCGAAACAGCCGCTGGTTCACATCTATCCGGATCCCGAGGAGATCGGCCGCGTCTATGCGCCGAAACTGGGCATCATTTCGGGGAGCGCGGCGTTCGCGGCCGCGATCAGCCGTCTGAAACCGAAGCATCAGCCGCGCGGCGACGAACTCAAGGCGGCGCATGCCGATTATCTCGCCTTTGCCGAGCCGACGCGTTCGCCCGGCGATGTTCAGCTTTCGCGGATCGTGCGCGATCTCAGCGAACGGCTGCCGGAGGATGCGATCATCTGCAACGGCGCCGGCAATTACGCCGTCTGGGTTCACCGCTTCTGGCGCTACCGGCAGTTCCGGACCGAACTCGCGCCGACATCCGGTTCAATGGGATACGGCTTGCCGGCGGCGGTTGCGGCCAAGCATCTGCATCCGAACCGGCCGGTGATCGCATTCGCCGGCGACGGCTGCTTCCAGATGACCGGCAACGAGTTCATGACCGCGGTCGAAAACCGGCTGCCCCTCATCGTGATCGTCTGCAACAACGGCATGTACGGAACCATCCGCATGCATCAGGAGCGGCACTATCCCGGCCGGGTTTCCGGCACCAATCTGGCGAACCCTGATTTCGCCGCGCTCGCGCGTGCTTTTGGCGGCTTCGGCGCCAGGGTCGACCGCACCGAAGATTTTGCAAAGGCGTTCGACGAGGCGGTGGCTTCGCGCTTGCCGGCGATCATCGAACTCACGATCAGCCCGGAGGCGCTGACTCCGGCGGCTTCGCTCAGCGAAACCCGTGCCAAGGCTTTGGCCGCGGCGAAGTGATGAGGTGGATCGCTAGGATCTCGGCGGCCGTCGTCGCTTGACGGCGCTGCCCCGGGTCGATCGCGCGACACGCGGGCGGAGTCGGCTCACGGCCTCGCGGCGCGGTTTGACGGATGCCTGCGGTCCGCGCGCCAGCTCCATCAGCATGCGCAGCGCCTCGACCACCGAGCGCTGGCGCACGGTGGTGCGGCCGATGGCGCCGAAACGGCATTCGCGGTGTAGGATGCGGCCGTCGCGCGAGGCGGCCGCGAAATGCACGAGCCCAACCGGCTTGCCGGGCGTGGCACCACCGGGACCGGCAATGCCGGTGATGGAGACGGCCAGATCGACGTCGGCCTTCTCCAGCGCGCCGACCGCCATCGCGGTGGCGGTTTCCTTGCTGACCGCGCCGAAGGTCGCCAGCGTCGTTACCTTGACGCCGAGCATCGCGCGCTTGGCGTCGTTGGAATATGTGACAAAGCCGCGGTCGATGACGTCGGAGGAGCCGGGAATATCCGTGAGCGCGCCCACGACCAGGCCGCCGGTGCAGGATTCCGCGGTCGCAATCGTCAGCTTGCGCATCCGGCATAAATCGAGCAGCGAGCGGGAGAGGGCGCGGGCGTCGCTGCCGCTCATGCTATTCGCTCCGACCTTGATCGCCCCAGGGCAGACGAATGGTGGCGCTCGCGGTCGCCGCGATGCCTTCCTCGCGGCCGGTAAAGCCAAGCCGTTCGCTGGTGGTCGCCTTGACAGCGACGCGGGAGATATCGAGCCCGGTGATCTCGGCGATGCGCGCGCGCATGACATCGCGCAGCGGGCCGATCTTGGGGCGCTCGCAGATCAGCGTGACCTCGAGATTGGCGATGCGGCCGCCGCGGGCGGCGATGCGATCGACCGCATATTTGAGGAACTTGTCGGAAGCGGCGCCTTTCCACTGCGGATCGCTGGGTGGGAAGTGCGAACCGATATCGCCGTCCGCCAGCGCGCCGAGGATGGCATCGACCATGGCGTGCAGGCCGACGTCGCCGTCGGAATGGGCGAGAAAGCCGCGTGTGTGCGGCACACGGACGCCGCAGATCATCAGATGATCGCCGTCGCCGAAGGCGTGCACGTCGTAGCCGGTGCCGGTCCTGATGTCGCCGAGCATGGCGCCGAGGCGGGCTTCCTCGCGGACGAAATCTTCAGGGGTCGTGAGCTTCATGTTCGCAGGATCGCCTTCAAAGGTCGCTACCGTCAATCCCGCCCATTCGGCGAGCGCGGCATCATCGGTGAAATCGCTGCGGCCCTCGCGCGCGGCGCGGCGATGCGCTTCGAGGATCACGTCGAAACGAAACGCCTGCGGCGTCTGCGCGATGCGCAGCCGCGCGCGGTCCGGCGTGGCCTCGACATTGCCGGCCTCACCAACCTGTTTGATCGTATCGGTGACGGCGATCGCCGGCACGGCGGCGCCGGTGCGGCCGGCGGCATCGATCGCGCGCGAAATCACCGCCGGTGTCACGAATGGCCGCGCCGCGTCATGGATCAGAACGATGTCGGGCTTCTCGCTGGCCAGCGCCTCGAGCCCGGCATGTACCGAAGCCTGGCGCGTCGCGCCGCCATTGGTGGGCGGTTGATGGCGCAAACCGGCGACGGCCTCGTTGAAGACCGCTGCGTCGTCGGGGTTCACAACCGGCTGCACGGCGAAGACGTCGGGGTGGCGGCAGAACGCTTCCATCGCCCGGAAGATCACGGTCTGCCCGCCGATCGTACGGTATTGTTTGGGCCCTCCCGCACCGGCGCGAAGTCCGCGCCCGGCTGCGACGAGGATGGCTGCTGTACGCTCAGGTTTCGGCATTTGACTCAATTACGGACGGATCGGGTTGAGGAGAGGGGATCGGGCCCCTGCGGCGCACAGCCCTTACCATGCCGAATGCGTAAAAACAGAGCGTTTCCCAATAGCTGTGGGAAAAGCAGTTTTTGTTGCAGTGCACTTGCACAAATGATAGAACTGTCTAAAGTGTAGGCATGAAGCTTGACTGCACAAGATTTGTGCTCACAATATGCGCCGACAGTAGCAATGCCGCTGCTGCCACACCAATGAGAACACCGTGACCGGCCTGGACGACCCACGCCCTAAGACGTTGAAGATAGGCGATATTTCGGTCGCTAACCGGGTTCTCCTGGCGCCGATGTCCGGCGTTACCGATGCGCCCTTTCGACGCCTTGCCGCCGCCCTTGGGGCGGGACTCGTCGTCTCCGAGATGACCGCCAGCGACGATCTCGTGCATGGCCGGCCGATGTCGGTGTTGCGCTGCGAGGCGACGGGGATCGGCCCGCATGTGGTTCAGCTTGCAGGCTGTCAAACCCACTGGATGTCCGAAGGGGCGAAGGTTGCCGAGGCGGCCGGCGCCGGCATCATCGATATCAATATGGGTTGCCCGGCGCGTCACGTGACCGGCGGCCAGTCCGGCTCGGCGCTGATGCGCGATCTCGACCATGCCCTGAAACTGATCGAGGCGACGATCGCTGCCGTCAAGGTTCCGGTGACGCTGAAGATGCGGCTCGGCTGGGACCACGGCTCGCTCAACGCCCCCGAACTCGCGCGCCGCGCGGAAGCTGCCGGCGTGCAGATGATCACGGTGCATGGCCGCACGCGCTGCCAGTTCTACAAGGGCGAAGCGGACTGGAGCGCGGTGCGCGCGGTCAAGGACGCGGTCTCGGTTCCGCTCGTCGTCAATGGCGACATCACGTCGTTCGAGAAGGCGGTCAGCGCGCTCGAAATGTCTGACGCCGATGCCGTGATGATCGGCCGCGGTGCGCAGGGGCAGCCCTGGCTGCCCGGCCAGATCGGACGCCAGCTGGAAACCGGAAAGCCCGAAGCCGCCCCCTCGCTGACCGAACAGCTCGCCCACATCCGCGCGCTCTATGACGAGGTCTGCCGCCTCTACGGTTTGCGCATCGGTCTCAAGCACGCGCGCAAGCATCTCGGCTGGGCGCTCGAGATCGCTGCCGAATGCAGCCGCGCGCCGGCGGAGACACTCAAGAGCTGGCGGCAGAAGATACTGACGTCGGAGGATCCGCACCGGGTACATCGATCGCTCCAGGACGCCTACGACGATTTTGCATGGAGTGCTGCTGCATGAATTCGGCCGCAGAACAACGCCGGCGAATGCCGTCCGAAAGCGACGCGATCCTCAATGCGCTGCCAAATCCGGTGCTGCTGATCGCGCCCGACGGGCGCATCGTCGACGCCAACATCGCCGCCGAATCCTTCTTCGAGATTTCGACCCAGTTCCTGCAACGGCAGTCGCTGAAGGAGCTGGTGCCATTCGGCAGTCCGCTGCTGGCGCTGATCGATCAGGTGCGATCGAGCGGCTCGCCGGTCAACGAGTACAAGGTCGATCTCGGTACGCCCAGGATCGGCGGTGACCGCCAGGTCGATCTCCACGTCGCGCCGCTGACGGAGCGGCCGGGCCACATCGTCGTGATGCTGCAGGAGCGCACCATCGCCGACAAGATGGACCGGCAATTGACGCATCGGAGCGCGGCGCGTTCGGTGATCGCGCTGGCCGCGATGCTGGCGCATGAAATCAAGAATCCGCTGTCCGGCATTCGCGGTGCGGCGCAATTGCTCGAGCAGGCGGCCTCGTCCGAGGACCGTATGCTGACGCGGCTGATCTGCGACGAGGCCGACCGCATCGTCACGCTGGTCGACCGCATGGAAGTGTTCGGCGACGACCGGCCGGTGGCGCGCGGTCCGGTCAACATTCACTCCGTGCTCGACCACGTCAAACGGCTGGCGCAATCGGGCTTTGCCCGCAACGTCCGCTTCGTCGAGGATTACGATCCGTCGCTGCCGCCGGTGCTGGCCAATCAGGACCAGCTCATTCAGGTGTTCCTCAATCTGGTGAAGAACGCCGCCGAAGCGGTCGCCGATCTCGGCAGCGATGCCGAAATCCAGCTTACCACCGCGTTCCGCCCGGGGGTCCGGCTGTCGGTGCCGGGCAAGAAGTCGCGGGTGTCGTTGCCGCTTGAATTCTGCGTCAAGGACAACGGCTCCGGCGTGCCGGAAGACCTGTTGCCGAACCTGTTCGATCCGTTCGTGACCACCAAGCAAACCGGCAGCGGGCTCGGTCTCGCGCTCGTCGCAAAAATCGTCGGCGATCACGGCGGTATCATCGAATGCGAATCCCAGCCGCGGAAGACGACGTTCCGCGTGCTGCTGCCGATGTTCAGCTCCACCAAACAATTCGACCAAAGCAATCGCGATGACGTTTCGGGTACGCCGTCGCCTGCCTCACAGGCCGCAAGATGAGGAATAACGATGCCCGCAGGTAGTATACTTGTCGCTGATGACGACACCGCCATCCGCACAGTTCTAAACCAGGCTCTCTCGCGCGCCGGATACGAGGTGCGCCTGACCGGAAACGCGGCAACGCTGTGGCGATGGGTGAGCCAGGGCGAGGGCGACCTCGTCATCACCGACGTCGTGATGCCCGACGAGAACGCGTTCGACCTGCTGCCGCGGATCAAGAAGATGCGGCCGAACCTTCCCGTCATCGTCATGAGCGCGCAGAACACCTTCATGACGGCGATCCGGGCCTCGGAGCGCGGCGCCTATGAGTATCTGCCGAAGCCGTTCGACCTGAAGGAACTGATCACCATCGTCGGGCGCGCCTTGGCGGAGCCGAAGGAGCGCGTGGCGAGTTCTGCCGACGAAGGCGAATTCGACTCGATCCCGCTGGTCGGCCGCTCGCCGGCAATGCAGGAAATCTACCGCGTGCTGGCGCGTCTGATGCAGACCGACCTCACGGTGATGATCTCCGGCGAATCCGGCACCGGCAAGGAACTGGTCGCTCGCGCGCTGCACGACTACGGCAAGCGGCGCAACGGCCCCTTCGTGGCGGTCAACATGGCGGCAATCCCGCGCGATCTGATCGAGTCTGAGCTGTTCGGCCATGAACGCGGCGCGTTCACCGGCGCCAATACGCGGGCTTCCGGCCGGTTTGAACAGGCCGAGGGCGGTACGCTGTTTCTCGACGAAATCGGCGACATGCCGATGGAAGCGCAAACCAGGTTGCTGCGCGTACTGCAGCAGGGCGAATACACCACGGTGGGCGGGCGCACCCCGATCAAGACCGACGTGCGGATCGTGGCCGCGAGCAACAAGGACCTGCGCATCCTGATTCAGCAGGGCCTGTTCCGGGAAGACCTGTTCTTCCGTCTCAACGTGGTGCCGCTGCGGCTGCCGCCGCTGCGCGAGCGCATCGAGGATCTGCCCGACCTGATCCGGCATTTCTTCTCGCTCGCCGAGAAAGACGGGCTGCCGCCCAAGAAGCTGGATACGCTGGCGCTGGAGCGGCTCAAGCAGCACCGCTGGCCCGGCAACGTGCGCGAGCTTGAAAATCTCGCACGCCGGCTCGCAGCGCTCTATCCGCAGGACGTCATCACGGGCTCAGTGATCGACGGCGAGTTGGCGCCGCCAGCCGTGGCGTCGGGGGGCAATGCGCCGCTCGGCGTCGAGAATCTCGGCGGCGCGGTCGAGGCCTACCTATCGTCGCACTTCTCGGGCTTCCCGAACGGCGTGCCGCCGCCGGGCCTCTACCATCGCATTCTCAAGGAAATCGAGGTGCCGCTGCTCACGGCGGCGCTCGCGGCGACACGGGGCAACCAGATCCGTGCCGCCGATTTGCTCGGCCTCAACCGCAACACGCTGCGGAAGAAGATCAGGGATCTGGATATTCAGGTCTACCGCAGCGGGGGCTAGCCGGTTAGATCTCGTCGAAATGCTGGTACAGAACGCTTTCGCGGTGGGCTGCGCCGCGGAATTGTCGCAATTTGGCAACATTGTGATATGAATGCATCAGTCCGCGGCAGGCGGACACAAAGCCTTTCAGATCACCGATTGCCGGAATGACCACCGCAGAGACCTCGGCGCCCACGTTTGACCCGTCGCTTGCCCAATCCACAGGAGGAATCCTGCGGAAATGGGTGGCGCCGTTTGCGGTCGGGATCGCGCTGCTGTCGGCGTTCCTGACCTTTGTGGTGCTCAGCGGCCTGACGCCGATCGAACCTTCGCGCAACGTCGTCTACTCCTTCCTGTTGATCAATGCCGCGACCATCCTGCTGCTGGTTGCCATCATCATCCGCGAAGTCTGGCTGGTGGTGCAGGCGCGGCGCCGTGGCAGGGCGGCGGCAAGGCTGCACGTCCAGATCGTGGGTCTGTTCTCGGTGATTGCCGTGCTGCCGGCGGTGCTGGTGGCGATCGTGGCCAACGTCACCATCGATCGCGGTCTCGACCGGCTATTCTCGGGCCCGACGCGGGAGGTGATCCAGAATTCGCTGATCATCGCGCGGGCCTACACGTACGAGCACGCGCAGCTCATCAATGGCGACATCCTGGGCATGGCCAATGATATCGCCAACGCGTGGCCGTTGTTCGTCCAGGACCGGCGTACGTTTCTGGAATTGCTGACGGCGAGTGCCTCCAGGCGCAACTTGCCGGGCACCATGCTGCTCGACAAGGAAGGCAACGTCGTGGTGTCTGCGCAAACCGGCATCAGGCAAGCCTTTGCGACGCCGCCAAAGGAATTGCTCGACAATGTCGGCGAGGACAAACCCGAGATTTCGGTTTTCCCGGAGGAGAATTACGTCGCAGCGGTGGTCCGCCTGCGGGCCTTCGACGATACCTTTCTCTACGTCGCGCGCCTGCTCGATCCACGGGTGGTTGGCCAGTTGCGGCAGACCCAGGCCAGCGTCGCCGAATATGCCCAGATCGAAGCACGCCGGCTCGGCATTCAGGTCGCCTTCGCGCTGATGTTCGCGGTGATCGCGCTTACGATCCTGATGGCGTCAGTGCTGATCGGGTTGAACTTTGCCAACTGGCTGGTGGCGCCGATCCGTAATTTGATGAGCGCCGCCAACATCGTCTCCACCGGCGATCTGCATGTCCAGGTACCGGTCCATAAATCAGAAGGCGATCTGGCCCAATTGGGCGAGACCTTCAACAAGATGACCCAGGAACTGCGCACCCAGCGCGACGAGCTGGTCAGCGCCAGCGACCTGATCGACAGCCGCCGCCGTTTCATCGAAGCGGTGCTGTCCTCGGCCAGCGCCGGCATCATCGGCGTCGATGCCTCCGGCAGCGTCGGTATCCTGAACCGTTCGGCGGAAAAACTCATCGGTCATGTGGAATCAGAAACGCTCGATCATCCGCTGTCGGACGTGCTGCCTGAACTCGACGACATGATGAAAACCGCGCGCGAGGGTACGCAGAAGCTGGTGCAGGGCCAGATCACCATCACCCGCGACGGCCATGAGAGCAATTTGTCGGTCCGTGTCAGCGCCGAACAGACCGGGCAATCGCGCGACAGCTACATCATTACGCTCGACGACATCACGGATCTGGTTTCCGCGCAGCGTACCTCGGCCTGGGGCGACGTGGCGCGCCGCATCGCCCACGAAATCAAGAATCCGCTGACACCGATCCAGCTTTCGGCCGAACGTATCCGCCGCAAGTTCGGCAAGGTCATTATCGAGGACAAGGGTATCTTCGAGCAGTGCACCGACACCATCGTCCGCCAGGTCGACGATATCAGGCGGATGGTCGATGAGTTCTCCCGCTTTGCGCGGATGCCGAAGCCGGTCATGGAAGGCGAGGACGTCGCCGATACCGTACGGCAGGCGGTTTTCCTGATGAAGGTCGGGCATCCCGACCTCGATATCGAGACCGAAATCAAGCAAGACCCGATTCGGGCGCAGTTCGACCGCCGGCTGATTTCGCAGGCATTGACCAACATCATCAAGAACGCAACCGAGGCGATCGAGCAGGTCCCGCCGGAGGAGCTTGGCAAGGGTCGTATCGATGTCATCGCCGCGCAAGAGAACGACGACATCGTGATCGACGTGATCGACAACGGTATCGGCTTGCCGAAGACGGCTCGCGCGCGCCTGCTAGAGCCTTACGTGACGACGCGTCAGAAAGGCACCGGCCTTGGGCTCGCGATCGTCGGGCGGGTGCTGGAAGACCATGGCGGCCGCATCGAACTCAAGGATGCGTCTGACTTCCGGCCGGGGCAGCGCGGGGCCTGGATGCGGTTGCGCTTTGCCGTCTCCGGCCTGGCGGCGAAGGCTGAAGCGAAAGAACCGGCTGCGGCCGGAAAAGAGCAGGGCGCCGAAACAAAAGCGCCGGCTTCCGAAACCAATGAGGCGGCAAACGCGACCAATGATGAACCAAAAATCAAAGCCGCAACAGGCAACTGACAAGACAGGTGTAACCCATGGCCAGTGACATTCTGATTGTCGACGACGAAGCAGATATCCGGGACCTTGTTGCGGGCATTCTGGACGATGAGGGTTTCAGCACCCGAACCGCGCGTGACAGCGATTCGGCGCTCGCCGAGATCGCCAACCGCCGCCCGCATCTGGTGTTTCTCGACATCTGGCTGCAGGGCTCCAAGCTCGACGGCCTGCAACTGCTCGAGCAGATCAAGAAGGATCACGCCGACGTGCCCGTGGTGATGATCTCCGGCCACGGCAATATCGAGACCGCCGTCGCCGCGATCAAGCGCGGCGCCTATGACTTCATCGAAAAGCCCTTCAAATCGGACCGCCTGATCCTGGTGGCGACGCGGGCGCTGGAAACCTCGCGCCTCAAGCGCGAGGTCAAAGAACTCAAGCAACTGGCTCCGGCTGCTAGCGTTCTGACCGGGCGCTCGGCCTGCATGAACCAGCTGCGCCAGACCATCGACCGGGCTGCCAAGGCCAACAGCCGCATCCTGATCGTCGGCCCTCCTGGTTCAGGCAAGGAGCTGGCGGCGCGGACGCTGCATCACGCCTCAAGCCGCGCCGAGGGGCCGTTCGTCGTCATCAACGCAGCCGCGATCACGCCGGAGCGGATGGAAGTCGAAATGTTCGGGGTCGAGCAGACCAATGGCGAACAGGCGCGCAAGGCCGGCGCGCTCGAAGAGGCCCATGGCGGCACGCTGTTCATTGACGAAATCGCCGACATGCCGCGCGAAACCCAGAACAAGATCCTGCGCGTGCTGGTCGATCAGACCTTCCAGCGTTCGGGCGGCACCGCTAAGGTCCATGTCGACGTCCGCATCATCTCTTCGACCGCGCGTAATCTGGAAGAGGAGATATCCGAAGGGCGATTCCGCGAGGACCTTTATCACCGGCTATCGGTGGTGCCGATCCGGGTGCCCCCGCTGTCGGAACGCCGCGAAGATATTCCCGAACTGATCGACTACTTCATGGATCAGATATCGATCGCGACCGGCCTGCCGAAACGCCAGATCGGCCAGGATGCGATGGCGGTGCTGCAGTCGCATGTCTGGCCCGGCAACGTTCGGCAACTCCGCAACAATGTCGAGCGCGTGATGATCCTGGCCGGTGGCGGTCCGGAGGCGATCGTCACCGCCGACATGCTGCCGCAGGACGTCGGCTCGATGGTGCCGGCCATGCCGACCAGCAACAATGGCGAGCACATCATGGGCTTGCCACTGCGCGAAGCGCGCGAGGTGTTCGAGCGCGACTACCTGATTGCCCAGATCAGCCGGTTCTCGGGCAACATCTCTCGCACAGCGGAATTCGTCGGCATGGAGCGCTCGGCCCTGCATCGCAAGCTCAAAGCGCTCGGGGTTGGTTGAAGTTTATGCCGATCGCCATCCGGCCGGCGGGCGCGCCGATTCATGCACTTGCTTGAGAATATTCGTCTCTTTCCGGAGTTTTACGGAGAATGGTCACTGGGTTCCGCGTGGGTGGCGCGCGAACTGGCTTGCCTAAAAAGCGCGCCTGCCTTCTAATCATTCCGCCGAGCCGACCGGAGGGGGATCTCAGGGGAAGCCGGCGACCGGGGCAGGCTCCGTTAGAGAGCAACAACCGGTTAATAAAAAGAAGCACAAGACTGCGGGACAAAAACAATGGCGGCAGACCGCGCACAAAACCTACAAGACACCTTCCTAAATCACGTTCGCAAAACCAAAACGCCACTAACGATCTTTCTGGTCAACGGAGTAAAGCTGCAGGGGATTGTCACCTGGTTCGACAATTTCTGCCTGCTGCTTCGGCGCGACGGTCACTCGCAGCTTGTATACAAGCATGCGATCTCGACCATCATGCCGGGCGCGCCGATCCAGTTGTTCGAAGGCGGTGAGGATGCTCCGGCTTGAGAGTGACCTGATTGGAACCCCTCAATCGTGAAGGGGGCGCCGACCGTCCGCGGTCGGCGGGGGGCAGACAGACCGGGCGGGTGATCGTCATCGGTCCTTATTTGCGTATGCGCCGCGGCGATGCCGATGCGCAGGCGAACGAGGCTGTGCGCGATTCCGAGGCGCGGCTGGAGGAGGCCGCAGGTCTGGCGCGCGCCATCGACCTGGCGGTTGCCGATTCCCTAATTGCTCCGATCAGCCAGATCAGGCCCGCGACCTATCTCGGCAAGGGCAAGGTCGAGGAGATACTTGGCCTCATCAAAGGCCATGACATTGAACTCGTGGTGATGGACTGCGCGTTGTCGCCAATCCAGCAGCGCAATCTCGAGAAGGCCTGGGACACCAAGGTGCTCGACCGTACCGGACTGATCCTGGAAATCTTCGGCCGTCGCGCCAAGACCAAGGAAGGTTCGCTGCAGGTCGAGCTCGCGCATCTGAATTATCAGCGCAGCCGGCTGGTGCGATCATGGACCCATCTGGAGCGCCAGCGCGGCGGTTTCGGCTTCATGGGCGGCCCCGGCGAGACCCAGATCGAGGCCGACCGCCGCCTGATCGGCGACCGCATCACGCGCCTTGAGAACGAAATCAAGAAGGTGCAGGCGACGCGACGGCTGCATCGTGCCGGCCGGCAGCGGGTGCCGTATCGTGTGGTCGCGCTGGTCGGCTACACCAACGCCGGCAAGTCTACGCTGTTCAACCGCCTGACCCGCGCCGACGTCCAGGCCGCCGACATGCTGTTTGCAACGCTCGACCCGACGCTGCGCGCGCTGAGCCTGCCGCATGGCGGCAAGGCGATGCTGTCGGACACCGTGGGATTCATCTCCAACCTGCCGACGCAACTGGTCGCGGCGTTTCGCGCGACGCTGGAAGAGGTGCTCGAAGCGGATATCATCCTGCACGTCCGCGACATCTCGCACGAGGACGCGGAGGCTCAGGAGCGCGACGTCGACGCCGTGCTGCGCCAATTGGGGATCGATCCGGAAGCTGGCGCGCGCATCCTCGAAGTCTGGAACAAGATCGATCGCTTCGATCCCGAGGAGCGCGACAATCTGCGCAACATTGCCGCGCGCCGACCGCCGGAGCGGCCGTGCTTTCTGGTTTCCGCCGAGACCGGCGAGGGGATCGAAGCTCTACTAACCGCGATCGAGGATCGGCTGGCGGCAACGCGGATCACGCTCGACCTTTCCATCGATGCCGCCGACGGCGCCGGCATTAGCTGGCTGCATCGCAATTCCGAAGTGCTCATCAAGGAGCTTCACGAGGGGCGCTTCGACATGACGGTACGTGTCGACGAGACCAAGCGCGATATCGTGGTGTCGCGGTTCGGGGCCGTGCCCCACGCGGCGTGAAGTCATTGTCGTCCCGGCCTAGTGCGCAATTGCGCACGGGGGCCGGGACCCATAACCACAAGTGTTCGTTATTGTGACGCGTCGTCGAACAGGTGGTTAAATTGAGAGATCACGCAGTATGGGTCCCGGCCTTCGCCGGGACGACGTGTTCAACGCCCGGCCGCTCTTCACCCTTGGCTTCATTCCACAGCGCATCCATCTCGGTGAGTGAGGCAGCGTCGAGTGAGCGGCCCCTGGCCGCCAACGCGCGCTCGATGTAGGCAAAGCGGCGCTCGAATTTCGCGTTGGTGCCGCGCAGCGCGGTTTCGGGATCGGCGCCGACATGCCGCGCCAGATTGACCAGGGCGAACAGGAGATCGCCGGTCTCGCTTGCGAGTTCTTCCGCATCGCCCTTGTCGAGCGCGGCCTCGATCTCGTCGGCCTCCTCGCGGATCTTATGCAGCACGGCCCGAGGATCGTTCCAGTCGAAGCCGACGGTCGAGGCCTTGCGCTGCAATTCCATCGCGCGCGTCAGCGCGGGCTGACCGGCCTTGACGCTCGACAGCAACGATTTGGGTCCGGCCGGCTCCGGCGGCCGGCGCGCGGCACGTTCGGCCTTCTCCTCGGCCTTGATGCGCTCCCAGGCGCTCTTGACGCCGGCCGGCTGGATGTTGCCGTCCTTGTCGGCGAAGACGTGAGGGTGCCGCCTTATCATCTTGTTTGTGACCGCCTCGACTACGTCGCCGAAAGCAAAGGCGTTCTGTTCTTCGGCCATACGCGCATGATAGACGACCTGCAGCAGGAGATCGCCGAGTTCCTCACGGAGATCGTCGAGATCGCCGCGGGTGATGGCGTCGACGACCTCATAGGCTTCCTCGATGGTGTAGGGCGCGATCGTCGCAAGATTCTGTTCGAGATCCCACGGGCAACCGGTGACCGGCGTGCGCAGCGCCGCCATGATTTCGAGGAGCCGGGAAATATCGCGGGAAGGGGTCATGGGTTTACCGACGCCGGGGAGAGGACAGACCACTGCTTTATGCCGCAAGCGGCGGACCGATCCCAGCGGAACGCGCCGAAACCGGATTGATTTCCACCGATTGGCCTGCGCGCCCGGGAGTGGTAATGGGGCTCCATGAGCGATCCGTTCCAATCCGAAACCGCGCTGGTGCTGTTTTCCGGCGGACAGGATTCCACCACCTGCCTGGCCTGGGCCCTGCAGCGCTTCACGCGCGTCGAAATGCTGGGATTCAGCTACGGCCAGCGCCACGCAATTGAGCTTGGGTGCCGGGATCGTCTGCTATCGGGCATCAAATCATTGCGGCCGGATTGGGCTGCAAGGCTCGGCGACAGCCATACGCTGGAGATTCCGACGCTGGCGGAGATTTCCGACACCGCACTGACGCGCGATGTCGCGATCGCGATGGGCGAGGACGGGCTACCCAATACGTTCGTGCCCGGCCGCAATCTGGTGTTTTTGACGTTTGCCGCCGCGCTGGCGTACCGGCGCGGCATCCGCCACATCATCGGCGGCATGTGCGAGACGGATTATTCCGGCTATCCGGATTGCCGTGACGAGACCATCAAGGCGCTGCAATCCGCGCTCAATCTCGGCATGGCCAGACAATTCGAACTGCACACACCGCTGATGTGGCTGGACAAGGCCTCGACCTGGAAGCTTGCACATGACCTCGGCGGGGCAGGGCTGGTCGACCTGATCCGCGAACACTCCCACACCTGTTATCTCGGTGAGCGGGGCGACCAGCACGATTGGGGCTATGGCTGCGGCGAATGCCCGGCCTGCGCGTTACGCGCCAAGGGCTGGCGCGAATATGCAGCTACCTAGTTATTGTCTTGACGCGTTTTCTTAACGCGAACCGGTGTCCACCCCGGATCAAGTCCGGGGCAGGCTTTCGCTCGAAAACGCTTCAGCTAGTGAAATCCGAACGAGTGCGGCAACCACAGCGACACGGCGGGGATGTAGGTCACGATCATCAGCACGGCGAACATCACGTAGTAGAACGGCCAGATTTCGCGCATGATGTCATCCACCGAAACCTTGCCGATCGCGCAACCGACGAACAACGTTGTACCCACCGGCGGCGTCAACAGGCCGATGCCCAGATTGAGCAGCATGACGATGCCGAAATGCACGGGATCGATGCCGAAGCTCTTGACCACCGGCAGCAGGATCGGCGTGCAGATCAGCAACAGCGGCGCGAGATCGAGCGCCGTGCCCAGCACCAGCAGCATGATGTTGAGCCACATCAGCAGCACGTATTTGTTGGCTGAAATCGCGACGAAGAATTCCGTCATCTTGGCGGGCATCTGCATCACGGCGGCGATGTAGCCGAAGCAGGATGCGGTGGCGACCAGCGTCAGCACCATGGCCACGGTCTGCAGCGTCCGGTAGGCCAGCTGCGGCAGTTCCGACCATTTGTAGTCACGGTAGACGAACATCGTGACAAAGAAAGCCCAGACGCAGGCCACGGCGCCGGCCTCGATCGGCGTAAAGACGCCCGTGAGAATGCCGCCGAGCACGATCGCCAGCGTCACGATTCCCCACAGGGCTTCGACCAGCATTCTGGCGGCCTGCCGGATCGGCACCGGCTCGCCCTTCGGATGCTTGTCGCGATAGGCGTAGAAGAAACACAACAGCATCAGCGAAAAGCCGAGCAGCAAGCCGGGGAGAATTCCCGCCAGAAACAGGCTCGTGATCGAGACGACCCCGCCGGTCGCCAGCGAATAGATCACGGCGTTGTGGCTCGGCGGCACGACAATGGCCTGTACCGAGGCGCTGATGGTGACGTTGGTTGCAAAGACCCGCGGGTAGCCCTTTTCGGCCATCTGCGGGATCATGACCGAGCCGATCGCGGACGTATCGGCGACGGAAGAGCCGGAGATGCCGCTCATGATCGTCGTGGCAAGAATATTGACTTGCGACAGGCCGCCGCGAATGCGCGTGAAGCCGACGATGACGGCGGCAAAATCCACCAGCCGCCGTGCCATGCCACCCTCGGCCATGATCGCGCCGGCCAGGACGAAAAATGGAATGGTCAGCATCGACACCTTGCCGACGCCGCTGGCCAGTTGCTGCATGACCGCGGCGACCGGAAGGTCGATCCACAGCGCGCCGACCAGTGCCGACAGCGCCATCGCAAAGGCGATCGGCATGCCGATGGCGAAGAACAGACACATGCTGAGAAGGAGAACTGCGATATCCATCGGACGTCCGTGCTGGAAGAGAAACGCTATTCGATAGGGACGTGGGGATCGCCGCCGCTTGACGGCGGAGGCCCGATGGTCAGCCGCTCGATCACAAACAGCAGCATCATGGCGCCGCTGATCGCGATCGGCAGATAGGTGACGCCGACGGAGAGCCAGGGAAACTCATCGACCGAATTGCCCCAGGTCGCCAGAACCAGCTTCATGCCCCACACCAGCATGAAAACCGCCACGGCACCCATCAGCAGTTCACTGATCACGGCGGCTGCCGCGCGCAGGCGAGGGGGCAGGAGGTCGGTGCCCACGGTCATGTTCATATGGATACGCTGGCGATAGCAATTCGCGGCGCCGATGAAGGTGATGCCGACCGTCAGCAACACGGCCAGCGGCTCGGGCCAGGACGAGGCGCTGTTCAGGACGTAGCGGGTGTAAACCGCCCATGGAATGATCGCGGAGACCAGGACGAGCGCCACGCACGCAATCACGGCGGCGGTCCAGTAGACCGCGTTCATGGCGCTGCGGAACAGCCCGGCTCCGGGATCGCCGGCCAAGCCGGACTGCGTACTCATCCGCCAGGCCCTACTTCACGGCGTCGATGCGCTTGACCATCTCGGCATATTTGGCGCCGTATTTGTCCCACACCGGCTTGACCGCGTCGCGCCACGGCTTCTTGTCGACGTCCATGATCATCTCGGTGCCGGCGGCCTTCATCTTGTCGATCGCGACTTTCTCCGCCTCGTGCCACAGCACGCGCTGTTCGGCCTGGCATTCCTTCGACAGCTTCTTGATCAGCGCCTGATCCGCCGGCGTCAGCTTCTGCCACGAGATCTTCGAGAAGACGAGCAGTTCGGGAATGATCAGATGCTCGGTCATCGTGAAGTATTTTGCCACCTGATTGTGGTTCTGGGCGATGAAGGAGGGCGGGTTGTTCTCCGCGCCGTCGATGACGCCGGTCTGCATCGAACTGAAGACCTGGTCGAAGCCCAGGGCGACGCCGTTGCCGCCAAGCGCGTTCATCGTATCGACGAATAGCGGGTTGCCCATCATGCGGACCTTGAGGCCCTTCAAATCCGCCATCGTCTTGATCGGTCGCTTGCTGTTGTAGATGTTGCGCGAGCCCGCATTCATCCAGCACAGTGCAATCAGATTGGTCTTCTCGTTCGCCGAAATCTTCGCCAGCAGCTCGTCGCCGATCTCGCCATCGATCACCGCTTCCATGTGCTTGGAATCGCGGAACACGAACGGCATGTTGAAGACGTTGACGTCGTCCACGACAGGGCCGACGGCGCCGACGGAAATCCGGGCCATCTGCAGCGCGCCGAGCTGGGCCTGCTCGATCATCTCCTTTTCGCCGCCAAGCTGCATCGACGGGAACATCTGAATGGTAAGGCGGCCGTCGGTGGCGGTTTCGAGCTTCTTGCCCATGCGCACCACGGCCTCGACCGTCGGATAGCCGAGCGGATGAACATCCGATGCTCTGATGACCATTTTGGTCTGGGCGAACGCGCTTCGCGCACCGCCGATGCCGCCCGTCGCAGCCAAAGCAAACGTCGCTGCGCCAGCTCCGAGAAAATCTCTTCGCTTCATGATTGTCCTCCCTCGATGTTTTATTTGTCGCTGCCGGCATCGTTGGCCGACAGCCTTATTTTCCTGAATAGACTATGCAGTCCGGATTGGCGAAGTAAACAGGGACCGATGCCGCGGCAGATTAATTATTGGATCGAATGATCCATTGATTGGATGGTTCAGGCACCGTCGGCCAATCGCGGGCGATCGACACGTTGGAAACAACGGGCCTCAAAGGGCGCATACGTGAGGCTAGCCGAAATCACCCGGCGTCAGCTCGATCGGCGCACCGTGCGGGGTGCGGTCGGCGGCGTGATCCCAGGCATCGCGATAGCGGTGCAGGACGTCCGACGTCGTGACGCCCTTGGCGGCGACCAGTGTCTCCAGCGTTGCCAGCCAGTGCTGGTAATAGGTCTCGCCCGTATCGGGATCGCCGGCGGCCTGGGCGCGCTTGATCTCTGCGCCCAGCGTCTCCGCCCATTCCTTCCAGGTGAAAACCCCAGCCTCGTGCAGCGCCAGCGCCATCGCAAAGGCGCGGGCTTCCCAGGGCTCCCGGAACACCGGGCCATCCTCGTCGCGCGGTACGCCGGGGACGGCAACCGCCGCCCGCATCGCCTGTTGCGGAGTTAAAGTCATCCCACGCGCTCCAGATAGGATTCCCAGGCGTCGACCGAAATGCTGAGCGTCGGATCGGTGTCATTGCCCCACAATTCAGGTCCGTCGAACCGCACCGTGTAGAGCCATTGCGGGTTCTCGCCGACGCCGAGCGAATTGAGATCGGCAAACACATGGCACCCGTGATTGAGCTCGATCGTGCCGAGATGCCCGCGGACATATTGCGGCAGCCGCGTATGCGTCGGCGGATGAATCTCTTTCATCCTCACCGTCTCCCCGACCGCGAAAAGCGCAGGCGATGTTGCCGCGCGTTCGGTCGAGGCGCCACGCCGGATCGTCGGCACGACGTCGTGCGGGGGCAGGGACTTTACGGCGGGCTTGGGCGGCGAGAGCACCTTGCCGGCCTCGATTTCCTCTGGTGTCACCAGTCCGCGTTCGATCATCAACGTTTCCAGACCGGCGAGCCAGATCTGGAAATAGCTCTTGCTGAGGTAATCCTCCGGCGGGCGGTTCTCGCGCGCAAAGCGCGACATGTCGATGTTCCAGCCGCCGGGACGTGACATCGCGACCGTCAGCGCGAAGGCGCGACGCTCCCATTCGCCGTGAAACACCGGCTCGTTCGGTTCGGGCACGACGGGGCCAAAGCCTTTGGCGCCGCCCATGTCATGCGCGCCGTCCATCAGGCGGTCTCGCCGGGCTGCCTCGGCAGTCCGGTGCCGATCATGCTGTCGCGGGTAACGAGTTCGGCGAGCTGCTCGGCGCTCCAGCCTTCGGTGCCTTTGGGCCGCATCGGCAGCACGAGGTAGCGGATTTCGGCGGTGGAATCCCAGACGCGAATCTTTGTCGTCTCGGGCAGGGCGACGCCAAAATCCTGCAGCACGCCGCGCGGATCGGAGACCGCGCGGGAACGATAGGGTGCGGATTTGTACCACACCGGCGGCAGCCCGAGCACCGGATGCGGATAGCAGGAGCAGAGCGTGCAGACGACCATGTTGTGCTGTTCGGGTGTGTTCTCGACCACCACCATGTGCTCGCCTTGCCGCCCGCTATAATCGAGCTCGGCGATTGCCGCCGTCGCATCCTTCATCAGCCGCGCGTGATAGGCCGGATCGCTCCAGGCTTTTGCGACGACGCGGATGCCGTTGCGCGGGCCAATCTTCTTTTCATACAGGTCGATCAGGAGATCGAGCGAGGCCGGATCGACATAGCCCTTTTCGGTCAGGATCGATTCCAGCGCCCGCACCCGCAGCTCGGTCCCCGACAATTCCGAATGGTCGTGATCGTGGTGATGGTCGTGGTGATCGTGGTCATGGCCTGTCATGCGGCCAAGATAGTCGCAAAATCCGGGCTATGTCGAGGCGAAGACTCTGCTAGCATTTAGCCATGGGGATTGGGGCAGGGCGCATCGCAATCGCGGCGGCAGCGGCCATTTCGGCCTGGCTTCCGATTTGGCTTCCGGCTGGCGATGCGCACGCCGCCAACGGCGCCTATGCGGTCGACGCTGCCGACATCGCCGAGGTCGGCTCCTGCAAGGTCGAGAGCTGGCTGCAGGGGGCGACCAACACGGATTTTACGGCCGTGGCCAATCCATCCTGCGCGGTGAATGTTTTCAGGCCGGTGGAATTGAGCATGCAGACCGTCCGGTCGCGCAGCGACGGCGACTGGAGCACCAGCTTCGCTCCCAAGGCCAAGTGGAACTTCATTCCGACCGGAGTGGGAAGGTTCGGTCTGTCGTTTTATGCCGGCGGATCATTCGACGCGTTGACCGGAGATAACCTCACCGCGTTCGCGGTCGTACCGGTGACCTACAGGCTGTCCGAAACGATGCGGATCAATCTCAATGGCGGCTGGATGTGGGACCGCATGGCCGACCGGCACTACCTGGTTTATGGCGCCGGCTTTGACTGGAAGCTCACGGATACGTTGCAGTGGACCATCGAAGCGTTTGGCCAAGCCGGCCAGTCGGACGAGCCGAGCGCGATCCGGCCGCGATTCCAGACCGGCATTCGCTACCGGCCCAACGATATATTTTCGGTCGACCTGATCTACGGCCACAACATATCGGGCGAAAATGCCAACTGGATCACGCTCGGCACCACGATCCGCTTTCCGGTGCCGGGTAGCAAACCCGACCACCATCGTACCGGCCATCTGTGAGCTTACGCAGCCGGGGCACGCCGGGCAGGAGGGGCCGGCATGCAAACAGCGCGCGGGCCGACCGCGCGCTTCTGCGTTAAGGTTTTCAAAAATAACGGGCAGGGAGACGCCGCTTGACCAGGTTTGTCACCATTGAAAAAGGCCTTGGCCCCGATGGCCGTATCGCCGTCGTCCGCTTCGACCGGGGCGATGGCATCAACGCGATGTCGCCGGAGGCGATGCGCCAGCTTACCGAAGCCGCCCGCAGTTTTGAGGATGACGGCGCGACCTCGGTCGTGGTGCTGACAGGCGCCGCCAAGGCGTTCACGGCCGGCTTCGATCTCAAGGACCCCGAGGGCCGGGCGCGGAAAACCATGGACCTCGGCACCCTACGCCGCCATCTGAAGCTCGGGCCGCGCCTGACGCGGGCCTGGCAGGACATGGAACAGATCACGATCGGCGCCATCGAAGGCTTCTGCGTCGGTGGCGGCGTCGCGCTGGCGGTGGCGCTGGATTTCCGGGTCTTGGCCCGCGACGCCCATATGCGCGTGCCCGAGATCGGGCTCGGCATGAACATGAGCTGGCAGAGCGTGCCGCGCATGCTGCACCTGATGGGACCAGCCCGGACCAAGCAGGCCGTCATCCTGGCCGACCACCGCATCACGGCAGCCGAGGCCTATGAATGGCGGCTGGTCGAGGAGGTCGCCGAACCCGGCCAGGCGTTCGACGCCGCGATGGCGCTCGCCACCAAGGTCGCGGCCCAGCCGCCGCTGTCGGTCGCCATGACCAAGCTGACCGTCAACCGGCTCACCCACGCGCTCGACGATCTCACCAGCCACATGGACGTCGACCAGTTCGCGCTGGCGAGCCTGAGCGAGGATCACAAGGAAGGTGTCGCGGCGTTCCTGGAGCGGCGGAAGCCACGGTTCAAGGGACGCTGAGGCCCGTTACAAAAAATATCGAAAACAACCCCATGCAAAGTAGAACCCGAAGTGGGTAATCGTGGCCCCACGGATCGATCTCAATATCTGTAATTCGCATAAGGTATATTATGGAATATTTATATCTACAATTAGATCAGATATTTAGCGTGGTTTCCTTCCAGGCCAGGTCAGATTGGCTCGGTTTTTTCGATCCAGAGCGCAGCCCCAAACAGCCGGCAAAAGCCAACGCATACTGTTTGCGGCTGCGTCCCGAAAACCGATATTGCCGCGGCCGGCGGACGCTGCAATAAGCCGCCCGGCGGGATCGCTCGCCGTGACCACGCAGCATCCGGTCCGCACAGGATTGGGTCTCAAGAACAACAACCCTCAAGGGAGAAACCAGATGAGTTTTTCACGACGCACGCTTCTCAAGGCATCCGCTGCGTCAGCGGTTCTGGGTGGCATCGGCGCCCCGTTTGTGGCGCGCGCCCAGACCGCCGAATTCACCTACAAATACGCCAACAACCTCCCGGACGGCCATCCGTTGAACGCCCGCGCCAAGGAGATGGCGGCGGCGATCAAGGCCGAGACCAATGGCCGGTTCGACCTGCAGATTTTCCCGAACAACCAGCTTGGGTCCGACACCGACATGCTGAGCCAGATTCGCTCCGGCGGGGTCGAATTCTTCACGCTGTCTGGCCTGATCCTAGCGACACTGGTGCCGGCGGCCTCGATCAGCGGCATCGGCTTCGCTTTCCCGGATTACGACACGGTCTGGAAGGCCATGGATGGCGGGCTGGGCGCTCACATCCGCGGCGAGATCACCAAGGCCAATCTCGTGGTGATGGACAAGATTTGGGACAATGGCTTCCGCCAGACCACGTCCTCGACCAAGCCGATCAACGGGCCTGACGACCTGAAGGGCTTCAAGATCCGGGTGCCGGTCTCGCCGCTCTGGACCTCGATGTTCAAGGCGTTCGATGCGGCGCCCGCCTCGATCAATTTCAGCGAGGTCTATTCTGCGCTGCAGACCAAAATCGTCGAGGGCCAGGAAAACCCGCTGGCGATCATCTCGACCGCCAAACTCTACGAGGTGCAGAAATTCTGTTCGCTTACCAACCACATGTGGGACGGCTTCTGGTTCCTGGCCAACCGCCGCGCGTGGGAAAAAGTCCCGGAGGATGTCCGGACCATCGTCGCCAGGAACATCAACGCGGCGGGCGTCAAGGAACGCGAAGACGTCGCCAAGCTGAATGCCGGACTGCAGCAGGAATTGGCCGGCAAAGGCCTTGCGTTCAACCAGCCCAATGTGACGCCGTTCCGCGACAAACTTCGCTCGGCCGGCTTCTATGCCGAATGGAAGGGCAAATACGGCGAACAGGCCTGGGAGCTGCTGGAAAAGTCCGTCGGCAAGCTGTCGTAGCCGGATAGGGGTCTCAGACCCCTATCCTGTCTTTGGTTGAGCATGATCGTCCCGGAAAACACGTTTCCACTTTTCCGGATCATGCTTTGGTGCAGGGCGCCGCGATGGCTCATGCCGAATTGACCGAGAACGTGACCGGCGAGGTGGCTGAGCCCCCTCGCCGCCGCTCCTTGCTCGCGTCGATCGAAAACTTCCTCGGCATGCTGGTTGAGATCCCGGCGGCGCTTTTGGTGGTCGCCGAGATCGTCATCCTGTTCGCGGGCGTGGTGGCACGTTACGGCATGCACCGGCCGTTGATCTGGTCGGACGAACTGGCCTCGATGCTGTTCCTGTGGCTGGCGATGCTGGGGGCTGCCGTGGCGTTCCGGCGAGCCGAGCACATGCGGATGACGGCCGTGGTCGCGAGCGCCAAGCCTGCGCTGCGCGCCTATCTCGATCTGGTCGCGACCTGTGCCGCGCTGGCGTTTCTCTTGATGATCGCCTGGCCGGCCTTTGAATACGCCTATGAGGAAAGTTACATCACCACGCCGGCGCTGCAGGTCACCAATATCTGGCGAGCGGCGGCGCTGCCGGTCGGCATTGCTCTGATGGCGCTGTTTGCGTTCCTGCGGCTGGCACGCGCGGGCAACGTCCGTACCGTTTTCGCGGCCATCCTGTCGGTCGCGCTGGTCATTGCGGTGTTCTGGCTGCTGAAGGGCTCGCTGCGTCCGCTCGGCAATCTCAACCTGATCATTTTCTTCGTCGGCGTGGCCGGCTTCTGCGTCTTTGCCGGCGTTCCCATTGCGTTCGGCTTTGGGCTGGCGACCTATGGCTACCTGGCGCTGACAACCAATACGCCGCTGATGGTGCTGGTCGGCCGCATGGACGAGGGCATGAGCCACCTCATCCTCCTGTCGGTGCCGCTGTTCGTGTTCTTGGGCCTGCTGATCGAGATGACCGGCATGGCGCGCGCCATGGTGGCGTTCCTGGCGAGCCTGCTGGGCCATGTCCGGGGCGGGCTGCATTACGTGCTGGTCGGCGCGATGTATCTGGTTTCGGGCATCTCCGGCTCCAAGGCCGCCGACATGGCTGCCGTCGCCCCGGTGCTGTTTCCGGAAATGAAGGCGCGGGGCGCCAAGCCGGGCGATCTGGTCGCCCTGCTCTCGGCCACCGGCGCCCAGACCGAAACCATCCCGCCGAGCCTCGTGCTGATCACGATCGGCTCGGTTACCGGCGTATCGATTGCGGCGCTGTTCACCGGTGGCCTGCTGCCCGGCTTGGTGCTGGCGATTACGCTGTCGGCGCTGGTGTGGTGGCGCTACCGCGACGAGGACCTGACACACGTCGCCAGGGCCAGCGGCGGCGAGATCGTCCGTGCGTTCATCATCGCCCTGCCCGCCGTGGCGCTGCCTTTTGTGATCCGCTACGCCGTGGTCGAGGGCATTGCGACCGCGACCGAGGTTTCCACCATCGGCATCGTCTACGCCTTCGTTGTCGGCTACCTGATCTACGGGCTCCTGATCTACCGCAATTTCGACTGGCGGCGGATCATGCCCATGCTGGTGGAAACCGCGTGCCTGTCGGGCGCCATCCTGCTGATCATCGGCTGCGCCACCGGGATGGCCTGGGGCCTGACCCAATCCGGCTTCTCGCGGACGCTGGCGGCAGCCATGACCGGCCTGCCCGGCGGTTCGGCGACCTTCATCGCGGTGTCGATCGTCGCCTTCGTGATCCTCGGCAGCGTGCTCGAGGGCATTCCGGCCATCGTGCTGTTCGGACCGCTGTTGTTTCCGATCGCGCGTGCGGTCGGGGTGCACGAGGTTCACTATGCCATGATCGTTATTCTGGCGATGGGTATCGGGTTATTCGCGCCGCCGTTCGGAGTGGGCTATTATGCCGCCTGCGCCATCGGACGCGTCGATCCGGCCGAAGGGATCAGGCCGATTTGGGGTTATCTGCTGGCGCTGATGGTCGGACTTATTATTGTGGCGATCTTCCCGTGGATTTCGATCGGGTTCTTGTAGGTTCAATTTTACTGACGGGACAAAGCCGATGAGCGCAGCCCAAACTCTGGACCAAGGTCAATATAGCATCGGATTGGACAAGACGCCGGCGAATTACGTGCCGCTGACGCCGCTGAGCTTCCTCGCACGCAGCGCGGCCGTTTATCCCGATGCGGTCAGCACCGTCTACGAAGGCCGCGTCTTCACCTGGTCGCAGACCCATGAGCGCTGCCGGCGCTTTGCCTCATACCTCGCCGCCCGCGGCATCGGCCATGGCGATACGGTCGCGGCAATGCTGCCGAATATTCCCGCGATGAACGAATTGCATTTCGCGGTGCCGATGGCGGGCGCGGTGCTGAATGCGCTCAACATCCGGCTCGACGCGCCCTCGATTGCGTTTCAGCTCGATCATGGCGGCGCCAAAATCATCCTGGTTGATCCGGAATTTTCCGGTGTGATCGCGGAAGCGCTGACGCTGATGAAGGGGCCCAAACCTTATGTCATCGACGTCGATGATGCGGCATTTGCCGGCGGCAAGCGGATCGGCGAACTCGAATATGAAGCGGCGGTGGCGCAGGGCGATGCTGGTTTTGTGGCACGCCTGCCCGGCGACGAATGGGACGCGATCGCGCTGAGCTACACGTCGGGCACGACGGGCAATCCGAAGGGCGTCGTGACCCATCACCGCGGCGCTTACCTCAATGCGGTGAGCAATATCCTGGCGGGCAATCTCGGCCAGCATCCGGTCTATCTCTGGACCCTGCCGATGTTTCATTGCAACGGCTGGTGCTTCCCGTGGACGGTCGCCGCCTCCGCCGGCGTCAATGTCTGCCTGCGCAAGGTGGACCCGTCGAAGATCTTTGAACTGATCCCCAAGCACGGCGTCACCCACATGTGCGGCGCACCGATCGTCTACAACACGCTGATCAACGCGCCGGATGCCCCGAAGGGCGCCAAGGCGCGGCCCGTGGTCGGGTTGATCGCAGGCGCAGCGCCTCCCGTTGCGGTGCTCGAAGGCGCCGAGAGCATCGGCATCAAGCTGACGCATGTCTACGGCCTGACCGAGGTCTATGGACCGGCGTCGGTCTGCGCCGAACAGCCGGGCTGGGATGAACTGCCGGCCGATCAACGCGCCCAGCTCAAGCGCCGGCAGGGCGTGCCCTACCCGCTGCAGGAAGGCGTCACCGTGCTCGATCCCGAAACCATGCGCGAAGTGCCGCGCGACGGCGAGACCATTGGCGAGGTGATGTTCCGCGGCAATATCGTGATGAAGGGGTATCTGAAGAACGAGAAAGCCACGAGCGAGGCCTTTGCCGGCGGCTGGTTTCACACCGGCGATCTCGGCGTGCTCGATGCGAGCGGCTACGTCATCATCAAGGACCGCTCCAAGGACATCATCATTTCCGGCGGAGAAAATATCTCCTCCGTCGAGGTCGAGGACATCCTCTACAAGCACCCGGCCGTGCTGTTCGCGGCTGTGGTCGCCAAGCCCGATCCGAAATGGGGCGAAGTGCCCTGCGCCTTCGTCGAGCTGAAGGAAGGCGCGAAAGCGACCGAAGCCGACATCATCGCGTTCTGCCGCGGCCACATGTCCGGATTCAAGACCCCGAAGGCCGTGGTGTTCGGCGTCATTCCGAAGACGTCGACCGGGAAAATTCAAAAATTCCTGCTGCGTAACCAGGTGGATTCGGCCAAGGCGATTTCGGCGTGAACTCTCGTCGTCCCGGCGCAGGCCGGGACCCATAACCACAGCCGCATGTGGTTGCGAAGACTCGTCGAGCAATATTTCCGAAACGATAGATCACGCGGTAGGGGTCCCGGCCTGCGCCGGGACGACGGCCTTTAAAGGGTTACGCCTCTCGACTCCTGACCGGCGGGTAATACTGCGGCGCCTCGGTCCGCTCGTACATTCCGTAGTCGCGCATGACTTCGAAGATGCGGAAATACTCCGTCGTGGGATCGGCAAATAGCCGGGCGCCGAATGCGGCACCGCCCGCTTCGTCCGGCACGTCGATCAGGTGGGCATACTGTCCTTCGCGATAGACGCTCGTGAAGGCGTCACGGCGCCAATCGGTTGCGACTGGAAGTTCGGCGCTTCGCGATTCCGTCGCCAGCACATAGGTCGGCGGACGGCGCGAAGGATCGTTGCAGGGCGTCCGCTTCTTCGGCTGCCAGACAGGTTGTCCCGGCCTTTCTTCGTGAATCACCTGAGCGACGCGAATACGGTAGTCCGAAAAGACTTCCTCGCGGCCGGCCGTCTGGACCTCGTGATGGTGGCCATGGGCTCGCCAGGCCGTCAGGGCCCCCTCGTCCTGCCATATCTGGTAGGACAGCAGCAGGTCTTCCTGTGTCAAACTCCTGAAGCGGTCAATGAAAAGACAGCCACCCATGGCCTCGAGCTCGGGCTTCAACGAAGCGGCGAGATTGAGATATTGGTCCCGGCGCCCGGGCCTTGTCTGAACCTCAAAGAACAGGCCAATCATTACGCTACCCCTCTTTCTTCCCAACGTAGTCCGTTTGCTCCACCCGCTCCAGTGTCAACCGTCATGGGCCCGATCACGCCAGCCTGCAGAGTCTGGCGCAGCACTTCATAATCCTGTTGGTGATGACAAGAAGTGGTGCGGCTTGAACCGCGCTCGGACGATCTAGCTCTTTCCGCTCGCCGGCGGCTGCTCGACGAAAACGACCGCTGTTCCCTTCTTGACGCTCTTGCCCAGCAAGCCGGCATCCCAATTGGTCAGCCGAACGCAACCGTTGGATTCAGACTTGCTGACCGTCGAAGGGTTGGACGTGCCGTGGATGCCATACCCCTCCGCTGAAAGCCCTATCCAATAGATTCCCACGGGGTTGTTCGGGCCGGGTTTGATGGTGAAGGCCTCTTTTGATCTGACACCCTTGAATTTGTAGTCGGGATTATAGCGGTAGTTCGGGTTGGCATCGGCGGACACGACCTTGAGCGTACCGCTGGGGGTTGGCTTTTCCTTGCTCCCGACGGTCGCTGGAAAGAACGCGACAAGCTCACCGGACGAGGCAAAGACCTTTACGGTCTGGCGCGATTTATCCACCTCGATCCGCTCAGCCTTCAATTTGGCGTCGTTGCCGGCCACGGCCGCGACCAAGACGGCTTCACCTGCCTTATCGAACTTCTTTCCGGGGTTCAGAGCTTCCAGCAGTCCCTCACTCATGTGAAATTTCTCGGCGAGGCCCTCGCGCGGGCTCACATAGCCAACAGTCTTGAGGTCCCGCATGGCTTCCATCCTGGCGGGAAGCTTTTCCAGGAAGGGTCCCTTGATATCGTCGCTGGAAATCTTGTACTCGATAACGACGGCGTCCGAGCTTGTCCCGGCAAGCGCCTTCCATACCTCCGGCGTCAGTGCCGGAGCAGGCTTCAAGCCTTTCGCCTCGGCAAAGGCCTTTAGCGCCTTCTGCGCGTTTTCGCCGAGCTTGCCGTCGATCTCTCCCGGTGAAAACCGCGCCCGATCCAGCAGGACCTGGACCTTGATGACGAGCGGATTGACTTTCCTTTCCGCCGGAGGTTTTGCAGTTTCAAATTCTGCATTGTTGATCGACGCGGCGTCCAGTCCGGCCGCCGGCAATATCAGCCAGACCCACAGGACCGGTGCGGCCAACAGGCGGCGGATCATCTCGGCTCTCTCCCGGAAGCGGAACTCCGGTGATAATCAGTTCGTGCCGACGAAGTTCCGCCGCGCTGCCTGAACCTCAGCCCGTCCGCTCCAGCGTTAGCCGCATCCCGTCAAAAGCCGGGATCACGCCAGCCGGCAGGCTCTGGCGCAGCACCTCGTAATCGAGGTCGGAATGCATGTTGGTGATGACGGCGCGGCGCGGCTGGAAGCGCCCGATCCAGGACAGCGCGTCGTTGATGCTGAAATGGCTGGGATGTCCGGCATAGCGCAGCCCGTCGATGATCCAGAGTTCGAGGTTTTCCAGCGCCGGCCAACTCTCCTCGGGAATGTCGTGGAGGTCGGGCGTGTAGGCGGCGTCCCTAATGCGAAATCCCAGCGCGGGAATCTTGCCGTGGTGAACCAGGAAGGCGGAAAGCTTCACCGGGCCGCCCTTCCCCTCGGTGGTGTGGCTCTCGCCGGCTTCGATGGAATGACGCGTCAGGATTGGCGGGTAATCGCTACCCTCGGGCGCGATGAAGCAATAAGAGAACCGCGCCATGATGTCCTTCGCGGTCGACTGATTGAAGTAGGTGGGAATGCGGCGGCGCTGGTGCAGCACGACCGAACGCAAATCATCGATGCCATGGGTCTGGTCGGCGTGCTCATGCGTCAGGAACACCGCGTCGATATGGTCGACATTGGCGTCGATCAATTGCTCGCGCAGGTCGGGCGAGGTGTCGATCACGATCCGCGTGGTGCCGTGGGCGCCCGTGCGCTCGACCAGCAGCGAACAACGGCGGCGCCGATTCCTGGGGTTGTTGGGATCGCAGGCGCCCCAACCGAGGGCGGGACGCGGCACGCCGGCGGAGGAACCACAGCCGAGGATTGTCAGCGTCAGCGTCATGCGGCCGCTTTCGGCGCGGGTACCTTGGAAAACAGCCGAAAGAAGTTTTCGGTTGTCTGCCGCGAGATCTCCTCAAGCGAAACCCCGCGCGCCTCCGCCAGCACTTTGGCCACCTCGACCACGTAGGATGGCTCGTTGCGCTTGCCACGGAATTTGCCGGGCGCCAGATACGGCGCGTCGGTTTCGACCATGATGCGATCGGCCGGCAGTTCGGCGGCGAGTTCGCGCAGGGCTTCTGATTTCTTGAACGTCAGGATGCCCGTGAACGAGATCGAAAGTCCCAGCGAGATCGCCTTCATCGCCAGTTCGCGTCCGCCAGTGTAGCAATGCAGCACCGCGCGAAACGGTCCCTTGGCCATTTCCTCTTCGAGGATACGACCGCAACCTTCATCGGCGTCACGGGTGTGAATGACCAGCGGCAGGCCGGTTGCGCGCGCGGCGTCGATGTGGGCGCGAAAGCCGCGCTCCTGCGCCTCCGGCGAGCCGTCGTCGTAGAAATTATCCAGCCCCGCCTCGCCCAGCGCCACGACCTTCGGATGCTTCGTCAGTTCGATCAACTCGCTCGCGGGAATGCCGTCTTCCTCGTCGGCGTGGTGCGGATGGGTGCCGACCGAGCAATAGACATTCGGAAAGCGCTCGGCGATTTGCAGCAAGCCGCCAAGCCGCCTCACCCGCGTCGAGATGGTGACGATGCGGCCGATGCCGGCGCTCTCGGCGCGCGCAACGATGCCGTCGAGATCCTCGGCGAAATCGGGAAAGTCGAGATGACAGTGGCTGTCGACGAGCATGGCGTTCGAACCGATCAATCTGCCTTTGGTTCGACGTAGCGCGGGAACACCCCGACCGGCGCCGGCAAGGCTGTACCTGCGGCGATGCGCGTGGGTAGTGCTGCAAAATTACGCGACTTGATATCCGCTGGTATGCCGAGGCTGTCGAGCAGCTTGGCGCAAGAGTCCGGCATCACCGGCTGTGCCAGGATCGCGATCTGGCGCACGACTTCCGCGGTCACGTACAAGACGGTCTTCTGCCGCGCCGGATCGGTCTTGGCCAACGCCCACGGCGCTTCGCCCGCGAAATAGCGGTTGGCTTCCGCCACCACGGCCCACACGGCGCTCAGCCATTGATGGATCTGCTGCGTCGCCATCGCCGTGCGCGACGCCTCCAGCATGGCGTCGGCCTGCGCCAGGATCGCCTTGTCGTTGTCGCTGAACTCGCCGGGTTCCGGCAGGATGCCGCCGAGTTGCTTTGCGATCATCGACAGCGAACGCTGCGCCAGATTGCCGAGATCGTTGGCGAGGTCGGCATTCGTCCGAGTGACGATGGCCTCGTGGTTGTAGCTGCCGTCCTGACCGAACGACACTTCGCGCATAAAGAAATAGCGCACCTGATCGACGCCGTATTGCGCCGCCATCGCGAAGGGATCGACGACGTTCCCGACAGACTTCGACATCTTCTCGCCGCGGTTGAGCAGGAAGCCGTGGCTGAAGACCCGTTGCGGAACCTCGACGCCAGCCGACATCAGGAAAGCGGGCCAGTATACGGCGTGGAAACGCACGATATCCTTGCCGGTGACATGCAGATTGGCCGGCCAGTAACGCTGGAAGTCGGCGCCTTCGAGATCCGGATAGCCGGCGGCCGTGATATAATTCGTCAACGCATCCAACCACACGTACATGACATGGGATGGGGACCCCGGCACCTTGATGCCCCAGTCGAACGTCGTCCGCGAGACCGACAGGTCCTGCAAACCACCTCTGACAAAACTCGCGACTTCGTTCAGCCGCTCGCGGGGGAGCACGAAGTCGGGAACGCGCGCATAGAGGTCGAGCAGCTTGTCCTGATAGGCCGACAGGCGGAAGAAATAAGTCTCCTCCTCGGTCCACTCGACCGGCGAGCCTAGCGGCTCGCGGCGAACACCGTCGGCGTCGACGGTGGTTTCCGTCTCGTCGAAATAGGCTTCCTGACGCACCGAATACCAGCCGGCATACTTGCCGAGATAGATATCGCCGTTGTTCTCGATCGCGCGCCAGAGTGCCTGGCAAGCCCGTTCGTGGCGCGGCTCGGTGGTGCGGATGTAATCGTCATAAGAGATGTTGAGCGCGTCCATCATGTCGCGGAAGCGCGCGGAGTTGCGATCGGCAAGCGCGATCGGTGTGAGGCCCTCCGCGACCGCGGTTTGCTGCATCTTGAGGCCGTGCTCGTCGGTTCCCGTCAGAAAGCGGACATCGAACCCGTCGAGCCGCTGAAAGCGGGCGATCGCGTCGGTGACCATCGCGGTGTAGGCATGGCCGATGTGCGGTATGCCGTTCGGATAGAAGATCGGCGTCGTGACGAAGTAACTGTTGCGTGGCGTCGCCACCGCTGGCGTTGTGGCAGCGGGCGCCTTCGGGCGCGGCGTGGCAGCCTTCGGGCGCTTCGGTGCGGATGGCGACTTAACAACCGTGACTGTCTCTTCGGTCGTATTCGCAGGCGTATTCTTGGGCGTATTGGGCGCGGTGGCGCGCTTCTTCGATATCGTTTTCTTCGCGGATTTTTTTGACGATTTCTTCGAAGGCTTCTTGGCGGCCTTCTTCGCTGCCGACTTCTTTACGGCCTTCTTTGCCGTCTTCTTCACGACCTTCCTGGCCGCCTTCTTCGACGCCTTGCGCGATTTTTTCACGACGCGTTTTCTAGCGCCGGCCTTCTTGGTGACGCGCGCAGGTGAAGACTTGCGGGCCTTCTTGGCCTTTTTCTTTTTGGAGGTTTTCTTGTTAGCCTTCGCCACCACGAATTTCCTTTAAACGTTCAAATCAGATTGTCCGGATTAATATCGAACGGAGCGTCACCGCGTGGCTTCCGCGAGCATCCCGAACACCGAGAAAACCAGCGGTTTTCGTTCCAGATTGTACGATTCCGTATCGCGCGCGGCGCGGATGATCTTTTCCCATACCTCCGCCAGCCGTGCAAGGCGCGGCAGGTTAGCGTTGGCGTTATCAGCGCGCAGCTTTTCGCCGATCCAGCGATCGACGCCATCGATGAAGGCCGCAAGGGCCACGCGGTCGCTGCCGCCCAGAGCGTCACCCAGCGCATGCAATTCGCGCGGGTCGACATGTGGCAGGGTCGCCAGCAGCGCCGCGGTCCGTTGCTGCAGCTTGAGCGCATCGCCGCCGAGCAGCGTGACCGCGCGTGAGACACTTCCCTCCGCCGCCTCTGCCGCTTCCGCGAGCGCGGGATCGTCGGCCATCATGTTCGCAGCCTGTGCGGCGGCGCGGATGACGTCCTCGGTCGCCAGCGGTCGCAACGGCAATTTGCGGCAACGGGACAGGATGGTCGGCAGCGCCCGCGCCGGCGAATGACTGACGAGAAGGAACAGCGATCGCTGCGGCGGCTCCTCCAGTATCTTGAGCAGTGCGTTTGCGGCATTGGGATTGAGCTCGTCGACGGTATCGACGATGCAGACTCGCCAGCCGTCGACTGCCGCGGTCGAGCCGAAGAACGAGATCGTCTCGCGCGTCTCGTCGACGGTGATGACGGTGCGCATCACGCCGCGGTCGTTAAGGCTGCGCTCCAGCACCAGCAGCCCGCCATGGGCGCCATTGGTAACCTGCCGCGCAACGGGATCGGTGGGATCAACGGCCAGCGTCTCCGCGCGTTGCACCGATGACGACAGCGGGTCGGGATGCGTCAGCACGAACCGCGCCATGCGATAGGCCAGCGTCGCCTTGCCGATGCCCTGCGCGCCACCAATCAGCCAGGCATGCGGAATGCGGCCGCTGCGATAGGCGTTGAGCAGTGCGGTCTCCGCATAGCGATGCCCGAACAGGTCAGGCGTTTCGCGGGGATGCCGGACCGTGGTGTCCTGCGCGACCTTGCGGGCGCTCATGCGGAACTCGCCGTCGAGGAAATAGCGAACAGGTGATCGCGCAAC
Organism: Bradyrhizobium sp. AUGA SZCCT0431; assembly: GCF_018131065.1. Taxonomy (NCBI): domain Bacteria; kingdom Pseudomonadati; phylum Pseudomonadota; class Alphaproteobacteria; order Hyphomicrobiales; family Nitrobacteraceae; genus Bradyrhizobium; species Bradyrhizobium sp. AUGA SZCCT0431. The sequence continues at coordinate 10,405 of NZ_JAFCLR010000016.1, read as the reverse complement.
GCCTTCCAGACGCGGGCGGCGACTGTGTCGGTATCGGCATTGGCGTCGATCAGCGCGCAGCGCTGCGGATCTTCCGCGGCGATCTGCCTGTAGGCATCGCGCAGATCCTGGTGGAACTTGACGTCCTCCGCCTCGAAACGGTCGGGAGCGCCGGTGCCGCGGCGGGCGGCCGCGCGCTTCAGTCCGACTTCAACGGGGATATCGAGGATGATGGTCAGGTCCGGCTTGAGGTCGCCGATGGTGACCCGCTGCATGGCGTTGAGCACGGCGGGCGAGACCTGTCCCAGCCGACCCTGATAGGCACGCGTCGAATCCGAAAACCGGTCGCACAGCACCCAGATCCCCTGGCTGAGCGCCGGCTGAATCACCGTGCGTACATGGTCGTCGCGGGCGGCGGCAAACAGCAGCGTTTCCGCCTCCGGCCCAAGCAGTTTGCCCATGCCCGACAGCACGAGATGACGGATGATTTCGGCGCCCGGCGAGCCGCCGGGCTCGCGGGTGACGATCGCGCGCAGTTTTGCCGTTGCAAGGCGGTCGGCAAGTTTCTTGATCTGCGTGGACTTTCCGGAGCCCTCGCCGCCTTCGAACGAAATGAACTTTCCGCGTCCCGAAGGCCGGCTAACCGTTGCTTCGGCCATAATCAGAGCTTCTCTGCGCTCGCGCGGAACACGCCGATGACAAGCTCGCTGGCGCCGTCGATCGCCCGGCGCATCGTCGAACCGGTCGCGACAGCCTCCGCAGCATAGACCGGCGCCTCCATCGCGACATTGCCGCCGCGCCAGACCCGCACCACTCCGACCGGCTGGCCCTCGGCGACCGGCGCCCGCACTGGGCCGCTATAGACCAAGCGCGCGATCAGTTTTTCGCTGCCGTTCTTCGGCACCATCACCTTGATCGGCTCGCGGCTCGCCAGCTTGACCGACCGGCTTTCACCGCCGAACACCTTGGCGTATCCGACCTGTTGATTGGCCGCGAACAGCGTCCGCGCCTCGAAATTGCGGAACCCCCATTCCAGCATTTTCTTGGCTTCCGACGCGCGATCGTCGGGGTCTTCAAGCCCGTTGATCACGACGATCAGCCGGATGTCGTTTTGGACGGCGGAGCCGACCATCCCGTAGCCGCCGTCCTTGGTGTAACCGGTCTTCAGCCCGTCGGCACCGCTAAGCGAGTTCAGCAGCGGATTGCGATTCTGTTGCCGGATCTTGTTCCAGATGAATTCCCTTTCTGCGAACAGCTTGTACATGTCCGGATAGGTCAGGATGATATGGCGCGCGAGGACAGCCAGTTCGCGCACTGTCATCTTGTTGGCCGGATCGGGCAGCCCGTTGGAATTGCCGAAGGTCGATCTGGTCATGCCGAGCTCGCGCGCCCGCTTGGTCAGGAATTCGGCGGCAAAGATCTTCTCGTTTCCGGCCATCCCCTCGGCGAGCGCGATGCAGGAATCATTGCCGCTCTGGATGATCGCGCCCTTCAGGAGATCGTCGACCGAAACCTTGCTGTTGAGGATGGCAAACATGGTCGAGCCGCCCGCCGGCGCGCCGCCTTTGCGCCAGGCGTTTTCGCTGATGCGGTACTCGTCGGTCAATTTGACCTTGCCGGTCTTGACGGCGTTGAACACCACCTCGGCCGTCATCAGCTTCAACATGCTCGACGGCGCCCGCAGCTCGTCGGCGTTCTTTTCGAACAACACGCTGCCGCTGGTGCCCTCGATCAGGATCGCGGTCGGCGCGTCGCCGTCGAAACCGCCCTCCACTTCCTTCTTGGCGCCCTGCACGCTGTTGTTGGCGGCGTAGACAATCCCGCCCCAGCCGACGGCCAGTGCCAGCGTGGCCGCAATCAGGCCCCGCCACGGACGTGCGGCCGCGGCGTCAGATTTGCGGGAAACGGGTCTGTCGGCAGCCATTGGCGATGTCCTGAATCCCTGCGTTCTAACAGTTGGAAGTATCGCAAACAACACAGGTTTTCGGACTTGTGGATCAGCCGATCCAATTGCGGCGCCGACCGAACGACCGTATCCTTCCCAAGCGCTGCAATTTCCCGACAAGATACGAAAAACAGGGCGGAAACGCGATGCCATCCTCACGGACCATTTCTGCCAACGGGATCGAGTTGTTTGTGCTCGAGCAAGGTCAGGGTCCGCTGGTGCTGCTCTGTCACGGCTGGCCGGAATTGTCCTATTCGTGGCGACACCAGATCCCAGCGATCGCGGCAGCCGGTTTCCATGTCGTGGCGCCGGACATGCGCGGGTTTGGCCGCAGCAGCGCGCCCGCCGATGTCGGGGCGTACAGCATCTTCGACAATGTCGGCGACATGGTCGCGCTGGTGTCGGCGCTGGGCGAAAAGCAGGCCGTCATTGTCGGCCATGATTGGGGCGCGCCGGTTGCCTGGCACGCGGCGATGTTCCGCCCTGACGTCTTCACCAAGGTCGCGGGCCTCAGCGTACCGCCCCCGTTCCGCGGCCGCGGCCGGCCGCTGGACAGCCTGCGCGACGGTGGAATCACCAATTTCTATTGGCAATACTTTCAGACCCCCGGCGTTGCCGAGGCCGAGCTCGAGCGGGATGTCGCCTTGACCATGCGCCAGGTGCTTGGGCGCGGGGTGTCCGACCCGGCCGCGCTCTACATCACCGAGGGCAAGGGCTTTCTCGGCAACATCAGCCCCGTCGTGAAGCTGCCGGATTGGCTTGATGAGGCCGACATCGCCTATTTTGCCAAGGTCTATCGGGAGTCCGGCTTTCGCGGCGGATTGAACTGGTACCGCAATATCGATCGCAACTGGGAGCTGACCGCCCCCTGGCAGGACGCCCAGATCCATCAGCCGTCATTGTTCGTCGCGGGATCGAAGGATTCGGTCATCACCGGTCTGATCGGCGCCAAGCGCGTTACGGAACTGGAGCGGGTGTTGCCGAACCTGCGGCAGAAGCTGATCATCGAAGGCGCCGGTCACTGGGTTCAGCAGGAACGGCCCGACGAGGTCAACGCCGCTTTGATAGCCTTCCTGACGAATCAGTAGAGCCCGCGCCCACTCAGAACCTCGCTTGGGCCCCGCGGATCGATCGGCAGATAGGCCGAGCGCGGCGTGGCCGCATAGCCCGCCTCGTTTTCGTAAGAGACCGCGCGTGGGTTTTCCAACGCCCGGCCTCGCGAGCGATTGGAGGTCGACATTTCCGAGGTCGCATTGATCGAGGCGTAGTCGGCCGACGTGTTGCCGAGGCTATAGGGCCGTCCCTCCGGCATCGGAACCTCGCCCCGGACCCGGCCCGCGGAGGACGGGATTTCGGGAACGAACGGCCGGGCGGAAGCCACCCGCACTGTGGATGGCGACGGCGCCGGAACGCCGGTCCGCAAGGTCGCCATCAGCTGGCGGTCGTCGGAACCCTCCAAGGGGGCCCGCCCAACATATTCAACGCGGACCTTGGCGACACCATTGCTTTTGAAATCAAGGAGTTCAGCCGCCTTGTTCGAGACGTCTATGAGGCGATTGCCATGGTATGGGCCACGGTCATTGACGCGAACGACCAGCGATTTGCCGTTACGCAAATTGGTGACACGGGCGTAGCTGGGGATCGGCAGCGTTGGATGGGCTGCGGTCAGCGAGAGCATGTCGAATACTTCGCCATTGGCGGTCAGCCGGCCATGGAAATCGTCGCCATACCAGGAGGCCATGCCTTCGGCGCGATAGTCGGGGTCTTCCTCGGGCACGTAGACCCGGCCGGCCACGGTGTAGGGCTTGCCGATCCGGTAGGTTCCGCCGCCCTTCGGCACGGGTTCGCCCATCGCCACCACCCGGGGGCTTGAGGAAACGCCGTATTTGGGATCGACGCGGCTCGCGAACTTGCCCGACGAGGCGCAATTGGCAAGCAGGAGACAGGCGGCCACGGCAGCAGCGCCACGCGCCACCCGGACCATCGATTTCGGCCGTCGAATCCCCATTCGCCCCAATACCATTCCCACGGCCGCATGCCTACGTTGAGGCTGCACGGCCTGATTCTTTGATACGGCCCACCTCCGCACCAAGTCGTAAAGATATCGCAACCCGAACGCGGCGGAAATGCGGTGCGCGCCGCCGTGGTGAATCAATGGTTGCTATCCGTGTGGTCGCCTTGGGTTTGCCGTGGTCCCCCGGCGATTTACGGGCTTCATTGTGACGATCGCCCCTGCCCTGTCCCGCTTTCAGACAATCTGTTGCAGCAAATCATCACTCGGCCCGATCTGTCGTTTCGGCCACCGAATCTTTTTGACTGTGCAACGGCGCAGTCGTTCTGTGCGTGCAGGGGCGCAAAGGATTTGTGCGATGATTGAGACGGTTACAGCGATTATGGGCCTGGTGAGCGCGGCGATTTTCCTGGCTCATGCATTCGAAGGCTATCGATCCCGGACCTGAGTTTCAGGCCTGCTTGAGGCTGAGCCCCAAGCAGAAAGACGCATCACCTCTTTCGAGGCGGGAGATTCGGAAAGCTTTAATAAATTCGGACGAGCATCCAGAGTGGCAGGTGTATCATGCGCAACCACGATTTGGTCTCCAACGGATTCCTCGCACTGACCACGGCCAGCCTTGTGCTGCTGTGCTCAAGCTTGCTGGCTTTTGCGCTCGGCTAGACCGCAAGCCTTCCACAGTGTCCAGCAGGATGGCATCCGCGCGAAATGACGCTTTCCCCGGCGGCACGCCCCTGCTAAGTCGCTGACATCCAAAGACGGAAGGGTGGCCGAGTGTTTTAAGGCACCGGTCTTGAAATACAGTTCCCCGCGTCCCGCTGAGTGTTAGCTGATCTCGAAACGTCCTATTTTATTGGTGTTTCGGACGGACACTGTACCTTCCCGTCCCCAGCCGTTCTCACCACTCACACGGCTTTGGGTGCCAACCTCGGTGCCAAGTTTGGCGCCCGTCAGTCCTACCCTAGTGCCGGCCGCACCTTAAGAGTTTTTCTTCTTCTCGCCGGGCTTGATGAAATGGACGCCAACCTGATCGCCATTGACCCAAGCGAGTTCGCACCGCCGATATGCTTTTCCCATAGTCGACAGCACCAGGAAAAACTCCTTCATGGCAAGACCTTCAACTGAGCCGTCGATTGAAAGTCTGGCGCCGGTATCCGACGCATCCAGCATTGTACAGGGGCGACGCCAAGTACCGTCGATCGCCATCATGTTGGCCGTAAATCCCTTCTCGAATACGACCCTATGCGCCTTGCGCTTTTCCGTCATGAACCGCCCTGCGAAAAAACCGCCATCGGTGTCAGTCCGACGACGGCTTTCCAAAACACGCTCAATCCAGCAGATTTAGCCTGAGCCGGTTTGGTTAAACAAAGGTAAACCGCCGGCGTGAACCGGCAGGCTGTCTCGTTAGGCGCTCAGATCCGGCAGCGATCCGGATCAGCGTCACCACCGGCGCCTTCTCTGGCTCTGGCGGGTCCGGTGGCAATTGCGGCGGCAACTGACCACCCAAAGCCCGATTCCGAAATCTTTAATAAATTCGGAACAGCCTCCATCCCCGACAGGAGGTGTGCCATGCGTGATCATGACTTCGTGTCCGCCGGATTCCTCGCTCTAATCGTAACCGCCCTCGTGATGTTGTGCTCAAGTTGGCTCGTTCTCGCATTTAGTTAAGGCCCCGGAGCGATCGGGGGCCTTTTTTGTCCATCAGACGTTAGCGGTCTCATACCGAGCTGCAGGTTGGGACGCTCGAGGCTTTTCCTCGATTAGGCTTGCAGGCAATTGCAGTACGGTAGCCCTCTGCCCCGCAGCGAGGTCAGTGACAAGAACGATTGTACCGTTTGAGAATTCCAGCGCGTCGTGATGTTGGTATGGCTTATTGAGGTTTATTTGGCGAAAGCGCGCGAGTCGATCGCCGATGCTCTTGCAAAACATGATGCCATCAGTTTGAGCGTCATTCTCGAATGCTATCTCGGTCCCAGGACGAAGGCAGACCGCGACTTTCGGATCGTCCGGGCTCGCAAAGCCGTGAGTCCCAGTAGAAAAGTTGGTCGAGACCAACGTTTCCGCGACCACCGCGGGTCGTGTCGCGACCGCATGTAAGCTGTAATCGCACATGGATGCGCCTCCTATAAAGCGTCACCCCCAAATCACGAACCTGCAAACCGATTTGGTTGCGAGGTGCGATGATGGGGATCAGTAGATTCCCTATCCCTCCGGGAGTCGACCTAAGAAACATTAATTCGGCGAGCCCCAGAGGGCCTAACCGCCCGGACCGCGCTTTGAGGAGCCGATCCCACTGCCGGACCGGCGAATGCTGGTCGTCGAGCATAGCGGGGCCCCACCATGATGGCCCGCATCGGCGTCATGCGGGCGTTGAACCGAAGCACCGCAGCGAGGATCAAGCCGCAATGAAAAATAAGCCTTGCGTTCGTTCAACAGGACGCGCTCAAATCATGGCATTAGAACAATAAAGAGAGGCGTAGTGAGTGGGAGAACGGCGATGGGTGCAATTGGAGCGGTTTTTCAGCCGAGCTAATCAAATTGATGAGGGCACTCCTTGACGATGCCACGGCAATACTCCCCGAGGCGAAGCGCACGTCGACGATAAAAGCCGAAATCGCGTCTAACATTCTTGCATGTGCCGCGAAAGGCGAGCGGGACCCGATAGCGCTGAGAATGGCTGCACTCTCGGCCATCGTGGAGTGTACTCACTATTCGCACGATATCTCTCCGGAGCGCAGGGCGGTCTAAAACATAAAAAGCCGCCCGGGCATGACTCCGTGCGGCTCCTTACGCGACTGCCGGTTTCCCAGTTCCGTCGCTGCTGCCATAATAACCGTCGAGTGGTGCGACGGTTCCGCTGTGTCGCAAGAAAAGCCCGCCGGGCGTGAACCGGCGGGCTACATCATCGCGTCGATATCCTCAGCGCTCAGCGTCTCACGGACTAGCAGCGCGGCCGCTACGCGCTCAATTGCTGCCCGTCTCTCCGTTCCCATTGGTCGGGAGTGAAGTTGGCGTCGCTGGTCTCGGACATCCAGTCGATCTGATATCTGTCTTCCCGATCGCCCCGCGCGAAGTTGCCAAGCAGAACAGTCTCGGCCTCGGCACCGGCCATAAATGCCATGATGCGGCCGCGCATAATAAGCCGATGATCGCTGCGAACCCGGAGCCTACCTCTTTGACGCCAATGCCCAGCGATAATGTCGGGATCTTCAATACTCGCCTCTCCCGCAAATTGACCGTCAGACGCGATTGAAGCGCCGCCACACGTCATACCGAGCACGCGGCCTAATCCCCTCACCTAGTTCTGAGTGTCGAAGGGAAGCCGATGTATGCTTACCCCGACAAGGTAAGCCTAGCGATCCTCGAATATTATGCGTTCGAAGCCGGGACGAACTTTAAAGAGGAAGCGCGAAAGAATTTCAGAATGCTGGCAGGCAGCGCCCTACAGGATTTCATCTACACGCAGACCGGATACGATCCAGCCCAACAAATTCCGGCTGCATGGCAGCTTTTCCACGACCGCGTTTCGCTGGTTTATGACAGCGTCCCCGCCGGACATTTCAGCATCTTTAAAGAAATAGCAGACCTCATCGTCACGCTAATTCGCGGTGGAGCGCCGGTCGGGCAGTCCTTTATACCCGACGGTAGCGTCGGCATTCAGTGGGGTAAGCACTGGACCGATGATGATCTTGACGGACGGTTCGGCACCCGCATCAAGTACGATCACGAGTATCCGCCGAACTTCCCGCGGTCTGCGTCTAACCCTCAGCATGTGTGGTGCTACCCCGACGCCGCACTGCCGGAGTTTCGCCGCTGGGCACGGCAGCACTACATTCCCAATTGTCTTCCCGGCTATCTTGGCGGGAAGGAAAAACAAGGCCTGCTACCACCGTCGTTCACCCAACTCGCCATTGCCGCTATTCAGGCCCGGAAAGACATTCCTCGCATCACCTGACCCCAAAAGAAACGGCCCCAGCGCCGGGGCAAGGCTGGGGCCGTGGTCCAATGTGCCGGCAGGGAGGAGTAAGCCGACACACTACTGATATTGGTCGTCGGCCGCCAATTTCCCATCCATATCATGGTTTAGGTAACAGCATCAGTTGGTATGTAGCCGCCACTTCGACGCTCTAGCTTCTCCAACGATCTCCACACCCTTTCCCTCATGGTTCTTGAGGCTGTGTTGGGTGCCGATGCGACGACGAACGACGCAAAGAAACGGCCCCAGCGCGGGCGCGCTAGAGCCGCCGACCCAGTGGGGTTTTCTCCCGGTAGGACTTAAGAGTCGATTCAAAGCTCCCGGCTCTGTGCCCTGCTCCGAAGTTCCAATAAACGCCCTAAATTGCCGCTTTTTCCCGAGACCAGAAACAGATCGTTAAACTCGCCCCCGCTATGTTCGGTATATGGATGACGATCAGCCGGTAGAACCATCCTTGACGGCATGGCAGTGGAGCTTACAGCGCCTCGCCGCTTGGATGGTGCGCTTCAACCGCACGAGCGAGCCACCGCGCCCTGACGTTCCTAACAGGAACCCTCAGCCCTCTCGGAATGAGATACCTACCAGACGACCTGTCCCTCCACGCCCTTAAGGCCGCCGGTACTGGCCTGTTTCGACCGTTAGTGGCCCGGTTTGAAACCAAGCAGTGGCCTGGCTTCACATTAAATCGGCCTTCCATGAGGAACCCGGTATAAGCCGCACTCGTTGAATTGGCATCACCGCACAATCAGTTGGCTTACATCGGTGATGAGAACGCCGGTTGCGCTCCCGCCCCACCTAAGAGGGAAGGAAGAGCATCATGCAGCGATCCCGACCCACATTACATCTGTTCGGAAATCGGACCGCCAAAGAAAAGAAAAGGCTTGAGGTTCTGATCTCGGAACTGAGTCCCGGCCCGAAACGTGATGAGATTATTCGGCAGCTTGAGACGGCAGTCGACGTTGATACCAACGTTGAAAAATGGGTGTCATCGCCCGGTTTGAAATCGCCCGGGTAGTGCTATGGGGGATCGTGACACTTATCTTAAGAAGGCGGCCGACTGCCGCGAAAAGGCTAAGACCGATCCCGCCCAGGCCGACTACTGGACAGATCAAGCAATAAGCTGGCTACAGCGTGCCATTCAAAACGGCGGTGACGAAGCCATTACGCATGAGGTGCGTGACGGACGGATGATCCCCAAGCCCGGAAAGTAAGGCCACCTCAGTTTGGGTGCTGTCCTAATTAGAATTTGACCGGCGATGGTCGCGCCAATGTGGCCCTTTTTTGATTCCGGCGCCCGCTGCGGGGGCGCTTGGGATGGGTCATGGATTCTTTGCCTGCGATCTAGCGGCTCTTCACCTGATCATCATAGGCCAGCCTCGCCGCCTTGACGCACTCTTCCACTTTTGGTTCGTCAAGGTTCGTTTTCTGGCATTTCAGCCTCTCTGCGGCTTCATCAAAGCCACAGCCAGACAGGGCAATAAAGGCTGTCAGCGCCATGAATCTTTTCATTCGGCCAATATGCGCTCCCTACCACCCGGTTTCCAGCCAGCCATCCTGTCACAATCAAACTGACCCACGACCAGAAGCTCTGGTCGCGATGGGGTTAGTTATCGCGTTCATGTAAAAGGCCGCCTCAGTTGGCGGCCTCTTTCAACCGCCATTTCCGCGGGGGCCGGTTCAACTACAGACCCGCCGTTCCCCTTTTCCGCATCGTCAGCCGCCTCGGCCACACTAGCGGCCGTCGCTCCACGGCTGCCGCTTCGGACAGGAAGTCCCGCTGCACATCGCCTAAGTGGCAGCACTCGTTAACGGTGGCCTGATTTGATTTCAGCCGCCCTCTCGGCCTGTTCCCTAGGGAACAGCGCCACGAGAACTTATCCGTCAATGTCGCAATCAGCCGAGGCAATGGTGCATCGGAGAAAGGGAACTAGGAGAGCGACATGAAATCGGATTATCAGATTGAGGCAACCGAAATGACGGGCGAGCAGCTTAACGCTGTAAGCGGCGGCGCCGGTGTCATTACAGGCTTCGGGGTGCGGACAGATCAGCGGATAGCGTTGCAGCAACAGCTTACCGCGGCGTATGCCCGCAACAATCCAACCGACTACTACGGCTACTTTGGCTAACAGTTTGAGTTTGAGATGCTTTGGAGGCCGCCAGCGAAGGCGGCCTCTTTTCGATGATCTGGATCACCGCGCAATTTCACCCAAGCTCCTCTGGGGCGACTCGCGTCTTATCGCTTGCTTGCCCTCTCTGGTTGCGAAACACTTAAGTCAGAAACTGGAGGGATCGAAGCATGTCACAGCAGATTCGCACCAAGCCGGTCCGCCTTACTGCGCCCGGCCCGGTAGAATTGGAGCCGGGAATAACACTGCCTGCCGACAGCTATCGCGGCACGTCAAAGGAAATAGGCGCTCTAGGTGGTGTGGACTCTAAGGATTCCCTTTTAAGAGCAAATCAGATTCAAGGCTGCTTTTGGGGAGGCAGTCTTGGG
>NZ_JAFCLR010000015.1:0-187987 GCF_018131065.1 Bradyrhizobium sp. AUGA SZCCT0431 | reverse complement strand
CCAGCCAGCATGTTGAATCAGAGACGCTCTGATTTGGGAATCCCTAATCGAATCAACCTAACCTCATCCCGCTCTAGAACTCCACTCCCGTCGTCCCTGCGAACGCAGGGACCCATAGCCGCCGCCGTTGGTTGCTTACAAAGGCAATCAACTCCAACCGCCCGAAATCGAGAGGCCGCGGAGTATGGGTCCCCGCGTTCGCGGGGACGACGGCTGATGGAGTTGGGCCTACACCTTCACCATGCGCTTGCCGCGGTTCTCGCCGGCCAACAATCCGATCAGCGCCTGCGGCGTATTCTCGAGACCGTTGATGACGTCTTCCTGCACTTTCAGTTTGCCGGAAGCGACCCAGGACTGCAGGTCCTTCAAGGCCTGATCGCGCTCGTTCATGTAGTCCATCACGATGAAGCCCTGCATGGTCAGGCGTTTCACCACGATCAGGCCGGGCACCCCGCGCGGGCCGGTCGCCGACGGCACGCCGTCATATTGCGAGATCGCGCCGCAGCAGGAGATGCGGCCGCGGTTGTTCATCAGCGCGATGCAGGCCTCCAAAATGTCGCCGCCGACATTGTCGAAATAGACGTCGATGCCCTTCGGCGCCGCTGCCCGCAGCGCCTTGTAGGTCGCGCCGTCCTTGTAATCGACCGCGGCGTCGAAGCCGAGTTCGCTGGTGAGCCAGTTACATTTGTCCTTGCCGCCAGCGATGCCGACGACGTGGCAGCCCTTGATCTTGGCAATCTGGCCGACGATTGAGCCGACCGAGCCGGCGGCGGCCGAGACCACGACGGTCTCACCCACTTTGGGCTTGCCGACATGGAGCAGGCCGAAATAGGCGGTGAGGCCGGCGATGCCGTAGACGCTGAGCAGATGCGTCATCGGCTCCATCCGGGGCATTTTTGTCAAATGCTTTGCGGACACCGCCGCGTAATCCTGCCAGCCGGTATCGCCGAACACGATGTCGCCGGGACTAAGGCTAGGTGCCTTCGAGGACACGACCTCGGCGATGCCGCCGCCGGCCATCACGGTGTTGGCCTCGACCGCGGCGCGATAGGTGGCGCCGTGCATCCATGCGCGGTTGGCGGCGTCGAGCGAGATATAGCGCGCCCGCACCAGCACCTCGCCGTCCTTCGGCTCCGGTACCGCGCCCTCCGACATCTTGAAATGCTCGGGCCCGAGTTTTCCGGTCGGCTTTTCCACCAGCAGGATCTGGCGATTGACGGTAGCGTTCATGGCGTTCCCTCCCTCGGATTGATCGTTCTTGATGCAGTTGATCGCATATCAGGCGACCGATTGCACATGTTGTGTTGCGCCTCCCTCCAGACCTGTAGAAATACAGGCCTCAGAAGAATTTCAAATCCTGCGCGCGTCCGCCACGGGCGGCAGTGGCGTATTCGATCGCCAGGAACAATCCGCCCGCGACATATAGTTTGCGCTTTTGCGACGCCGCCAACGCACCGGCCTGCCGCACCGCATCCTCGATCGTATCGGCAACATGAACATCGGCCGCGGGATTGGCGAGCCGCGCCGCGGCGGCGATGTCGTGCGGGTTGGCGCCCTTGTGGTATGCCGCCGTGCAGATGATCGTATCGAACGCCGGCGCCAGGCTGCCTACGATCTCACCGGTCTTCTTGTCGCCGGAGGCGCCGGTGACGAGAATCCAACCGTCGGCGCCGTGGATCGCCTTGAGACTTGCGAGCGATTGCCGGATGCCGTCAGGGGTGTGACCGACATCGATCACCGTCAATGGGTCCTGCGCGATGATTTCGAGACGGCCGGGCCATTGCGTCTCGCGCAGGCCGGCGCGGATGGCTTCCTCGATCCGCTCCGGCGCCTTGCGCGGCCGGGCGGCCTGCAGCCAGAGCAGGAACAGCGTGACGGCGATCGCGGCATTGTTGAACTGAACCGCGCCGAGCAGGCGCATCCCGATGCCGCGATAATCGTGATGGCCGAACTGGTAATCGAACCGCTGCCCTGACGGGGACACGGATTCGCCGTCGATGCCGATCTCGTCGCGGACGAACAGCGACGTGACCCCGCGATGGCGATTATATTCGAGCAGATGCCGCCGCAGGCCGCGGCAGTTCTCGCCGTAGATGATGGTGCCGCCGCTGGCGCAGGCATCGCTCTTGTCGGAGGCGATCAGCTCCAGCGAGTTGCCGAGCAATTCGACGTGCTCGTAATCGACCGAGGTCACGCAGGTCTGGAGTGCACCAACGAGGCGGACGGGATCGTAGCGGCCGCCGATGCCGGCCTCGAACACCGCGAATTCGCAGTCGCTGTCCCCGAAATGCAGGCACGCGAGCGCAAACAACGCTTCGAAGGCGCCGAATTGTTCGCCGCGCTGCTGCGAGATCCCGGCGATGGCGGTCTCAACCCTTTGCTTGCACCGAGCGAAATCGCTGTCGCCGATCTCGGCATCATCGATGCGAATTCGTTCGTTGAAGCGCATGAGGTGCGGCGAGGTGAAGAGGCCGGTTCGCAGGCCATAGGCGCGACCGATCGCGGCGCACATCGCTGCCGTGCTGCCCTTGCCGTTCGAACCGGTCACCACGACCGAACTCCGCTGCAGCCGCGCGCGATCGATGCCGAGCGCGTCGAGCAAGTCGGCCAGGCGCGCGAGGCAGATGCCGTCGCCATATTTCGGCAGGTCAAACACCGAGCAGTCCCATCGCGTGAAACGTGTGCTGCCAGATTTTCAGAATCAGATCGCCGCGATCGGATTCTTCCAGCAGCCGGATCGACGGGTTGGAATTGACTTCGATCACGGCCATGGCACCGGGATCGCCGCCGATGCCGACGAACATGTCGACCGCGGCAACCCGAAGCCCGAGTGCGCGGCTGGCTTCTTTCGCCAGCCTGACCGCCTTTTCGGATGGCGGCGGCTCGATCACCATCGTTCCGCCGGCGCTCAGATTCATCCGTCCCGGAATGTCGCGGCGTTCGTCCTTCGCCGGCACGATGTCGAGCGAAAGGTCGTCGGCGGCAGGCGTGACCGGCGACAGGCCGCGGGCGCGCAGCGCCTCATTGTGGTCGGCGAATAGTTCGCGCAGGGTTCGCACCCCATCGCCGCGCACGAAGGGTGGATATTTGCGCGCGCAAAACAACACGTTATCGTCGAGCAAAAAGACCCTGTACTCGGTGCCATCGACGATCGGCTGCATCAGCACCGCGTCGTAATATTTCGCGACCTCGTCGAGATAGTGCTGCAGCGCGGCTTCACTGTAGATCGCTTGCGCGAAATCACCGCGCGATCCCGTCAGTGGTTTGACAAAGACTGATGCGCCGTACTGTCGGAACGATTTCAGCGCGTCGTCGCGTTCGCGGCCCGCGGGGCGGTGGGCACGATGGCGCTCATGCAGGAAGAAAATCCCGCCGGGGATAACAGGCACACCGGCCCGCTTGATAATACTTGCGGTAAAGTATTTATCGGACGCAAGCGTCGACGATGTCGCATTGTTCTGCGGATACCATGAGCAGCGGCCGGCGCCGAAATGCAGCAATTTGTTCGGCGATGCGACGCTGAAGAGCAGCCCAGAACCGCCGTCAAGATCGCCAAACGAGAGTCCGAATTCGGCGCAGGCGAATTCGGCATAGATCGACTGGTCCGGATAAAAGCCCGGTTTACCTTGTCGAAATTCTTTGACGCTTCGCATGCTGTCTCTTTTGACGCGTTCTAAGATTGCGTAGCAATTTATTGCCAGATCGGCGTCGATTTCAGCAAGTTAATTGCGTGTATCGTCTCTATTAACGAAGACCAATCGAACCTTTCTGCAAAATAAACCGACTGCCATTCCGAGTTCTCAATTGTGCGGCAATCGATCTTGACTATCTCTCTCTTTGGCGCAATTGAAACGTCAAATCGCCAATGATTTCGGGGGGTTTTCGGCACTTCGGGACCCGAAAAACCGGCAAGAAACTGAATTGTTCTACACCAAGACGTCAGGAAAAACGAAAACACATGAGCGCGTTCTATAGAGAGAAAGTTCTTTCTGTCCGTCATTGGACCGATACGCTTTTCAGCTTCACCGCCACCCGCGATTCCGGCTTCCGTTTCCAGAATGGGCAGTTCGCGATGATCGGCCTCGAGGTCGAGGGCCGGCCGCTGCTGCGCGCCTACAGCATGGCGAGCGCCAATCACGAGGAGGAACTCGAGTTCTTCTCGATCAAGGTCGCGGACGGGCCGCTGACCTCGAAGCTGCAGAAGATCCGCGAAGGCGACACCATCCTGGTCGGCCGCAAGGCGACGGGAACGCTGATCACCGACAATCTGATTCCGGGCAAGCGCCTGCTGCTGCTGTCGACCGGCACCGGGCTCGCGCCGTTCGCGAGCCTGATCAAGGACCCTGATGTCTATGAGCGCTATGAAACCATCGTGCTGGTTCATGGCTGCCGGCAGGTTTCCGAACTCGCCTATGGCGAGGAACTGGTCGCTAAGCTGCGCGACGACGAATTGTTCGGACCGCTATTGTCCGAGAAGCTGCTGTATTATCCGACCGTGACCCGCGAGCCGTTCCGCAACCGCGGCCGCATCACCGACCTGATCACCTCGGAACAGCTGTTCAACGACATCCACCAGCCGCCGCTCGATATCGCGACCGACCGCATCATGATGTGCGGCAGCCCCGGCATGCTGGAGGAACTGCGCCAGCTGTTCGAGACCCGCGACTTCCTCGAAGGCAGCCACAGCCAGCCCGGTCACTTCGTGATCGAAAAGGCATTCGTCGAGCGCTGAGGTTTCCATCAGCCGTCGTCCCGGGCTTGACCCGGGACCCATACACCGCGGCCGTGATTGTTTTAAAAGGTATCTAACGCCGTGCTTTTGCCGATAGGGCACGGCGTATGGGTCCCGGCTCGAGGCCGGGACGACGTGGGGATAGAGCGTCGCGCCCCCCAGTAGCCCACCCCATTCCCCCACTGCTATAACCCTCCCAACGCCACGCGGCCTGTGCCGACGCGGCGATCAGGGAGCCAAGCGTTGTCGGTACGCGATCAGATCGGCCCGGTGAAGACCGCCTTTGTGTTCGCCGGCGGCGGCAGCTTTGGCGCCATCCAGGTCGGCATGTTGCATTCGCTCGCCGCCCACGGGATTTCCGCCGATATGGTGGTCGGCTCCAGCGTCGGCGCCCTCAACGGCGCGTTCTATGCCGGCGATCCCACGCTCAAGGGCGTGGAGCGGCTGGGCGACATCTGGCGCGGACTAACGCGGCATGACGTGTTTCCGATGAGTTGGCGCACGGTGCTGAGTTTTCTGTGGCGCCGCGATTTCCTGATTTCCCACGACGGCATCCGCAAGCTGATCGACGACCACATTCCCTATCGCAATCTGCAGGACGCCAAGGTGCCGGTGCATATCGTCACCACCGACATCATTTCCGGCGACAGCGTTGTGCTGTCGGAAGGCTCGACCTCGGAGGCGATCGTCGCTTCGACCGCGATCCCCGGCGCTTTCGCGCCGATCCCCTACAAGAATTACTATCTCGCCGATGGTGCGATCTCCAGCAACACGCCGATCCAGGTCGCGGTTCAGAAAGGCGCCAAACGGCTGATCATCCTGCCGACCGGGCATGCCTGCGCCACGCAGGCACCTCCCGTCGGCGCAGTCGCCAATGCGCTGCACGCGCTGACGCTGCTGATCGCGCGACAATTGGTCATTGAGCTGGAGGGCCTCGACCCCAGCATCGAATATTTCGTGGTGCCGCCGCTGTGCCCGCTGGTGGGATCACCTTACGATTTTTCGCGCACCGCCGATCACATCGCTCGCGCGATTGCCACGACAGACGCGTGGCTGGCCCACCATGGCCCGCAAGAGGGCAAGATTCCCGGGGAAATGCGGCTGCACAGCCACTGAGGCACGACGGTTACGCTGCACTGCAAAAGCAGCTTCCGATCAATTAATTCAACCACCGCCGGCTTCGGCAAATCTTTTGCGATCCCCTGTCACGTCCGCGACGGCTGGACCGTATATCGTATGGCGCTTATTCCAGTGGTTGGATTAAGCTGCTGGCGGACAAGAATAATCCGCAAGAATATTCCGGCTGAGGGGATGTCATGGAAACGCTGTTGATGCCGTTCTCGCCACGCTACATCGTGCTGACGATCTGCGCGGTCGTCACGGCACTGCTGATCGGCATCGGCATCTTCGATCAAAATTTGAAGGTGTGGGAAATATTGCTGATTCCCATCGTGGTCTTCGGCGGGCTTACCCTTCTCGGCATTCGCGACCTCACGCAAGAGAGCCACGCGGTGCTGCGGAATTATCCGATCTCCGCGCACATCCGTTTTCTGCTGGAAGAGATCCGGCCGGAGATGCGGCAGTATTTCTTCGAGAGCGAGAAGGACGG
Organism: Bradyrhizobium sp. AUGA SZCCT0431; assembly: GCF_018131065.1. Lineage (NCBI taxonomy): Bacteria > Pseudomonadati > Pseudomonadota > Alphaproteobacteria > Hyphomicrobiales > Nitrobacteraceae > Bradyrhizobium > Bradyrhizobium sp. AUGA SZCCT0431. Next base: position 181,646 of record NZ_JAFCLR010000015.1, on the reverse strand, counting down.
CATGCCGTTCTCCCGCGATACCCGCGCGCTGGTCTATCAGCGCGCCAAGATGCAGCTCGACAAGCGGCCGTTCGGCACCCAGGAAGACGTCTATCGCGACGGTTATGAATGGATGCACCATTCGATGGCGCCGAAGGCTCGCGCCGTCGAGCAGTTTCGCGTCACCGTCGGCGGTCCGGATTGCACCAAACCGTATTCAGCCTCGGTGTTCAACATTTCGGCGATGAGCTTTGGAGCGCTTAGTCCAAATGCCGTACGCGCGTTGAATGCGGGCGCCAGGAAAGGTGAATTCGCGCATGACACTGGCGAGGGCGGCGTCAGTCCCTACCACCGCGAGAACGGCGGTGACATCATCTGGGAAATCGGATCCGGCTATTTCGGTTGCCGCAACCGCGACGGCAGCTTCAATCCCGAATTGTTCGCGCGCATTGCCTCCGACGACCAGATCAAGATGGTCGAACTCAAGGTCAGCCAGGGCGCCAAGCCCGGACACGGCGGCGTGTTGCCGGCGGCCAAGGTCTCGGAAGAGATTTCAAAGATCCGGGGCGTGCCGATGGGCGAAGACTGCATCTCGCCGGCCACTCACCGGGCGTTCTCGACGCCGCTCGAAATGATGACCTTCATCGGTGAGATGCGGCGGTTGTCCGGCGGCAAGCCCGCCGGATTCAAGCTTTGCATCGGCCACCCCTGGGAGTTCCTGGCCATCTGCAAGGCGATGCTGCAGACCGGGATTTACCCTGATTTCATCGTGGTCGACGGCAATGAAGGCGGCACCGGCGCAGCACCGCTGGAATTCATGGACCATCTGGGCATGCCGATGCGCGAGGGTGTCAATTTCGTCCATAATGCGCTGGTCGGCATCAATGCGCGCGATCGCATCCGCATCGGTGCCGCCGGCAAGATTGCGACCGCCTTCGACATGGCGCGCGCGATGGCGATCGGCGCCGATTGGTGCAATTCGGCGCGCGGCTTCATGTTCGCGCTGGGCTGTATCCAGTCGCTAAGCTGCCATACCGACCGTTGTCCGACGGGGGTGACCACCCAGGACCCGCTCCGCGCCCGGGCGTTGGTGGTGCCACTCAAGAGCGAGCGGGTCTACTGCTACCATCACGCCACCCTGCACGCCCTGTCCGAACTTCTCGCCGCCGCCGGCCTCGACCATCCGCAGCAGTTACGGCCGATCCACTTCTCGCAGCGATCCTCCACGAACGACACATTGACGTTCGCGAAACTTTATCCGCCGCTGCGCCCGGGCGAGCTGATCGACGGCACCAGCGATCCACGCTTCCGCGACGCCTGGGATATGGCCCGGGCGGATTCGTTCCGGCCGGTGGGGTGAGGATACTACTCGTGTCGTCCCTGCGAACGCAGGGACCCATATGCCGCGGCCCAACGGTTGAGCGACGGAGCTAAACACACTCCCTTCAGCAACAACGGCCTGCGGTTATGGGTCCCTGCGTTCGCAGGGACGACGACGAAGATTGGCTTCGGGACGACAGCTATAGCTCGCCGCAGGGCCGCTGCTCTGATAAAGCCTCTCTCCATCTTGGAATGACCACCCGTAAAAAGGGAGACAATGCTTTATCTGGAACTCGGGATCGTGACGGTCCTGATCATCACCAATGGCCTGCTTTCAATGTCGGAGCTTGCCATTGTCTCGTCGCGGCCGGCACGGCTCGCCGCGCTGGTCGAAAAGAACGTCACGGGTTCCCGCCGTGCGCTCGCGCTGGCGTCTGATCCCGGCAAGTTCCTGTCGACGGTCCAGATCGGGATCACGCTGATCGGCGTGCTGTCAGGTGCGTTTTCCGGCGCCACGCTGGGCCAGCGCCTGACCAACCTGCTGGTCGAATCCGGATTGTCGAAAGGCCTGGCTGACGCCATCGGCGTCGGCGTCGTGGTCAGTGTCATCACCTACGCCTCACTCATCATTGGCGAGTTGGTGCCCAAGCAAATCGCCTTGCGCGACCCGGAATCGGTGGCGGTCCGCGTGGCGCCCTACATGATGCTGCTCTCGAAGATTTCGTCGCCCCTGGTGTGGCTGCTGGATCGCTCGGGCAAGGGGCTGTTGTGGCTGCTCGGTCACCGCGGTGAAGCGGAAGGAAAGGTCAGCGAAGACGAAATCCGTACATTGGTGGTCGAGGCCGAGAATGCCGGCGTGCTCGAGCCCGGCGAAAAGGAAATGATCGCGGGCGTCATGCGTCTTGGCGATCTTCCGGTCGGCGCCGTCATGACGCCCCGCCCCGAAGTCAGCATGATCAATCTGGCGGATCCGCCTGATGTCATTTTCGCGGCGCTCGCCGGTCGCAACCATTCCCGTTTTGTGGTGTTCGACGGGGATCCAGATGCGGCGCTCGGCATTGTCCAGGCCAAGGACATGCTGGACAGCTATTTGTCGGGAGAGGCACCGGACATTCGCAAGCTGGTCCGGGAGGCCCCGATCATTCCCGAATTCCTCGATGCGAGGGACGTCGTCGCGGTGCTGCGTGACTCCCCCGTGCATATGGGGCTGGTGCATGACGAATACGGCGTCTTCCAGGGCGTCGTGACCAGCGCCGACATTCTCGAATCAATCGTCGGCGGTTTCCATACCGAAGAGGGGCCGCCCGAAGCGGCCGTGGTGAAGCGGGACGACGGCTCGTATCTGATCTCGGGCTGGATGCCTGCCGTCGAATTTGCGAATTTGCTCCAGATCGTCCTGCCGTCGTCGCGGCAGTATCAAACCATGGCCGGCTTCCTGCTCCAGCAGTTCGGCGCGATACCTGGCGTCGGCGACCACGTGGAGGCGCAGGGCTGGCGCTTCGAGATCGTCGATCTCGACGGCCGGCGGATCGACAAGGCGCTGGCGACGCGCATCGACGATGCCGCCACAACGCCAGCGTGATGGCGCGATGCCGAATTTTCTGACGCCGGAGCTCTAGAACTCGCCGTGCAAACGGCCCGAGAAGATCGAGACCGGGCCGCGGTCGCCATTATAGGCGGGGTTGGCGATCAGCTGATAGTCGGCGGTGAAGGTGAAATTCTTGTCGAGCGCGAACGCGTAGTAGGTCTCGAAGATACTTTCATTGCGGTAGTTGAGCCGGCCGTCGCCGATCAGGAGGCCGAGGCCGCCCGCCGCCAGGAAGTCGCGATGGTCAGATGAAAGCCCATTGACGGCGCCGCCGATGGCGAACGTGTCGTTTGGACGGCCCCAATAGCTGCCCTTGACCGACAACCCGGCGGAAACGCTGCGATCCACATCGGTGAAGGACAGGATTTCGTTGCGCCCGTCGTTCCAGCTCGCGCGGGCGAACATCCCGACATCCCTGATGATCTGCTGTTCGCCGTTGATGTAGAATCCGTACTTGGTGTTTTCGCGCCTTATGCCGACGATGACGTCGTTGATGTCAAGCGTTGGGTCAGCCGCTGCTATCCCCAGCGCGTTCCGGTAGCTGCCGGTGTTGCCGCGATTGGCGAAAATGCCGAGCCTGAGCTTGCCGGGCTGATCGAAGATCGTGTGACGTTCCTCGAATTCAACCACCGCGCCGCCGGACTTGAACACGAGCACGTCGCTGTTGGGCGCGTTGGGGACCTGGAACAGGCCGGCCCGGAGCGCCCAGTCCTTGCGGTTGAGTTCGACCACCGCGCCGCGGGTAAAGCCTGGAAGGTCGGCAGGGAAGTCGTAAGCCGCGGCCGACCACATCGCCCAGTTCATGAAGTCGACGCGGGGATCCTTGGCGTAGGAATTGCCGTCGAAATAGTCGCCGACCGCAAAACGGCCGACCGTGACCGTGACGCGGTCGATGTCGCGCTTGCCCGCGAGTTGCATCGGAGCGTCGGCGACATCTTCCTGCTCGCCGCCGAGGCCGAAGGTCTGGCGAAAGACGTAGCGCTGCGGGCGATATTTCGGATAGGGCGCGCCACCTTTCTGGGCTTCACCGTTGGAGAAGCCGGCAAGTCCCAGCGTGCTGTTGAGCCCAAAGCCCTGCGCCAGTTCGGGGTTGAAATAGAACTCGCCGCCCTGCCACAGCCGCCAGCCAATAAATGCATCCGCAGTCCATGTCTGGCGGCCCTGGCCGCCGCCCGGAAGACTGTTGGTGCCCTCATAGGGCGAGCGCATGCGGGGATAGGCTTGCGCGATGACCGTGGTCTGGCCATGCACGTTCCAGTTTTTCGGCTCGGCAAGCGCGGTGCGTCCATCGACCGGCGTGGGACCTGCCCAAGGCGGCGTCTCCCACAACCGATAATTCAGTCCGAGCTTGAACAGGTGAATGTTGGGATCGACGTTGACGCGCGGCAATCCGACGTCGGTCAGGTCATAGGTCCGCCGCGCCAGATCGACGTAATTGTATTCGGCCTTGGCGGTCCAGTTGCCGCCGACCGCCACCTCGACCCCCAGCCCGGCGGTCCAGCCGACATGCGTGAGGTATCGCTTCGGCGGGATGATGACCCCGGTGTCGTTGAGGTTGACATGGGTGCTTCCCCAAGCGATGCCGCCCGTGACGTAAGGCATCCACGTTCCCATCGCGTAGCCGACGCGGCCGCGCGCGGTTGCGATGTAATCGATGGTGCTGTTGAACGGCACCGGCGCGAGCCGCGGAATGTCCACCGGGCTGCCGAACGAAACGTCGGCCTCCACACCGAGCACGACCTTGTTGGCCAGCTGGTGGTTGTAGCCGGCCTGGTAGCCGCCGGTCAGTCCCGTGACGCTGTGGGGAAGGAACACGCCCTGCAAGGGCTCAGCGTTGGTGCCCGGGCCGAGGCTGCCGCCGCCGTAGCCGACATGGCCGCCCACATAGAAGCCGGTCCAGTTATAGACGGCCTTGAGCGCGGGCGCCTTGAGAGACATATCGGCCGCCAGGACGGGGCTGGCGAGCGTCATGGCACCGACGGCGGCGCCAGCCAGAACATGCTGCAGGGATTGGCGGTACGAACCCATGGTGCGGCCTGTTCCAGCGCGAAGTGGGCTGCGGTCTCGCGCCATCACTGCAGATTTGAACGCCTGCCGCCACCCAAGAAATGAAGTCATCAACCCCGCCGCCCCCGGTCGGCTTCTTCCCGATTCGTCCCCTCAAGGCCAGATCGGAAAAACGCACCATACACCCCCAGTCCTAGTTGCTAGTAATTCGCAATAATAAGGCGATGGAGTCCGTCTTGGATGGCATTCCTACATGACAGTTTTGCAACAGCGGTGGCGCAGGGATGGTTGGGCCAAAAAAATGACCCGCCCGGGGGGACAGCCGGGCGGGTCGGGTTCGGCACAGGGTGGATGAGGCGCCATGCCGGACACAGGAACCACGAGAGCAGCCGTAAGGCGGTCATCGTGGTCCGCACCCAGTTGGACGGAGCCATCCCGATTTCGGTTCGAACGAAGTTTGGGAAATCCGGATGGGAGATTATTCGGTAGTCAATACAGCCGTTTAGAGGATGTAATCCGGCCCGCTCGCCAGCCGCTTCACGTCGAATTTATCGACATCCCCGAGCAATTCGCAGAACGCGCGGGCGCCGTGATCGAGCAGCTTCTCGCCCTTTTCGGCGGAGGCCTGGGTAGCGTCTCCGACGGCGCCGCTGCCGTGCAGATCCTGCGCCTGCCAGGCGAATGGCGCGGGCCGATGCGCCGACAGCCAGCGGTGATCCTTTTCCATCGCGATGCTGCTCGGGCGAAAATCGATGATCGCGTCCTGGCGCACGGTGTGCGGATATCGCGCCAGCATGATCGAGGTCTCGACTGCGCCGCCATGGATGCCGTGGCGCAGTTCTTCCGCCGAGAACAGTCCGTCCGGCACGCCGAATCGCGACCAGCTTGTCGTGACCACGAGCAGTCCATGTTGTGCGCGCAAATCCTGCGCGACCAGCGTCATCGCCGCGCTGTTGCCGCCATGGCTCGTCACCATCACGAGCTTCCTGACGCCGGCGCGCGCGACGCTTTCGCCGAGCGCCATCCAGCTCTTCAGCGCGATTTCAGTGGGTAGCGTCAGCGTGCCCGGATAATCGATATGTTCGGTGGAAATCCCGACCGGCTGCAGCGGCAGGAACGTGACCGGAACGCTCGCCGGCAGCAGTTCGCGGACCCGCGCCAGATAGGCCTCGCCGATCATGACGTCGGTACCGAGAGGCAAATGCGGGCCGTGCTGTTCGGTTGCCGCCAGCGGCAGCACCGCGATCCAGCGCTCGGGGCCGCTGGCTGCGATATCGGGCCAGTGGATGTCGGTCCAGTTGCGGGGCGGAACAGGCGAAGTCATCGAGCCAAGCGTTTCTTTGAATGGATTTGCAGGGTAGTTTGTTAGTCATTCCCGGGACGATCTTCGTCCCCGGGGACCATCTCCCGTTCCCAGGGCGTGATCCACGTCCATTACCTCCTTATCATGGGCCAGAATGATCGACGGAGTCCAACCATGAACCCGGCCTTTTTGCCGCGAACGTTAACCGCAGCCCTATTGGCGCTGGTGGCCGCGCTGGTGCCTGCGCGCGGGCAGACCCTCGACAAGGTCTCGTTTGGAACCAACTGGGTCGCGGAAGCCGAGCATGGCGGCTTCTTCCAGGCGGTCGCCGACGGCACCTACAAGAATTACGGGCTTGATGTCACCATCGTGCCGGGCGGCCCCAACAGCAACAACCGCATGCTGCTGATCGCCGGCAAGCTCGACTTCTTCATGAGCGCGAACACGCTGCAATCCTTCGATGCGGTCACCAACAAGGTGCCGCTGGTGGCGGTCGCCGCCATCTTCCAGAAGGATCCGCAGGTCTTTCTGACCCATCCGGAATTCAAGATCGGCAAACTGGAGGATCTCAAACCGCTGACGCTGCTGGTGTCGAAGGAAGGCATTACGAGCTATTTCCAGTGGCTGAAGTCCGAGTATGGGTTTAGCGAGAGCAAGGTCAAACCCTACACCTTCAATTCACAGCCCTTCATCGTGAACAAGCAAAGCGCGATGCAGGGATATGTCACCTCCGAGCCGTACGCGGTTGAAAAGGCCGCCGGCTTCAAGCCGAACGTCGTGCTGCTGGCCGATTACGGCTTCAACGCCTATTCGACCCTGATCGAGACCCGCACCGAGATCGTCGACAAGAAGCCCGACCTGGTGCAGCGCTTCGTCGATGCGTCCATGATCGGCTGGTACAATTATCTCTACGGCGACAACACGCCGGGCAATGCGATGATCAAGAAGCTCAATCCGGAAATGACCGATGAATTGCTGAAATATTCCACGGCCAAGATGAAGGAATACGGCATCGTCGATTCCGGCGACACCCTGAAGGACGGCATCGGCGCCATGACCGATGCCCGCGTTGCCAGCTTCTTCGACAAGATGGTGCGCGCCGGCGTGGTTCGCCGCGATATCGACTACCGCCAGGCCTATACGCTGCGCTTCATCAACAAGGGCGTCGGCCTCAATCTGCGGCCGAAGAACTAGGCGTGATGGCCGGACCCGCTTTGTCTGAAGCCAATGCGATGGCGGTGAGCCTTGGTGACGTCACCAAGGTCTATGACAATGGCGTGGCCGCGCTTGGACCGCTCGACCTCGACGTCAAGCGTGGCGAATTCGTCTCCTTGCTCGGCCCCTCCGGCTGCGGCAAATCCACCGCCTTGCGGCTGATTGCGGGACTGACCACGCCGAGTTCAGGTGTGGTCGGCGTGTCCCGTCGCGCGACCGAAACCCGCGCGGGTCATGCCATCGGTTTTGTGTTTCAGGAGCCGACCCTGATGCCGTGGGCCAGCGTGCGGGACAATGTCCGGCTGCCGCTGAAGCTTGCCGGCATGCCGGCAACCGAAGCGGATACGCGGATCCGCGAGGCGCTGGCGCAGGTCGGCTTGTCGGAATTCGCCGCTGCCCACCCGCGCGAATTGTCCGGCGGCATGAAGATGCGGGTATCGCTGGCGCGGGCGCTGGTCACGCGTCCGGATATCCTGTTGATGGACGAGCCGTTCGCCGCACTCGACGAGATCACGCGCTTCCGTCTCAACAACGATCTCTTGGAGCTGTGGCGCAAGCTGAACATGACGGTCATCTTCGTCACCCATTCGGTGTTCGAGTCGGTGTATCTGTCGCAGCGCGTGGTCGTGATGTCGTCACGGCCCGGGCGCGTCAGCGCCGAATTTCGCATCGACACGCCGGGGCCGCGGGTCGAGGACTTCCGGATGTCGGCCAGCTATGCCGCCTATTGCCGCGAGGTCTCACAAGCGCTGGTGCCCTCCTATTCCGGGTTGACGAGCGTATGAGTTCTTCACGGGATTTTGTTCGCTTTTTGCTACCCGTCGTGGTGCTCGCCGCCGGCATCGCGTTGTGGGAACTGGTGGTGCGCGTCAACGACATCCAGCCCTATGTGCTGCCGGGGCCATCAGCCGTGTTCCAGACGCTGGTCCTGGACTGGCCGGTGCTGTCGGAATCCCTCGGCGTCACCTTGCTGACCACGCTGCAGGGCTTCATCGCCGCCGCCATCGGCGGCGTCGCGCTGGCGCTGTTGTTCAATCAATCGAAATGGCTGGAATATTCGCTGTTTCCCTATGCGGTGATCCTGCAGGTCACGCCTGTGATCGCGATCGCACCATTGCTGCTGATCTATCTGCAGCAGCAAACCGCGGTCATCGTTTGCGCCTGGATCGTCGCCTTCTTTCCGGTGCTGTCCAACACCACGCTCGGGCTCAATTCGGTCGATCGCAATCTGGCCGGCCTGTTCAGCCTCTATGGCGCGTCGCGGCTGCAGACGCTGCGGTACCTGAAATTGCCGGCAGCATTGCCCTATATTCTCGGCGGATTGCGGATCGCGGGCGGGCTGTCCCTGATTGGCGCAGTGGTCGCCGAAATCGCGGCCGGCACGGCGGGCGCAGGCTCGGGCCTTGCGTTCCGTATTGCCGAGTCCGGTTACCGTCTCAACATTCCCCGAATGTTCGCCGCTCTGCTGTTGCTCTCCGTCGCCGGGATTGTCATCTATGGGCTGCTGGCGCTAATTTCGCATCTGGTACTGCGGCGCTGGCATGAAAGCGCGCTTCGAAAGGAAAACTGATGGCTGCCGGGAATATTTCGTCCGAAAAGATCGATTTGCTGGTCTATGGGCCAATCAGGCCGATCCTCGAAAACGGCTTCTCCGACCAATATGTACTGCACAAGGCGGAGAGCCGGGCGGATCTCGAACGGTTGACGCCCGACGTGCTGGCCAAGACCCGCGGCATGGCGGTGACCTATCATTCGGTGCCGGCCGACGCCAAGGCACTGTCGCATTTTCCCAAGCTCGAGATCATCGCGAGCTTCGGCGTCGGCTACGACCACGTCGATTGCAACTATTCGCGTGAACACAATGTGGTTGTCACCAACACGCCCGACGTGCTGACCGAAGAGGTCGCCGACGTCGCGATGGGGTTGTTGATCTCGACCTTGCGCGAATTCGTCAAGGCCGATCGCTATCTGCGATCGGGCCTGTGGCAGACGCAGAACTATCCGCTCAGCGTCGGCTCGCTGCGCGACCGGAAAGTCGGCATCGTCGGCATGGGCCGGATCGGCCAGGCGATCGGCCGCCGGCTGGAGGCCTCGCTCGTGCCGGTCTGCTATCATTCGCGCAATCCGTCATCGGCCGTCTCGTACACGCACTATGGCGACCTGATGGAGATGGCGAAGGCGGTCGACACGTTGATCGTGATCGTGCCCGGCGGCGCCTCTACCGCGAAGATGATCAACGCCGACGTCCTCAAGGCGCTCGGTCCGCGCGGCGTGCTGATCAACGTCGCGCGCGGCTCCGTGGTCGATGAGGAGGCGCTGGTCGCGGCGCTGAAATCGGGCACGATCCTGGCGGCCGGACTCGACGTGTTCGCCAAAGAGCCGAGCGTGCCGGATGAACTGAAGGCGATGCAAAATGTCGTGCTGCTGCCACATATCGGTTCGGCCTCGGTGGTAACGCGCAATGCCATGGATCAGCTCGTGGTCGATAACATCAAGAACTGGTTTGCCGGCAAGGCGCCGTTGACGCCCGTGCCGGAAACGCCGGTGAAGGGGCGCTGATGCAAGCTGGCTGCCGCCCGGGCGTCGCAGTCGCCGCGTTATCGGCGCTGCTCGCCGTGCTGCTTGCTGTTCTACTTGTTCCTGGATCGCCGGCGCGGTCGCAGGCGGCTCCAGGCTTGCAGAAAGAGATGGTCGGCCAGTGGGAGCTGGCGACCACCGAGCGCAGCAAGACCTGCGTCGTGACGCTCAAATCCGATACGACGCCGCAGGGCATGAAGCTCGAACTCGAGCCCAGCTGCGCGGCGGCGCTGCCCTTCACCAAGGATATCACCGCCTGGAATATCAAGGGCCTCGGCGACATCGTGCGGCTGCAGGACGCCGCCGGCCAGCCGGTGATCGACTTCACCGAAGTCGAGAGCGGCATTTTCGAAGGGCTGCGGACCGGCGAAGGCGTCTACATCCTGCAGAATCTCGCGGCCGCCCGCTCGCTCGCCAAATCGATGGACCAGATGATCGGCGACTGGTCGATGGTGCGCGGCAATGGCAAGGCGATCTGCGGCCTGACGCTCACCAACACCGAGGCGACAGGCGATAATTTCCAGGTATTTTTGAAGCCGCGCTGCGATCCTGCGGTGGCCGCGTTCGCGCCCAACCAGTGGCGGCTCGATCACGGCCGGATGATACTGATGTCGGCCAGCGGCCAGACCTGGCAGTTCGAGGCCGACGACAATGCGCAGTGGCGGCGGGTGCCCGACAGCGCCGACCCCCTGATCATGATCCGGGGGCAGTAGGCACCATCCGCGCCGACCCCGACTACAGGAGGGCCCGCCGGAACCTTTTCGCTGTCGCCGCCTTTCTTCGAACCACTAAGCCACAGCGATCACCAATTGGTATCGCCCGGTTCCGCGCACGCGGTCCAATCGTGGGGAAACTGAACCGCGGCGGGCCGGGAACCGTAGGGATCAGTCATGTCGCTCTTTGGCTATGTCAGGCGCATGTTGATGGCGCCCATTACGCTCCTGGTCTTGACGGTCGCTGGATCGGCTTCAGCGCAGTCATTGGTTCCGCCCCATCTTGCGGGCTGGTGGATTGCGGTCGACAACGTCGCCTTTCCGCCGCTGTGGCAGGATGGCACCATCGTGGCGATGGAGGAGCTTCTCATCATCGAGAGCGACGGGCGGTTCGAGAACCGCATGATGGGATTTTACGGTATCGATCCCGGCTATTGCGCCAAGGAAAACCTCTGCAGCGATGCTCCGCTGGTTGCCACCGGACGGCTCGCGCTTTCAGGTTCGACCCGCGCCACCAGCAAGGGACAGACTTTTGAGTCCGGCAACAAACTCCTGCTCAGCGATATCAGCACAGCGGCGAACCGAATTGACTCGCCGCGCGGCGATCCGATCATCCGCGCGCGCAGCGTGAGCGCAACAAGTGCCTGGATGGTGGAGGGTCGAGTGGATGTGGACGACGGTACCCTCTTCTTGCGTCGGGCCGCAGGCGAAGAGCCCCGTGCCTTTGTCAAGATAGCGCCCGAGAAATTGCGCCGGCTGCGCGCGGGCATCATCGTGTCCGACCTCTCCGCCATGCAGCATTGGCGCTGCTATCTCGCTTCCGCCACCGGCGGAGACGCCAGGTTGATGCCGCTGCGCAATGACAAGCCGATGCTGCCCGCGGTCCGCGACTACATCGCGGCTGCGCACTATTATTTGACCGCGCTGACCTACGCGGGCCGGCCAATGGTCGATGATCCCGATCCCGCCCAGCGTCAGCTTGCCGGCGTTGCGCTCGAGGACCTGATGACCGGATCGCTGGCAAAGCTGCCGCAGCCCAGGACCGTTCAGGAGCGGCGCGAGGTCAAGGCGGTTGCAAGATATCTCACCGTGCTGGTCAAGGGCGAGCAGCCGGAAGCGGCAAAGGCCATGATGGCACGGGAATTCCCCGGCGTCCCCTTGCGCCAGGATTTGACCGAACCGGAAATATTGGCGTTGACGACCTATTTGCGCGGCGGCGCGGACCGAAACCGGCTGTTTTGCGCTGGATGAGGCCGGTATCACCGCCGCGAGCGCGCTGATCCCGGGTCAGCACGTCCATCCTCGAAAAATTCCTAAGACCCCTGTCGATTCCCGGCAGCACCGTTCGTCGTCTCAAATAGCGGGACAGTTCCTGCGGGCAGGGTGCCTGCGGCTCGCCTCAAAACAGGAGTTTTGCATGCGCATCATGTACATCGTCACCTCGCCCAAGCCCGATCAGGGTCCGTCGCCGGCCCTGATGGAGGCGATGGGCAAGCTGGCCGAGCGCGAGATCAAGGCCGGCCGCATGCTCGATACGGGCGGCCTGATGCCGATCGCCATGGCCGGCGCGCAGGTCAAGATCACGAACGGCAAGATCGGCGTCGTCGACGGGCCCTTTGTCGAGACCAAGGAACTGATCGGCGGTTACGCGATCTTCGAACTCCGCGACATGGAAGAGGCCGTCGCTTCCGCGCGGGAATTCATGCAACTGCATGTTGAGCACATGCCGGGCTGGGAAGGCACCTGCGAAGTCCGCGTGATGGCGACGCCCGGCGTGGACGGCGCGTGCGAGGCCGGCATAAGCGCCCACGCATGACCGGCGCAATCGCAAGGCGAAGTCGGCGGCGATGACCGCCGCCGACATCCATCGCACCGTCGTCGCCGTCTGGCGCATCGAGCAGCCGCGGTTGCTCACCAGCCTCTCGCGGATGCTGCGCGACGTGCCGCTGGCCGAGGACCTGACGCAGGAAGCGCTGCTGGCGGCGATCGAGCACTGGCCTGTCACGGGCGTTCCGGAAAAGCCCGGCGCCTGGCTGATGGCGATCGCCAAGCGGCGGGCGCTGGATCATCTGCGCCGCCGCCAGATGCTCACCCGCAAGCACGAGATCGTGGCGCGGGACATGGAGCAGGAACAGCAGGCCATGCCCGATTTCGACAGCGCGCTCGACGACGATATCGGCGATGAATTGCTGCGGCTGATCTTTACCGCGTGCCATCCGCGCCTGTCGCGCGAAGCCCGCGCCGCGCTGGCGTTGCGGATGATCTGCGGCCTGACCACGGACGAGATCGCGCGCGCCTTCCTGCTGCCGGAGGCGACCATTGCTCAAAGGGTCGTGCGGGCAAAGCGGACGCTTTCGGAATCCGGGCTCGCTTACGAGACCCCGCGCGGCGAGGAGCTTTCCGAACGGCTCGCCTCCGTGCTCGAGGTCGTCTACCTCATCTTCAACGAGGGCTATACCGCCGCCCGCGGCGACGAATGGCTGCGGCCGCAGCTTTGCAACGATGCGCTGCGCATGGGTCGCGTGCTGACCTCGATCGCGCCGCAGCAATCTGAGGCGCACGGCCTGCTGGCGTTGATGGAATTGAACGGCTCGCGCATCGCCGCGCGCACCGATAAAGCCGGCGATCCGATCCTGCTGATGGACCAGAACCGCGGACTGTGGGACCAACTCCAGATTCGCCGGGGCATGTTGGCGCTGGCGCGGGTGCGCGAACTTGGCGGCGCCGGCGGCTTCTATGCGTTGCAGGCAGCGATCATCGCCTGCCACGCTCAGGCGTCGACGCCCGATGAAACCCCTTGGTCACGCATTGCAGAACTCTACGCCGAACTGGCCGCGTTGGTGCGTTCGCCCGTGATCGAACTTAACCGCGCGGTCGCGGTCGGCATGGCTGAGGGACCGGCAGCGGCGCTTGCGATCGTGGACCGTCTCGCGCACGAACCCGCGATGAAGACCTATCATCTGCTGGGAAGCGTTCGCGGCGATCTCCTGCACAAGCTCGGCCGCTTCGAAGAAGCGCGCGCCGCGTTCGAGGCGGCTGCCAGTCTCGCCGGCAACAAGCGCGAGCAGGAATTGTTGAAGCGGCGCGCCGCCGAGGCAGGAAGCGGCGCGCCGGCTTGAGCCTAGATGAAGCGGAACTGCGACCGTTCGCGCTTCGCCAGTTTTGGAATGGCCTGGCCGACGATGATGTTCTTGAAGTGCGGTGTCTGTTGGTGATCGGCAAACGCCGCTTCGCCTGCGAACACCTCATAGAAGAAATATTTCCGCGGCTCGGCCAGGTTCTGATGGATATGGAATTCCTTCACGCCGGGCTCGCGCTGCGCTTGCGGCAGGAAATCTTTCAGTAGATTCGCGACCGCCGCTTCCTCGCCCGGATTGACCTCCCAGAACGCGGTGACGACCAGGCTTTGGTTGGCGTTGTCGATTGCTGCCATGTTGTTCTCCTGTGAAACATCCAGCGCCGTTTCCGGCGGCTGACATTCATCCTAGTCGGGATCACGACAACAATGCTTCGACATCAGTCGAATTATCATATCAAGACGGAATTTGGAACCGGCGCGAGGATCCATGCGTTTGGTCCGCGAGCGCTTCACCCGATATGGAACCAACGCATGGCGAAAAAGACCGTGCTCGCGATCGGCATCGAGCCTTCCTTTGTGGATTTCAGCGCCTTTCCGGGGCTGACACCCGAGCTCGTCAGGAATTTCATCGAGGCGCAAATCGAAATACTGCGCGCGCTCGGCTACGACGCGGAGAGCTGTCTGATCGATCCCGGCGAAACCGCCGAGGCGGTGACCGTTGCCGCGCTCAAATCGAGACATCTGGATTGCGTGGTGATCGGCGCCGGCCTGCGCGAGCCCGCGGAGCGATTGCTGCTGTTCGAAAGAATCCTCAATCTCATCCTGATCCACGTGCCGCATGTCCGGATCTGCTTCAACACCACGCCCGCGGATACGGCGGAGGCGGTGCAGCGCTGGGTCAGGCCGTGAGCGGAAGCTTTCGGTCGGTCACCGTTCCCGCCCGGCCGTCAGCGCGGTAACGAGATCGATCGCCAGCGAGACGGTGACCGCGCCCGCACCGATCACGTAGTTCGGCCGTTGCCGCGTGGGCGGGGTGACCGAGATTCGTCCTCGTCATGGACATGGCTTAGAATCCTGGATGCCTCATGAAAAATGATGAGTTGAGATCGAAGCCATCGCTGCTGGCGATGACTTGCGATCTCAGGACACCCCGTCCCGCTAGCCTGCGCGCGCACGCTTCGTTCGATAGTCGAGCACGGGAAGCCCGCCCCAACCCCAATTGCCGGTCTCGACTTCGTCGATGACGACGAAGGTCGATTCCAGCGGCTTCTTCAGCACGTCGAGCAGCAGCTGGCTGACGCCCTTGATCAGCGCGGCTTTTTCTTCCCTTGTGGCCGCGTCGGCACCGGGCTCGGTGCCTTCGCGGGTGATCTGGATGGTGACGATGGGCATTTTCATTGTCCTTGCTGGAGTGTTCCGGATGGCTGTCAGTGACCGGCGCTCTGGCCGCCATCGACATGCAGGATCTCGCCGGTAACGAAGGCGGCGCCTTCCAGAAACAGCACGGCGTCGACGATGTCCTTGGCTTCGCCCATGCGCCCGACCGGATGCAGATTGGCCAGGAATTCGTGCGTTTCAGGTTTGTGCATCGGGGTCTTGATGACACCCGGGGAGACAGCGTTGACGCGGATGCCCCGCTTTGCGTACTCGATCGCGAGCGATTTGGTGGCGGCGTTCAAACCGCCCTTGGTCAGCGAGGCCAGCACCGAGGGAACGTTGCTGTTGGCATGATCGACCAGGCTGGTCGTGATCTGCACGATGTGACCCGAACCCTGCTTCAGCATCTCGGCCGCGGCGAGCTTGGAGAGGTGGAAGAAGCTGCCGAGATTGATCGCAATCACCGATGCGTAGTCTTCCGCGCTGTAATCGGTGAACGGCTTGGCGATGAAAATGCCGGCATTGTTGACCAGGGAATCGATGCGGCCGAAACGCTCGAGCGCCTGCGTCACGATTTTCTGCGCGGTCGCCGGGTCGGAAACGTCGCCGGCAACAGCCAGAATATCCGGATCGCTGGACGGCTTGATCGAACGGGAATTGGCGACGACGCGGT
Organism: Bradyrhizobium sp. AUGA SZCCT0431; assembly: GCF_018131065.1. Classification (NCBI taxonomy): domain Bacteria; kingdom Pseudomonadati; phylum Pseudomonadota; class Alphaproteobacteria; order Hyphomicrobiales; family Nitrobacteraceae; genus Bradyrhizobium; species Bradyrhizobium sp. AUGA SZCCT0431. The sequence continues at coordinate 165,815 of NZ_JAFCLR010000015.1, read as the reverse complement.
AGTTGCGGTCGCGATATCCCTTCACCAGATCCGCGCCGATGCCCTGCGATGCGCCGCTGATGATGACGACTTTCTGTTCCTTACCCATGGTAGCCTCCTGATCTCTGTGAAGCGGCAGGTTTGCCGCCGGGCCGTGTGGCGCCGATGGAGATCAGGCTAGTTCTTCCGGGTTTCGGTGCGAATACCCGCTATTCGGAGGGCACTCTTCCGCTGCGCGAACGAATGGCGCTGGCGTTCTTGTCGGCCTCGTTCGAAAGCCGGGTGAAATACCGCTTCAGGCGCGGCGCGGCGAAATCGACAAAGGCGCGCACCTTCGGCACCGACAGACGCCCCTGCGGCGCCAGCAAATGAACCGGCAGCGGCGGGTGTTCGTCCTTGCCGAGCAGCAGTTGCAGCCGGCCGTCGCGGATTTCGTCGGCGATGTGATAGGAAAACAGCCGCGTGACCCCGTGCCCTTCCGTCACAGGGGCGATCGCCGCGCGAACCGTGTTGACGACCAGCCGCGGCGCGAACTGGACCACCCGCGGAACGGAGGATCCCTTCAGCGGCGGGAAGCTCCAGGAATCCAGCCCGAAATGGGTCATGGCGACAATCCGGTGCTTTGCCAGATCGGCCGGTTCGCGGATGACGGGATGCCGCGCCAGATATCCCGGTGACGCCGCGATCACGCGGCGAACTTCGCCGACACGCACTGCGACGAAATTCGAATCGGCGAGATGTGCGATGCGGAGCGCAACATCGATGCCCTCGTCGATCAGATTCACCGGCCGGTCGAGCAGAACGAGCCGCGCCGACACCGCCTGATATTCGTTCGTGAAAGCTTCGAGGATCGACCGCAGAATGTCTTCACCGGTGATGATGGGCGCGGTGAGGGTCAGCGTGCCGCGAGGCGCCGAGCGTTCGCTGCCGGCGACGAGATCGGCCTCCTCGAGTTCGACGAGGACGCGGCGGCACGCCGCAACATAGCGCTCGCCGGCCTCGCTCAGCTTCAGCGACCGCGTGGTGCGATGAAGCAGTTCAGCCCCGACATGGTTCTCGAGGAAGGCGATCGCGCGGCTCACGGCGGCCGGTGACCGGCGCAGGCGCCGGCCGGCACCGGCAAGGCTGCCCTCGTCGACGGCGGAGACAAAGACTTTCATCGCGTCGATGCGGTCCATTTGTTCTTCCGACCAGGGGAACACTGGGCGTCCGGTCATAGGCATTCTTCCGCAGGTCGGCAAGGTGGGTAACCGGCCGACGAATGTAGCTCCGGTGCCGACCTCGGTTGCGGTGCGCAGGGGTGATTGACATTCCGATCCCAGGTCGCAAATGATTGAGCCTACAATCAAGCGGCGAGGCGTTCATGCCAAACATACGATCTGCCGTTTCAGGGTCCGCGCTCGGCATGCTCGCTCTGGCGGCCCTGATCTGCGGCCCCGCAGCATTTTCTCAAGCGGCAGCAGAAGGCGTCTGGCCAACCCGGCAATGGCAAACATCCACGCCTGAAGAGCAGGGCATGGATTCGATGGCGCTCGCCAATCTGCTCGATTTCGGGAAAACCCGCAGCCTCGACAGCCTCCTGCTGGTTCGGCATGGACGTATCGTGCTGGATGCCTATTACGCGCCCTATACGGCCGACATTCCGCACCGGATAAACTCTGCGACCAAAGCGGTCGTCGGGACGCTGGCGGCGATTGCCCACAAGGATGGTCTGCTGGATAGCTTCGACCATCCGGTGCTGGAGTTCTTTGGCGATCGCAGCATCGCTGATGTCGACGACCGAAAGAAAGCCATCACGGTTCAGCACCTGTTGGATATGACATCGGGAATCGACTGGAAGGAACCGCTGGACGGGCGTCCGGATTCGATCATCGAAATGAGCCGCCAGCGGGACTGGATCAAATTCATTCTTGATCGTCCGATGTCGGGCGTGCCGGGAGAGGCCTTCAACTACAACAGCGGCGGCACGCACCTGTTGTCCGGCATCATCACCAAACTCACCGGCATGAGCGCCGCGGACTATGCGAAGGCCAGGCTGTTCGGGCCGCTCGGGATCACCGTCTCGAATTGGTGGCGTGATCCCCAGGGTAACTCGACCGGCGGATACGGTCTGGCCTTACTGCCGCGCGACATGGCGAAGATTGGCTATCTGTATTTGCGCAATGGCCAATGGGAGGACAAATCGCTGCTTCCACCTGGCTGGATCGACAAGGTGAGCCACGCCACCGTGAACATGAATATGCCGAGAGCGCCGGATCTGCGGTACTCCAATTTGTTCTGGGCGCTTCCCGACAAGCACGTCTACATGGCGAACGGATACCATTGCCAGCTCATCATGGTTTTGCCCCGGCTGGACATCGTCGTGGTGACGACGGCGCGCGACTTTTGCCCGTTAGGCAGGCTGGCTGATCTGATTTCTGGCGCCGTCAAATCCGAAACGGCATTGCCCCCGGATTCCACCGCCTCGAATCGGCTCGCGGACAAGATTCGCGAGATATCGACCGAGACGGCGACGGAAATCGGCGAGACGCCTGGCACCGCGGCCGCTGTCTCGGGGCGTACTTACAAATTTCCGGCCAATGGGCTCAACGTCAAATCGATATCGCTGATCCTCACTCATCCAAGCCCGCACTACGACCTCGAAATATACGCGTCCGACCGGACCCAGCCGTCGCGCCGGTTTATCGGTCCGATTGGACTTGATGGCCTGTATCGGAAGGCAGAGTCGATCGCCGGCGGCGTATTTGCGACCAAGGGGAAGTGGTTGAACGGCTCCATGTTTGAGATTGAGCGGCAGGCGGTGGGGATGGACGAGCTACAGAAGTGGACCCTGTCGTTTGACGGCGACAGGCTTCACCTTCGCGGCAGGGACAGGGCCGGCCGCGAAATTTCGGCCGATGGCGAAGCCGGCGGTTAGTCGGCGAAAAGCCGGTTGTGCGGCACGCGCTTCGCCCAAGGCTCGATCTGGCCAGGCAGAAACTATTCGACAGCGCTTATCGCGATGACGATCGCATCCGATGCGACGCCGCTGACCTGCAGCGTGAACGGGGTGGCACGAAGCTCCAGGCGCAGGCTCTTCCGCAATCCCGGGCAATCGCTTCGCCCGGTGCTGCCGACGGAGCGTGCGTAGCGCCCGTCCTGCACGATATCGATCCACGCGTCCTCCGAGAGGGTCACCTGATAAATGCCCGGCCGCTCAGTCGCCGGAAATCGAACGGAGCCGCCAAACCATCGTTTGATCCGCGGCTTCCGCTCCGGCGGCATTTCGAATACCGCCTCACCGGCCGGCTGCAGACGAATCGCAATGGCGGCCTTCGGAAATGCGGCGAGCGTTGCGCCGGGCGCGACGCTCACCTTGTCGGATGCCGCAAGCCATGCCCGCTCGCGCGCCAGCGACCACGCGAACTTTTCGCAGCCGTCGTCGGCCGTGCTCGCGGGTGTAACGAGAGCAAGGAGCGTGATGCCGAGCAGGCCGATGCGGCGCATCTTCTCCATCCCTTATGGCGCCGCGCCCGGCGCCGCAAAGCCGTGCTTTGCGAGCAACTGCTGGCCCTCGGTCGAAAGAATGAACAGCGCAAATTTGTAGGCAGGCGCTGACGCGTCGTTGATCACGGTCAGTCCGTAGTCGGCGCCGACCGCCAGCGCGTCGGGAAGGCCGACGATCTGCTGCTGCGGATTTTCCTTCTGCGCGGCCAGCGCGCCGGTGCAATAGGTCAGGAAGATGTCGGCGGCGCCCTGTGCGAGCAAATTTCCATAGATCGAGCGGTCCGGAGGTGCCGGGGGGCTGGTCGGTCCACCGGTGAGCTGCAGCGCTTTCTTGTCGAGCAGGGCGTAGGCGCCGGGTTTGATCTTGTCGGCCTTGCGAAACACTTCCCAGGCATAGTCGCCTGACGGGTCGGCGCGCGGCGTCGAGGTGCCAAGCTTGATCTCGGCGTCGAGCATCCGGTCGAGCAGCGTCGCGGGCTCGATTGCGAGACCCGGCTTCACCAGTGCGCACAGCTTGTTGCGCGCGAACAGCACCGCCGGACCGCTGCGCTTGGCGAGCGCCAATGCGCGCGGGTGCTCCATGTTGGCGGAAGCGAACACTTCAGCCTGGGCGCCGCCCGCGATCTCGTCCTTCAGCAGACCGGATGCGCCGAACTTTGCCTTCACCTTGGTCCCGGTTGCCGCCTCGAAACTGGCCGCAACGTCGCTTAGCGCGCCGCGCAGGCTGCCGGCGGCATGAAGCAGCACCAGATCTTCCGCAATGGCCGGTGCTGACATCAACGCGAGAACCGCAAGGCTTGCAAAAAGGCGAATGCGCATCAGGCGCCCGGATCGCTGGCATTGGGATAGAACAGCTGCTCGCCGTTGATCTTGAAATCGGCGATCGCCTTCTGGCCCTCGGACGAAACCAGCCAATCGATGAATTGCTGGCCGAAATCCTTCTTGACGTTCGGATGCTTCGCCGGATTCACCAGCATGACGCCATACTGGTTGAACAGCCGCTTGTCGCCTTCGACCTCGATGACGAGTTCGCCCTTGTTCTTGAACGAAAGCCAGGTGGCGCGATCGGTCAGCACATAGGCGTTTGAAGCCGCCGCGGTGTTGAGCGCGGCGCCCATGCCCTGGCCGATCTCCTTGTACCAGGGGCCCTTATCCGTCGCGATGTCGATGCCGGCGACCTTCCAGAGATTAAGCTCGGCCTGGTGCGTGCCGGACTTGTCGCCGCGCGAAATGAAGTCGATGCCCTTGTCCTTGAGCGTCTTGAACGCGGCGACGATATCCCTTGATCCCTTGATGCCTGCAGGATCGCTTTTCGGGCCGACCAGGACGAAGTCGTTGTACATGACGGGGTAACGCTTGACGCCAAAGCCTTCGCTGAGGAATTTTTCTTCCGCCGCCTTGGCGTGGACGAACAGCACGTCGGCGTCGCCGCGGCGGCCGGTATCGATCGCCTGGCCGGTGCCCTGTGCAACCACCTTCACGTCGATGCCCGTCTTGGCCTTGAACATCGGCAACAGGTGACCGAACAGGCCGGAATCCTGCGTCGAGGTGGTCGACGCCACCAGGATCGATTTGTCCTGCGCGAAGGCGGAGCCGGCGAAAGCGACGCTGACGGCGATCGCCATCAGCAAGCGGCGAGTAAACATTTCATGTCCTCCAAAAGATCAGTCAAACGAGCAGTTCGCCGGCGATGAACGTTTTCGCTTCGCCGGTTTGTGGTGTGTTGAAGAACGACGCGGCCGGGCCGGTTTCGACCACGCGGCCGCGGTGAAGCATGACGATGTCCCCCGCCAGCCGCCGGGCTTCGCCGAGGTCATGGGTCGCCATGACGATTTTGATGCCGCGCTGGCTCACCGCCTGGACGATGTCCTCGATCGCCTTGGTGGCGGCGGGATCGAGGCTCGCGGTCGGCTCGTCCAGAAAAAGGATGGCGGGGTCGCGGGCGAGCGCGCGCGCCAGCGCAAGCCGCTGCTGTTCGCCGCCCGACAGCCGGCGCGCGGGACGATCCGCCAGTTGGCCGAGGCCGACCAGTGCCAGCAATTCATCGATCCGGCTTTGCTGCTCCGTTCGCGCGACATCAGACGCGCGCAGGGCGTAGCGGATATTGCCGCTTGCGCTACGCCGCAGCATGGCCGGGCGCTGCAGCACGATGGCGCGCCGCGTCGGCGGGACGTCTTCCCGACCGCCCCACGTCACGCGCCCCTGTGATGGCCGCACCAGTCCCATCGCCGTGCGCAAGAACGTACTTTTTCCCGAACCGTTTGGCCCGATCAGGATGGTCGGCGTCCCCGGGTTCAGCGTGAGGCTGATACCATCGAGGATCGTCACCGCCCCGGCGGCGACGGTGACGTTCTCGAACCTGATCGGCAGATCGGAAATTGGTGCGCGCATGGTCACCCCGCCATTCGCTCGCCCGCGCGCCGGGCGGTCCAGGCGAGCGCGTTGACCGCGATCACGATCGCGATCAGCACCATGCCAAGTCCGACGGCCAGCGGCAGGTCGCCCTTGGACGTTTCCAGCGCGATTGCGGTCGTCATGGTGCGGGTGAAGCCGTCGATATTGCCGCCGACAATGATGATGGCGCCGACCTCGGCCGCTGCCCGGCCAAACCCGGCAAGCAATGCGGTGACGAGACTGAAGCGCGCATCCCAGATCAGCGTCGCCACCCGGCCGACCGGGCCGACATTCATCGCGGTGAGTTCGTCGCGGTATTCGAGCCACAGATCTTCGATGGTCTGGCGCGTGAGGGCCGCGATGATCGGGGCCACCAGCACCGTTTGCGCGATCACCATCGCCTTCGGCGTGAACAGCAGACCCCATGAGCCGAGCGGACCCGCACGTGACAGCGCCAGGAAAACCGCCAGCCCGACCACCACCGGCGGCAGGCCCATCAGTGCGTTGAGCACGACGATGATGGCCTGGCGGCCGGGAAACTGGATCAGTGCCAGCGCTGCCCCGAAGGGGACCGCAATCAGGGCGGCGAGGACGACGGCGGAAAGGCTCACGATCAGCGACAGCCGCACGATGGCCAGCAGCGCTGGGTCACCGGTCAGCACCAGTTGAAGCGCAGAAACATCGCCTGTCATCCCAAATCCATCCCTCCGCGCATCTTGTGCAGAAGCCGCGGTTATGGTCAAATTTCGTAATATATTCATACAAATGCATGTCTGTGCTTGTTTGCCATGGCGGATTTACTGACCACCGACGAGGCCGCGACCTACCTGCGGCTGTCCGAGCGCAAGCTCTATGAACTGGTCGCGCAGGGCGCGGTGCCGTGCACCAAGGTGACGGGCCGGTGGCTGTTTCCGCGCGCGGCGCTTGACCGCTGGGTGACGGCCGGCCTGATCGCACCGGCGGCACTCACCCATGTCGCAGCCCCCCCGATCGTTGGCGGCAGTCATGATCCCCTGCTGGAATGGGCGCTACGCGAGAGCGGCTGCGGCCTGGCGAGCCTGCCGGAAGGAAGCGAAGAAGGATTGCGGCGGCTGACCCGCGGCGAGGTGATGGCCGCGGCGATTCATTTGCACGCCCAAAAAGATGATGGAGATGACGAGCAGGTCAATATCGCAACCGTTGCCGGCGCACCGGGGTTGCACGATGCCGTCGTGATCTCGTTTGCGCGGCGCGAGCAAGGCATCCTGGTTGCACCTGATAATCCTCTGAAGCTGAGCGATATTGCCTCGGTCGCGCGGACCGGCGCGCGGATGGCGCAGCGTCCGCTCGGTGCCGGGGCGCAACTGCTGCTGCTCGCGCTGCTGGCCCGCGCCGGCCTCGCAGCGCATGATCTGCGCTTGTTGAAGCCGGCTTGCCCGACCGGAACCGACATCGCGCAGGCGGTGCGCTCGGGCCGCGCCGATTGCGGGATCGCAACAAGGTCGGTTGCACTCGCCGCCGCGCTCGAATTCCTGCCGCTGACATGGGAAAACTTCGATCTGGTGCTGCGGCAGCGCGATTACTTCCTGCCCGGGCCGCAGCGCCTGTTCGGCTTCCTGCGGTCGGCGGCGTTCCGCGAGCATGCGACAGAACTTGCCGGCTACGACATCGACCGTGTCGGCGAAGTTCTGCTGGTGAACTAGGCCGTGGACTCATAAAATCGAGTTTCATTCGCGCGGCGTAAGCGGAAGCATCTCTTATGGTGTGGAGAGAATGCTATGTGACCCGGATAAACTTCGCCTCGCCGAACCAGTCGGACCAACAAAGCCCGTCGATTTCATTCTGGGCAGCACGAAACCGGACCTGAGCGCGTTCACCCCGCGGTACCTCTGCGGCTGCTATTGCCGGCCAAGCCAGGGCATCGCGATCACCCTGGTGTTCGAAGCTCAAATCAGAATAGCGAACCAGCGGCCCGTCAAAGCCAGACAATCCATCGATCCGAAACCACAGATGATCGTTTCTCGGCTCGATATGCAGAGAACCAAAACCTTCGTGCTGGTAATTGCCGATGAAGTCGTCCAGCCTCCAACGAGACGTGGAAACCGGCTCCTCGAATCTTTCCTTGTCGAAGCGGGCGATACGTTCGTTCAACTCGCCTTTTGCCATTTCGTCAAAATGCGCGATCCAGTCGGTAACAGCTTCTCCGCGTATGGCTTGAATTATACGATTGGTGATCGCGAATTGAGCGAAGCCGGAACCGAGATTGGTCGTGACGAATATGCCGAGGCCGCCCGCGAGGTCACACCAGATGTTGGTGCGAAATCCGCGAACGGCTCCGTCGTGCTGGATGCGCCGGTTGCGAACATGCCAGCCAAAGCCATATCCGTCGTTCGCAGCCTGATCTCTGCGCGCAACCTGCAAAAGGTGCGTTTCCCGTAGCTGTTGCGGAGAAACGAGCCGGGTGTCTTGGCGCGTCCCCTCTTCAAGGTGAAACGCGAGCCATCTGGCTGCATCGCGCGCGCTCATAGCCTGGCCAATCGCTCCCGACAGGTTGTCCGTGGACATGGGCGGGACCACCTGAACCTTGCTGGCTACCTTGTAGTGCGGGGCCGCAACATTGCTGGTTGCCATGCTCTGCACTTCGGAGACGGTGCTAGGCGTCACCCCAAGTGGCCTCCGAAGGTATTCGTCCATCACATGATCGAAGGGATGACCAGCCGTCAGCGCCATGGCCTCGGCGGCAGCGGCGTAACCGACATTGCAGTAGGTGAACTGATCGCGAAAGCCGGCGATCGGCTGGATGTAGCGGGCCTGATGCAACAGCTCTGCACGGCTCAGGTCGGACCCATATTCTCCAACGCTTGCGCGCGACAATCCTGTCCGATTGGCCAACAAATCTCGGAGCGTTACGCGGTCGCTGATCCAGCGGTCATACAACTGGAATGATGGCAGATACTTCCGGATTGGATCGTCCCAATCGATCTTACCGGCATCTACCAATGCTGCGGCCAACCCGGAAGTGAAAGCCTTTGAACATGATCCGATCGCAAAGGTCGTATCGACATCCACGGGAGCGGAACTGGTGACGCTACTTACGCCGTAGGCATGCACGTGCAGTGGCCCATCGCGCCGCACTATCGCCACCGCGACGCCAGGTACCTCCCAACGCTCTCTCACTTCCGCAACGAAGGCATCGACGTGCGAAGACAGTGAACTCAATTGGCAAACCTCCGAATGTCGGCATATCAAGATTTACATAACGACCGGTTATCGCACCGCCTAGCACTTCTCGAAGTGAGGGCTACCCAGACTTCCCTTCCAGGTTAGTTTTTGCCGGGCCCGGCCCAATGCTCCCCTGTCAACATCAGACGCATGAGTTCGGCCTGACGTGTCGTGCCGGTCTTTGCAAAGATGCGATGCAGATGGGTCCGCGCCGTCGCAATCTTGATCCCAAGGCGGTCCGCGGCGGTCTGAAGACTGCTGCCCTGGATTAATTCGTGAATCAGCCCGACTTCCGCCGGCGTAAGGGCGAACTTCTTCTGCAATTGCTTGTCGTCCGGCAGCACCACATTGTCCGGATCGGTGATGAAAATGACCGCCGCCCGGTTATGTCTTGCGATCGCTTCGATCTCGAATCGCAGCGGAATGACCAGCAGCGAAAGCGCGCTCTTGGACTCACCGCGCGAAATGCTAACCGAGTCGCGCGTGTCGCTTTCGCCCGCCTGCGCGCTCGCCGCGATCGCCAGATGCAAACGGGCCGTCTCTGCCGAGGAGGCGCCGCAAAGCACGCCGTCGTCGAGCCGCAGGCCATCGGCGAACGCGCTGTCGCAGACCCGGTTGGCAAACAGGACGCGCGCCCGGGCATCGACGACGAGCACGCCCTGACCGATGCCGTCGAGCGCGGCGAAGGAATAATGGCGATCGAGCGCCAGGGTTTGCAGGCGATGGTTGAGCTGCACCGCCCGTTTCAAATGCGGCGCAATCGCCTCATAAAGCTTCAGCTGCTCTGGCCCGAATTCGTGTTTGCCGGGAACGACGAACTCGACGCGCCAGTCGTCGTCGGCCAGCAGCGTTGCTCCCATCACCGAGAGATACCCTTGCGGCCGCGACCATTCGTTGAAGAACGGGCTGGAATGCAGCGTCTCCTTTGGCAGCACCATGCGGTCGGTCACGACAGTCCCGACCGGCAGGCTCGCCGCCCGCTGCCAGAACAGATTGAGCGGGTGGTAGTACGTGCCATAGCTTTGCAGGAACGCCGGATCGGTGCGGGGAGCCACCAGCCACGGGACGTCCCGCTGCGAGACCGCGCTGAGCGAGGCATCGCCGGCGCCAAACGCATCGGCGATGGTCTGCAGCACCACCGGCCAGCGGTCGATATCCGCCGCCGCGCCATAGATCTGGTCGATCAGGGCGAGCAACTCGTCCTGGTTCATCGGCCCCCCGTGCCGCCATGGCGGCGGTCGCAATCGGACCAAAGCTTAAAGCCTGCAAGACGGCTGGCAAGAGCCCGCGTATCAGGAATGAGGAGGCTAGATCAGCGGCCTTGCTCTGTCACAAAGCAGACTTCGCTGGATCAGCTCTATGGCAGTGCGTGAGGACGGCGAGCTTGCGGGCATGTTTCCGCGGCTTTGCATCTAAGCATGGTATTGCCCTCGGCACCCGTCCGGCAGTCATTCGCGGATCTTGATCCCGGCGTCCTTCACGACCTTGCCCCAGTGCGCGATCTGCGACTTGATATGCGCGCCGAACTCGCCGGGCGTGCCGCCAGCAGGCTCCGCCGCGATCTTCGCGAACGCCTCGCGCACGCTCGCCTGCGACAAGGCTTTGTTGATGGCCTCATTCAGTGTGCCGATGATGGCGTCTGGTGTGCCGCTCTTGACCACGAAACCGAACCAGTCTGCGATCACGAGCTCGGGGAATCCCGCCTCGACGACGGTGGGAACGTCCTTCAGGGCTGCCATCCGCGTCGGCGCCGTGACCGCGAGCGCCCGGAGCTGGCCGGCGGCAATCAGGTCGAGAACAGGCAGAGGCGTGATGAACTGATAGTGGTTGGTGCCGTTGATGAGATCCCCGATCGCCTGCGGCAGGGCCCGGTAGGGGACGTGCGTCACGCGCACCCCGGTCTGAAGCCTGAACTGTTCGCCTGCGAGATGGGCTGGCGTGCCCATTCCGCCTGATGAGAATGTGAGCTTGTCGGGTTGGCTCTTCAGCAAGGCGACAAGCTCCGCCATCGACTTGGCGGATACCGACGGATTGGCAACCAGAACGTGATGCGCGGTCATGACCTTGATGACCGGTGCGAAGTCAGTGTCGTGCCGAAAGGCTATGTTCGGCAGCAGTGCGGGAGCTGCCGAGGCGCTCAGCGTGAAGGCCAGGATCGAATATCCGTCCGCCGGCTGCTTGAGGACCTCGCCCGCTGCAAGCGTCGCGGTGGCCCCGGGTTTGTTCTCGACGATAATCCGCCAGCCTTCGCTCTGCCCAAGCTCGTTCGCGACGATGCGCGTGATGATGTCAGGCGGCGAGCCCGCGCTGCTTCCGACGAAGATGCGGATCATGCCCGACGGATAGGATTGCGCGACCGCCGGCTGGGCCATTGCTCCCAGGCACACTGCCAGCAGGAGGCGCCAGAGCCAACGGATTCCACGAAGTGTCTGCGTTGCCATTCTCATCCTCCTTGGGATGCGCAGCATCGTGCTGCCTCGGATGTCTCGCTCGCGAAGGATCGGGCCGAGATGTGCGAGACACCACAAAAATCGGAGTGGATTCCGGTAGGCGGAACGCTGGATTCCGGACTGCGGAACGCTGGACTCGGCGCGGCGGAACGAGAAAAATGGCTGAGCTCGACGAGCGATGAGGAAACGGCAATGCCGAGGGTGGAAACAATCCGGGGATTGGAGCGAGGACTGCAGGTCCTCAAGTTTCTTCACTCGGAACCGATTTCGTCACTGCACGACATCCATCGTGCAACGGCAATATCCAAGCCCAGCCTGCTGCGCATTCTGAACACGCTGGAGCGGGCGGGCATGGTCGCGCGGCGTCTGGCCGACGGCCGCTATCGGCTCAGCGTTTTCACGGATGTGGTGCGAAAGCGGGACCGGTACGACCGGGTTGCCGAGGCTGCGGCGCCCGTTCTGGCGCAGCTGTGCAAGAAAGTGAAATGGCCGTCCGATCTGTTCGTGCCCGCCGGCAACTGCTTGGAAAGACGCGAGACGACAATGCCGCACAGCCCATTCGTGCTCCCGGGGCATGACGGCCGGATTGGCAACCGGGTGGGGTGGCTGATGACGGGCGTCGGGCGCGCTTATCTTGCATGGTGTCCGGAAAAGGAACGGGAGGCGACTTTGCGCACACTCTGGAAATCCGGCAACCCGGAGGATTGGCTCGCGCGCGAGCCGAGGAAGCTCGAGCGAATTCTCGGTGAGGTGCGGCACCGGGGTTACGCAACACGCGACCCAAGCTACGTGGCCGGCCGATACGGAGAAATGCCGGTCGATGATGGAGCAGCCGCGATCGCCGTCGCGCTGTTCGATGGCAGACGCGTTCATGGCTCAATCAATTTTCGCTGGATCAGGACGGCATTCACGGTGGAGGATTTTGCCGCCCGGCACCTTGCCGATCTGCAGAATGCCGCACGCGAGATCGTGGGCTCTCTGCAGAGGCCGGCAAGGTAGCAGGTCTCCTTCGCGCCTGAAGGCCGTCTTGCTAGATCAACCGCAACCCCTTCAAGCTCGCATGCCCGTTCTTGCCCACTATGATGTGGTCGTGCACGGAGATGCCGAGCGGCGCTGCGATGTCGACGATCGCCTTGGTCATCTGGATGTCCGCCTGCGAGGGCGTCGGATCGCCGGACGGGTGGTTGTGCACCAGGATCAGCGCGGTCGCGGATAATTCCAGCGCGCGCTTGATCACCTCGCGCGGATAGACCGGGGTGTGGTCGACGGTGCCGGTCTGTTGCACCTCGTCGGCGATCAGCTGGTTGCGTTTGTCGAGGAACAGCAGGCGAAACTGTTCCTTGTCGGCGAATGCCATGCTGCTGCGGCAATAGCCGATCACGTCGTTCCAGGACGACAGCGCGATGCTGCGCTTGATCTCGCCTTTCGCCACCCGGCTCGCGGCGGCCGCGAGCAGCTTGATCTGGTGGACGGAGGCATCGCCGATCCCATCGACTTCGCGCAGGCGCGCTTCCGGCGCGTGGACGACTTCGGCAAAGGAGCCGAACTTCTTCAGCAGTAGTTTGGCCAGCGGCTTGGTGTCGCGCCGGGGCAGGGCGGGGAATAGCGCCATCTCCAGCAGCTCATAATCGCTGAGCGCGTCCGGCCCGGCGCTGTAGAAGCGCTCGCGCAGCCGCTCGCGATGGCCGTGGTAATGCGGCGTCTCGGCAGGTTCGGCATTGGGATCGCGCGGCTTGGCGGGCATCGGCATCAAGCATGCCGTGCCGGCCAGCTTTTGCAACTCTGAAGTGCCGGGCGGCGGCGGATTTCGGATAGAGAAAAGGCGCCGCACGACATGCGGCGCCCTTCAGGTGTTTCGGACCAGTCCGCTATCAGGCTTTCACGGCCGCGAACGCATAGCCATTGCCATCCTTCGACAGCGTGCCGACATTCGGGAAGCCGAAATGATAGCCGGCGATCATGCCCTTCTCGGCAATGACGCGATCGAAGAAAGCGCGGCGCGTGGCTTCCGCTTTCGGTCCGTCTGCATCGAAGCTGGAGAACCAGCCGGGGTTCCTGACGAACAGCTGGTGCATGCCGGTGACGTCGCTCTGGATGTAGAGCTGCTGTCCACCCGAAGCCACCAGGAAGGACATGTGTCCGACCGTATGGCCAGGCGTGGCGATCGCTTTCACGCCGGGCGCGAGGTCGGCGCCGTCGCTGTATTGCTTGACGTTCTTCCAGGTCGGGAACGTCGCCTGGATGCGCTTGACCATCGGACGGTTGGCTTCCGGCACCTTCTCCACCAGCGCCGGATCGGTCCAGTACTTGAACTCGACCTCGGGCATCATGATTTCCGCGTTCGGGAACACCTGCGCGTTGGTCTCCTTTACCCACAGGCCGGAGATGTGGTCGCCATGGAAATGCGAGATCACCACCGTGGAGACGGTCGCGGGATCGAGGCCGGCGGCCTTCATGTTGTCGGCGAGCTTGCCCACCGTGGCCGGACCGTTGCCGCCAAAGCCGGTATCGAACAGCACGACCTTGCCGCCGGTCCGGATCGCCGTGACGGTAAAGGGGTTGTCGATCTTGTCAGGTCCGATGCCGGCCGCGCTCAGCGCCTTCTTGACGTCGTCGAGCGAGGCGTTCTTGACCATCGCTTCGGTGACGGTGCGCTCGACGGAGCCCTCATGCAGGCTGAACACCTCGATGTCGCCGACCTTGTATTTGAGGCTGTCCGCGGCGCGCTGCGCGTGCGCCGCATCGATGAACGAAACCGGTCCCTTGAGGCCGAAAACGAGCGCGGCCGCCGTGCTCCCGAGAATCAGATCGCGACGTGAAATCTCGAACATTGTTCTTGCTCCCTTGGTTGATCGCCCGTCGGAGGCCCCGACTGAGAGCGTCCGCGTCGAGTTCTACCCCGTCGCGCGCGGCGTATTCCGCAAGGATTCAAGTTAGGAGACCGGCATCTTGCCGCAGGAGGGAAGACGGCAGGCTTTGTATTGAGAACAATTTGCAACAAGCGCCTTTGGCCGTCGTTCTCACGGCATCGCGTCGCTCAGCGCGATCAAAGGTATGGTTCAGAAAGTTGGGATCGATCGGAATTTAAGCCGTAACCCAACTATGCCTTAGCCAGAGGCTTCTCGGCGTGGCGCTGCGACAGCGTGAAGATTTCGACGCCATCAGCGGTCACGCCGACCGAATGCTCGAACTGCGCCGACAGCGAGCGGTCGCGCGTCACCGCGGTCCAGCCGTCGGAGAGGATCTTCACATGCGGTTTGCCGAGATTGATCATCGGCTCGATGGTGAAGAACATGCCGGGCTTCAGCGCCACGCCTTCGCCGGGCCGGCCGATATGGATGATGTTCGGCTCGTCGTGGAACATGCGCCCCAAACCATGGCCGCAGAAATCGCGCACCACGCTCATGCCTTGCGGCTCCACAAAACTCTGGATGGCGTGGCCGATGTCGCCGGTGGTGGCGCCGGGTTTTACGGCGGCAATACCGCGCATCATCGCCTCATAGGTGACCTCGATCAGCCGCTCGGCCTTGCGGGCGATCGGGCCGATCACATACATGCGGCTGGAATCGCCATACCAGCCGTCGACGATGAAGGTGACGTCGATATTGACGATGTCGCCTTCCTTCAGCGCGCGATCGCCGGGCATGCCGTGGCAGACCACGTGATTGATCGAGGTGCAGGTCGAATAGCGGTAGCCGCGATACATCAGCGTCGCCGGGTAGGCGCCGTGGCTGAACGCAAAGTCGCGGACGAATTCGTCGATCCGCGAGGTGGGAATGCCTTCCTTGACGATGTCGGTGAGCTCGTCGAGGCATTTGGCGACCAGGGCGCCTGCCTTGCGCATGCCGGCGAAACCGCTCGCGCCATGCAGCTTGATCTGTCCGGTCTTTCGCAAGGAGGTATCTGTTGCTTCGATATAGCTCATGGGCGGGTCATGCTTCGGAATAGAGGGCGTCAAAGGCTGATTTGCCGCCTAATTTAATGATCGCAGCTAGCAGTGCAAGCCAAGGTTGGGGGGCTGGAGGGCATCTAAACGCTTGATTTCAGCTGGAAACCTCAACCACGGATTCGACCGGCAGCGCGCCGCCCCGGACCCGGATTTCACGCACCGGATAGGGAACCCGGATGCCCTCGCGTTTGAAGGCGTCCCACAGCGACAGCATGACGTCGCTCTTCACGGTGTCCATGCCGTCGGGGTCGGCGATCCAGAAGGTCAGGGAGAATTTCATCCCGGCCTCGGCGAATTCGGTCAGGATGCAGTTCGGCGGCTTGTTTTTGATGGCGCGGGGCGCGGCCGCGGCGATCTCGACGGCCAGCTTGCAGACCAGCCGTGGATCGGCGTCGTAATTGGTGCCGAACAGCACCTTCACCAGCGTGTTCTTGTCGGTATAGGTCCAGTTCACGACCTTCTGGGTCACCAGATCCTCGTTCGGGATCAGGAATTCGCGGCCGTCGCCGGCGGCGACCGAAATATAGCGCGTCTTCATCGCGCTGATCCGCCCCGAGCTGTCGCCGATGGTGACGAGATCGCCGGGTTTTACCGATTTGTCCGCCAGCAGGATGATGCCCGAGATGAAGTTGGCGACGATCTTCTGCAGGCCGATACCGATACCGACGCCGACCGCACCGGAAAACACCGCGAGCGCGGACAGATTGATGCCGACGGCGCTGAGCGCGATGATGATCGCCAGCACCATCAGGCCCATGCGGATCATCTTCACCAGCAGCACCTGGATCGACGGCGTCAGGTCCGCGGAGCGGGTGATGCGACTTTCGACGAAATTGCTGGCGATGTTGGTCAGCCACAGCGCCACGATCAGCAGGGCGCCGAGCTTGATCAGGACCAGCGGCGTCAGCCGCAATCCGCCGAGCACGATCGAGGCCGCATCCGAATCCAGCAAGTCCAGGGTCGGTTGAAGCTGGCCGACGACGCTGAGCGCCGCGACCAGCCATGCCGACAGCGACACCAGGCGGACGATGAACTCGTTGCGAATGACCGACGTCACGAGGCGAATGACCAGCCAGGCCAGCGCCAGCTTGGCGCAGACCGCCAGCAGATAGCTGCGGCTCGGCCAGGTCGATTGGACCATCGTGATGCGGGCGGCGATCATCAGAACGGCGAACACCGCGGTGGAAGCGCTAAAGACCAGCACGCGGGCGAAGTGCCTGAGCGGCAGCGGCAAGCCCATCGCGAACGAGGTCATGTCGACGCGCGAACGAATCGCCGCGTCGCTCGCATAGGCGATGCCTGCGCCGGCGAGGATCAGGCCAAACTGCAGATAGAACCAGGGTGAGGTGACCTCCGCGCCGAGCGACCGCGCGGTGGTGTGCAGCAACTCGATAATCTCTTTCGGATCCATCGGCAAAATCTCGTTCGGGGCCAGCTTGCTTATCAAGCTGCCCCATCATGCAAAATTGATTCGAAGCGCTGGCAGATTCCCACAAGCCAGCTGCGGATGCCATCGATACAAGGCGTCCGCAAGGGCAAGTTAGGCCGATAAATCGGGCACATTGCCACTATCTGGAGAAATGGGTTGGCGTTCAACTGTGGCGACGATAAGGATGCAATTGCAAGTATTTGCCCAACGTTGCAGAGCTGCAAATCTTCTCTAGATTCGAGGCTTCCCTAAATTTATGGCTTCTCTCGATTCAGTAAGTCTGGCGATTTTGCTCGGAGCCGCCCTGATAATGGCCGGAATTCTCTCGAGCCTGCTGGCGCTGCGCTTTGGCGCGCCGTTGCTGCTGGTCTTCCTGCTGATCGGCATGCTGGCGGGCGATTCCGGGCCCGGCCAGCTGAGCTTCGACGACGTGCGCTCGACCTATCTGGTGGGATCGGTGGCGCTGGCGCTGATCCTGTTCGACGGCGGTCTGAAAACGCGGTTTCAAAGTATCCGTGCGGTGCTGGCGCCGTCCACGGTACTGGCGACGGTCGGCGTGTTGCTCACCGCCCTGGTCACGGCGCCGTTCGCCAAATATGTGCTCGATCTGAACTGGAGCGAGTCGCTGCTGGTCGGTGCCGTCGTCGCCTCGACCGATGCGGCGGCGGTGTTCCTGCTGGTGCATGCGCAGGGCCTGCGGCTGCGCCCTCGGGTGGGTGCGACACTGGAAGCCGAATCCGGCACCAACGATCCCTTCGCGGTCTTCCTCACGCTGATGCTGGTCCAGTACATTTCGCTCGGTCAAAGCTCGGCCGCGCATATCGCGCTTGAATTCATCCGTGAAGCCGGGCTCGGTGCCATCGTCGGCGTGATCGGCGGTCGTCTGGTGGTGGTGGGGCTCAATCGCGTGGCGCTGCCGCAGGGCCTGCATGCGCCCTTTGTCGCCACCGCGGCGCTGGTGATTTTCGGGGCGGCGCAGATCGCGCACGCCAGCGGCTTTCTCGCGGTCTATCTCGCCGGCATCATCATCGGCAACCGGCCGACGCGCGCGCATAATTCGGTGGTGACGTTCCTCGATGCCGCGACCTGGCTGGCGCAGATCGTGATGTTCGTCATGCTCGGCCTGCTGGTGTCGCCGCAGCGGCTGGTGAGCAGCATCGGTCCGGCCGTGCTGGTGGCGCTGGTGCTGATGCTGCTGGCGCGGCCGCTGGCGGTGTTTCTCTGTCTCGCGCCGTTTCGCTTCAACTGGCGGGAAAAGCTCTTCATCGCCTGGACCGGCCTGCGCGGCGCGGTTGCGATCTTCCTGGCATCGATCCCGATGCTGGTGGGGCTTTCGAAAGCCTATCTCTATTTCGACGTCGCCTTTGTCGTCGTCTTCATCTCGCTGCTGCTGCAGGGCTGGACGCTGGCGCCGGCGGCGCGGCTGCTGCATGTGGCGTTGCCCCGCGCCGACCGTGGCCCGCGCCGTGTCGAGCTCGATCTGCCCGGCCAGCTCGAGCAACAACTGGTCGGCTATCCCGTGCGTTCAAAGAGCTTGTATTTCCGTCGCGGGCTGATCCCGTCCTGGTCGAAGCCGACGCTGGTGATCCGCGACGAGCGGATCCTCTCGCCCACCGAGGCCGATCCGATCGCGCCCGGCGATTACATCTATCTGCTGGCGCCGCCGGAAAAGGCCGAGGCGCTGGATCGGTTCTTTGTCGACATGGCGCCGAGTTCGGCGCCCGATCCGCATCTGCTCGGCGATTTCACGGTGTCGGGCGAGCACACGCTGGGCGAACTCGCTGCGATCTACGGCGTTGCGGTCGGTGAAGAGCAGGCCAAGCTGACGCTGGCGGACTATTTCGACATCCATCTCGACCACGCGCCAAAGGAAGGCGCCGAGCTGGTGCTGGATCCCATCGTCCTGGTCGCGCGCAGCATCAGTGGCGGCCGGGTCAGTGTCATCGGCCTTCGGCTGCCCGAGGAAGAGGAAGTGGCCGTGCCCTTGACGCGCATGCAGACGTTCAGGCGCAAGCTTGCCGAGATATGGTCGCAGGTCGCGGGGGTGTAGCGGTAGTTTGTAGGGCGGATTGAGCCGAAGGCGATATCCGCCGATTGTGGCCCTCAAGACGGCGGATTACGCCTTCGGCTCCAATCCGCCCTACAAACTGGGGAGCCATCGGATATCCGCTGTTGAGGAATAGGCGGACACTCATTAGCTTGGGCCCAACGCTCAGGGAAACGCAGGAGACACAACAATGTCCGGCCCGTCCGACGATCAACTGGGCTTTGCGCCCGACTACGATTCTCCGGTCCCCTATATGCAGCGGACCCGCGATTATTATGCGGCGATCGGCTACACCACGGCCTACCGCTGGGCGCACTACGTCGATGCGCCATTCCAGCCGCTGAAAAAGCCGCTGGCGCAATCGCGGGTGACCATCGTTACGACCGCCGCGCAATATGACCCCACCAAGGGCGATCAGGGTCCGGGTGCGGCGTATAATGGCGGCGCGAAATTCTACACGGTCTATGACGGCGATACGTCGCAGCAGCACGATCTGCGGATCTCGCATATCGGCTATGACCGCAAGCACACGTCAGCAACCGACAGCGGCACCTGGTTTCCGCTGCCGCAGCTCCTGAAGGCGCAAGCCGCGGGGCGGATCGGCGAGGTGGCGCCGCGCTTCTTCGGCGCGCCGACCAATCGCAGCCATCGCGTCACCATCGACACCGACGCGCCGGAGATTCTTGAGCGTTGCCTCGCCGACAAGGTCGACGTCGCCGTGCTGGTGCCGAACTGCCCGGTGTGCCACCAGACCTCGGCTTTGGTCGCGCGCCATCTCGAAGCCAATGGCATCGCCACCGTGGTGATGGGCTGCGCCAAGGACATCGTCGAGCACGCCGCCGTGCCGCGTTTCCTGTTCTCGGATTTCCCGCTCGGCAACTCCGCCGGCAAGCCGCAGGATGTGGCCTCGCAGGCGCAGACGCTCGAACTGGCGCTGCGCCTGTTGGAAACTGCGTCCGGCGCGCGCACCACGATGCAATCGCCGCTGCGCTGGAGCGACGATGCCTCCTGGAAGCTCGACTACAACAACATCGCGCAGATGAGCCCGGAAGAACTGGCACGGCGCCGGGCCGAGTTCGACAAGCAGAAAGAAATCGCGCGCGGCAACCGCGCGGCGTGACGCGGTGCCTTCCTTCTCCCCTTGTGGGAGAAGGTGGCGCGCAAAGCGCGCCGGATGAGGGGTCTCTATCCTCATCTAGAGGCTAGCCGTGAGGAGAGAACCCCTCACCCGTCTTCGCTTCGCGAAGCCACCCTCTCCCACAAGGGGAGAGGGAAGAAAGCACCAGGAGGACCTCCATTGACCCGACCGTTCGAAGGCGTGAAGATTCTCGACTTCACGCAGGTGCTGGCCGGCCCCTATGCGAGCTACCAGCTCGCGCTGCTCGGCGCTGACGTCATCAAGGTGGAGCGGCGCGAGGGCGAGGACATGCGGCGGACGCCGCTGAGCCGCGAATGGGCCGAGCGCGGTCTCGCTCCCGGCTGGCAGGCGGTCAACGGCAACAAGCGCAGCCTGACGCTCGACCTGCAAAAGCCGGAAGCGATCGGAATCGTCAAGCAGCTTGCGGCGCAGGCCGACGTGGTGATGGAGAATTTCCGCCCCGGCGTGATGGACAAGCTCGGCATCGGCTATGCGGCGCTCTCGGCGATCAACCCGCGGCTGATCTATTGCGCGATCTCGGGCTTCGGCCAGACCGGTCCGGCACGGCTTGGCGCCGGCTATGACGGCAAGATCCAGGCGCTGTCGGGCATCATGTCCATTACGGGCCACGCCGAGACCGGACCGACCCGCGCCGGCTTTGCGGTCTGCGACGTCTTGTCCGGCTCGACCGCGGCGTTCGGCGTCTCGAGCGCGCTGTTCCAGCGCACCCATACCGGCAAGGGGCAGATGGTCGATGTCTCCATGCTGGAGGCGACGCTGGCGTTTCTTTCAGGTCAGGTGGCGGATTACGCGGTTGCCGGTCATCGCCAGCAACTCTCCGGCAATCAGGCCGTCAGCCGGCGGCCGACCGCCAACCTGTTCAAGGCCGGCGACGGCTATCTCTTGCTCGCCGTCAACAGCGAGAAGCAATATCAGTCGCTGATGAAGGCGCTCGGCCGCACTGACGCGCTGGAAGATCCGCGGTTTGTCGATTGGTTCGCCCGGCAGGAAAACGAGCCGGCGTTGCGCGGCATCATCGAGGAGGCGTTGTCGACGAAAGACCCGCGCGCGTGGGAGACGATCCTGGAAGCGGCCGGCGCGCCCTGCGCCAGCATCTGGAAGGTCGAGGAAGTGATCGATCACCCGCAGATCGCAGCGCGCGGCGCCATTCAGGAAATCGACACGCCCTATGGCCGGCTTCGTTTCGCCGGCAGCGGTTTTCAACTCGCCCATGGCGGTGGCAAGCTCGACCGCATGGCGCCCGAACTCAGCGCCCATACCGACGAGGTGCTGGCCTCGCTCGGCTACGACGCCGGCGCGATCGCGGACTTGCGGGCACGCGAAATCGTCTAGGTGAAATTGATACAGCCCTGCAAAAGGGAGAAGGCCCCAGCCTTCGGCTGAGGCCTTCTTGCGATGGCCGTCAGCTTACAGATAGCGGCCGCAGACGTAGATGCGACGCGGTCCGAAGTCGGTCCACACCGTCTTCCAGCAGCTTCCGCCGATGTAGAACGATCCGAAGTGATGATGACCGTGGTGATGATGACCGTGGTGGTGATGATGATGGCCATGACCGTGATGATGATGACCATGATGATGGCCGTGATGGCCATGACCGTGATGACCACCATGACCGTGGCCCCCCTTACCACCAGCCGAAGCCGGGGCAACAGCAGCAGCGGTCAGAGCGATCGCGGCAGCAGCTGCAAGAGCGATTTTACGGAACATAGTTGTAGTCTCCATTGTGCTAGGCGTGATTGCCTGATGCGTTTATGAGACGCGTCGCCCGCGAAAATAGTTCGAAAGATTTTTCTGAACGGGTGTTCAGGAAGTGCCTATAAACACTGGATTTCTTCGGTTTTGCGCCGATCGAACGTGATCTGGATCACGGACGATATCAAGCAGGCGTGCTGCCCGTCAGCACCTTCACTCCGCCGAGCGCGGTGACGCGTCCGTTGCGCAGCATCACGATCTGCGTCGCGAGCTGGCGCAGCTCCGCGGCATCGTGGCTGACATAGACCATCGGGATGCCTTCGTCGCGCAGCCGGATAAGATAGGGCAGGATTTCGACCTTGCGTCCCTCGTCGAGCGATCCCAGCGGTTCATCGAGCAACAGCAATCGCGGTTTCGACAACAGCGCGCGGCCGAGCGCGACGCGCTGACGCTCGCCGCCGGAGAGTTTTCCGGGCCGGCGATCCAGCAGGCCACCGATGTCGAGCAGGCCGGTGATGCGCGCATGCTGCGCCGGATCCTCGGCGAGGCTGTTCATGCGTCGGCCGTAGTCGAGATTTTGCCGTACGTCGAGATGCGGAAACAGCCGGGCATCCTGGAACACGTAGCCGATGCGGCGGCGATGCGGCGGCACGTGCGCGCCCGTCGAGGTATCGTCGAGCGTTTCGCCGTCGAGGGTGATGACGCCGCGGTCGGGACGCAGCAAGCCCGCGATCATGTTGATCAGCGAGGTCTTGCCGGCGCCGGACGCGCCGAACAGACCGGTGACGCGGCCCTCGCTGGTGAACGAGGCTTCCAGCGAGAACTCGCCAAGCTGCTTTGTGACCTCGACGCGCAGCATGATCAATTCCCGTGCAGGCGCTGCGTGGCGCGCCGTGCGAACCACTCGGATGCGATCAGCGCGCCCATCGCGATCACGATGGAGATCAGCACCAGCCGCCCCGCCGCGCGGTCGCCGTCGGGCGTCTGGATCAGCGAATAGATCGCCGAGGAAATCGTCTGGGTCTCGCCGGGAATATTCGAGACGAACGTAATGGTGGCGCCGAACTCGCCGATCGCCTTGGCAAAGCCGAGCACCATGCCGGCCAGGATGCCCGGCAGCGCCAGCGGCAGGGTCACGGTCGCAAACACCTGCCACGGTGCCGCGCCGAGCGTGCTCGATGCCTGTTCCAGCCGCCGGTCGATCGCCTCGATCGACAGCCGGATCGGCCGCACCAGAAGCGGAAACGACATCACGCCGCAGGCCAGCGCAGCTCCGGTCCAGCGAAATGCGAACACGATGCCGAGATTGTCGGCCAGCCACGCGCCGACCATGCCGCGGCGGCCGAAGGTGAGCAGCAGCAGATAGCCTGTCACGACCGGCGGCAGCACCAGCGGCAGATGGACCAGCGCGTCGAGGATCGACTTGCCCCAGAAATTGTGCCGCGCCAGCAGCCACGCCAGCGCGATGCCGAACGGCGTCGCCACCAGCGTTGCGATGATGGCGACCCGCAAGCTGAGCAGGATCGCCGTCCATTCCGTCGGCGAGATATCGAACATCAGGTCGAGGGGCTGACCAGGAACTTGAAGCCGTATTTTTCAAGGATGTTCTTGGCCGCGGTCGAGCGCAGGAAGGCAAGATAATCCGACGTTTCCGGCCTGGCTGTCGTGGTCGCTGCGACGGGATAGATGATCGCGGGATGGGAATCGCCCGGGAAGGTGCCGACGACCTTGACGCCGGGCTCGACCCTGGCGTCGGTGGAGTAGACGATGCCAAGTACGGCTTCGCCGCGCGCCACCAGCGTCAGCGCCGCGCGCACGCTGTCGGCCATCGCGAATTTCGGTTCGGCCGCCTGCCAGGCGCCGAGCTTCTCCAGCGCGGCCTTGCCATATTTGCCGACCGGCACGGATTTGACGTCGCCGGTTGCGATCTTGCCGTCACCCGCGAGCTTGGCGAGGTCGAAGCCCGCGCCGATGCTGACATTGTCGATCTTGGAATCCTTCGGCGCGATCAGCACAATGGAATTGCCGAGCAAATTGACCCGGGTCGGCTCGTTGATGGTTTTCTTTCCGATCGCATAATCCATCCAGTCGGTGTCGGCGGAGATGAACACGTCGGCCGGCGCGCCCTGTTCGATCTGTTTTGCCAGTGCCGAGCTCGCGGCATAGCTTACCGTGACCCTGACGCCGGTCTTGGCGGTATAGGCGGCGTCGATGTCGTCGAGCGCATTCTTCATCGAGGCGGCGGCGAACACCGTGATGGTCTTGTCCTGTGCGGCAGCGGGCGAATGGATCGCGCCAAACAGAATGAAAAAGGCGGCAAAAATTCCGGCGGGACGATACATGTTGGCGCTCCTGCGAGTCCGCGGCGCGGTTGGCGCGCGCAAATCAGGCATTGCTTGGGTCAGGGATGCGACAGGCGGAAGCGCCGTTCCGGCAATCCCGATGACTTACGGTCGGTCGGGATATCGCTGACCGGAACAATAGCAGGCTGACAGGCCGGGTAAAGAGACCCTTCGTCCCACATCTTAGCCTATTCCGTCGTCAGGATTGCGAGCGCGCATGTCAGTCCACCGCGATCATGACGTCCGAGGCCTTGATCACAACGATGGCTTTGCCACCCGTCTTGATGCCGAGGTCATCGACGGCTTCGTTGGTGATCGAGGAGGTGATGATCTGGCCATTGCCGATATCGACGCGGACATGCGAGGTGGTCGCGCCTTTCCTGACTTCGACGACGGTGCCCTTGATCTGGTTGCGTGCACTGATGCGCATGACGGTCCTCACGAAATGATGCTGCGCGCAGCCTGGCCGCGCACAGGGTGGCTATCGGTTGAGATGTGAAGCTGAGGACCGTCGTCCCAGGAAGTCCGCCCGCGCTTACGGCGTGAGGCGCTGCAACACTAGCGCATTGCGGACGAGAATGAAATGGCGGCTATTGCTTTGCATCCGGTGCGGTCAGCACTGCTTTGCAGGCCGGGGGGAGCTGCGCCATCGTCATCGGCGGTTTTGGTTTCGGCGGGATGAGCGGCGGCTTCGGATGGAGCACTGAATCCTTGAACCAGTAGGCGAGGTCGCCGGCGCTGCAGCCTTCGCCTTCGGTCGGATCGGGCTGGCTTTCGCATTCACCGGCGCCGGGCGGGCATTTGATGCGGATGTGGAAATGATAGTCGTGGCCATACATCGGCCGCACCTTGTGCAGCCAGCTGCGATCGCCCTTGGCCTCGCGGCACAGCGCCTTCTTGATCGCGGCGTTGACGAAGATGCGCTGCACCGTCGGCTCCTGCGCGGCAGCGCGGATCACCACCAGATGGCTTGGTGTGAACACTTTGGGATCGATGTCGAGCCTGTCCCCGCGCACCATCATGACAGCCGACATTTCCTCGCGTTCGTTGCGCGACAACCGGCGGTTCGGCATCGGCGTCAGCCAGATGTCGGCGTCGAGTCCCACCTGATGGCTGGCATGGCCTGTCAACATCGGGCCGCCGCGCGGCTGCGACACGTCGCCGACCAGAATGCCGGGCCAGCCGGCATCCTTGTGCGCCTTGTTGGCCAGCCGCTTCACCAGCGCGACCATGTCGGGATGCCCCCAGTAGCGGTTGCGCGACAGCCGCATCACCTGCCAGGTGTCGCCATTGATCGGCAGTCCCTCCGCGCCCGCGATGCAGCCATGGGCGTAAAAGCCGAGCACCCGCGTCGGCGTCGCCGCCGGCAGCAGCTTGCGGCCGAACAATTCCTTGGCGCCGATGTTGGGGTCGTTGGGATTGGCCAGCGGCGGCAGCGGCTTGGGGTCAACGCTGCCCTTGTCCTGCGCCCACGCCATGGTGGCATTGGCGAGACCGATCAAGACCAGGAGCGGGATCAGAATCAGGCGGGGTGTCATCGGATCACTCTATCTGCCCAAAACGTAACATGGAATCGGCAGCGCGGGACAACCGCGCCAATCGCAATTGTTTGATCTCCCACAGCATCTGCACGCGGCAATACCACGCTATCCCGGTTGCCCCGGGTTAAGATTAATTCGGACCCTTTGCGCCCGGCCGGGCCGCCGCTCTTTACAAGGGCGCGTTTCCAAAACACATCATGCCGCCATTCGAGAGATCTTTTTTTGGCGGCAGGGCGTCATTATGAAATTTCGGTTGGGTGTGCGGCTGTCATTTGTGGCCGCGATTTTCATGTCGGCATTGGCACTGAGTCCGGCACGCGCCGCGGTCGTGGTCCAGATCGACAAATCATCGCAGCGCATGGCGGTCAGCATCGACGGCGCGACGCGGTACAGCTGGCCGGTCTCGACCGGTCGCAGCGGCTATGGCACGCCGAGTGGCGTATTCCGTCCGCAATCGATGCATCGACGTTATTTCTCGCGCAAATATTACAGTTCGCCGATGCCGCACGCGATCTTCTTCTATTACGGATTCGCCATCCACGGCACCACGGATATCAAGCGGCTCGGCGGCCGCGCCTCGCATGGCTGCGTCAGGCTGCACCCGTCGCATGCGGCGGCGCTGTTCGCGCTGGTGCAGCGTAACGGCCAACGCAATACGCGGATCGAGATCAACTAAGTTATGGTATCGGAGAGCGGTCGCCCGCGGCGTCGCACGGACAGGCGATCATCTTAACCCTTCGATAACCTTGCCGGTCACCGCAAGAATTTCGGACACTTGTCGCTGATCCGCGCAAGTGACGATTCTGCTTTGGGTATTTCCTGGGTCTTTGGTTCTGCGATGATCGTCGCCTTGCGCGGCTGCGTGTTCACAGGTGCAACCTCGCCGTGAACCTCGCCTTGATTCCGCAACCGTACAAATACGCACCGGTCAAATCATTAATCTGTTCTGAAGCAATCGGGCTCACAATCGCAACGCAGTGTTGCTGTGTCGTCATGCCAACGATGACCCGGGCCAGCAGATCCGTTCGACCATTACACCCGCCAAAGGACAATTCATATGCGAGCTACTCCGTTCAACGCCTTCCTTGCTGCGTCGGCTGTTCTCCTCGCGACCAGCATTCCCGCATCCGCCGAAAACGGCGTGTCGGCCGACAAGATCGTGTTTGGTCAAGCCGCGGCGCTTGACGGTCCGGCGTCGGCCCTGGGCCAGGGCATGAAGATTGGGCTGGAAGCAGCCTTCGCCGAGATCAACAAGGCCGGTGGCGTCAAGGGCCGCAAGCTCGAACTCAAGAGCGTCGACGACGGCTATGAGCCGACCAAGTCGATCGAAGCGGCCAAGAAGCTGCTGGAGGAAGACAAGGTGTTCGCGCTCGTCGGTGCGGTTGGCACCCCGACATCCGCCGCCACCCAGCCGATCGCAACGGCGGCAGGCGCCCCCTTCATCGGTGCCTTCACCGGCGCCGAATTCCTGCGCGAGCCGCACAAGCCGCTGGTGATGAATATTCGCGCCAGCTACTTCCAGGAAACCGAAGCCATGGTCGAACGGGTGACCAAGGATCTCGGCGCGACCAAGATCGCGATCATGTACCAGGACGACGCCTTCGGTCAGGCCGGCCTTGCCGGCGTCAAGAAGGCGCTCGAAAAGCGGCAGATGCAGCTTGCCGGCGAAGGCACCTTCGAGCGCAACACGGTGGCCGTGAAAGCCGCGCTGCTGGCCATCAAGAAGGCCGAGCCCCAGGCCGTGATCATGATCAGCCCCTACAAGCCCGCGGCTGAGTTCATCAAGCTGGCCAAGCAGATCAAGCTCGACGCCACTTTCGTGAACATCTCCTTTGTCGGGTCCGATGCGCTTGCAAAGGAACTCGGCGCTGCCGGCACCGGCGTCGTGATCACGCAGGTCGTTCCGTTCCCGAAGGATGCGGCGATCCCGGTGGTCGGGCGCTATCATGCTTCGCTCAAGGCCAGCGCGCCCGATGCGCAGCCCGGCTTCGTTTCGCTCGAGGGTTACCTCGTCGGCCGTGCGATTGCCGCAGCGCTCGAGAAGGTTGATGGCGACCTGACCCGCCAGGCCATGATCGACGCCGTGCAAAAAGCCGGCAGCCTCGATCTCGGCGGCTTCAAGCTCTCCTACAGCCCCACCAGCAACCGCGGCTCGAATGAAGTGTTCCTGACCGTGATCCAGGCGGACGGCAGCTTCAAGGCGGTCGACCGGCTCGAGAAGTCCGGATCGTAAATCTAGAAAGCCGCGAGCACCGGGGTAACACCCGGCTGCTCGCGGCACGATTTTGCTTTGTTGATTGGAGTTTTGCGATGAACGCTGGCATGTCGTGGTATCACCTCGGCCTTCGCGGTCGCTTGTTTATGGCCTTTGGCGTCGTCGCGGCGCTCACGGTGCTCGCAAGCGGCAGCGCGATCATCTCCTACGACAGCCTCGGCCGTTCGCTGGGCGCGATCTCCGAGAAGAGCCTGCCTGAGATCACGCGGGCCTCCGAGGTCGCCAGGGCCGCCGGCGACGTCGCCGCCGCGGCACCCCGCCTTCTCGCCGCGACCGATCAGGCCGAGCGCGATCACGCCTCCAGGATCTTGACCGCGGCGCGTCAGGAGCTCAAGCAGAGCATCGGCGCGCTCGCCGCCGACGACGTCGCCAAAGTCAGCCAGACCGCCGATCGCATCCTGGTCAATCTCGATCGGCTGGTGCAATCCGTCACCGAGCGCCAGACCATTGCCGCCTCGCGCGACGCGCTGGTCGCGAGCTTGCGCAAATCGCATCAGAAGCTTGCCGAAAAACTGTCGCCGATGGCCGATGACGCCGGGTTCAGCCTGACGATGGGCCTGCAGACCGCGGCCGACAACAAGGATCTGGAAGTCGTTCAGAAGACGCTGTCGGCGCTGGCCGACAACGAACTGGCGTCGCTGCAAGCCATTCTGGAGTTGCGCGCGGAATCCAATTTGATACTGGGAATCCTGGTGGAGGCCGCCGACCTGCCGTCTGCCGATCTGCTGCCGCCGGTCAAGGACCGCTTCACGGCGACCGCGGGCCGCCTTGGCAAGGCAGCCGCGGCCTTCAAGAATCCCGAGGCGTCGAAACTGGTCGATGAGCTGGTCAAGACCGGCAAGGACGCCGGCAATATTTTCGAACTCAAGCAACGCGAACTGGTGGCCGCGAAGGCCGGCGCCAATGTGGTGACGGAGAACCGCACGCTCGCCCAGGAGTTCGAGAAGGAAGTCGCCAGCTTGCGAAAGCGCAGCGAAGCGGGCGCAGCCACCGCGGTCCGTGACTCGGAGGCGGAGATCGGGCAGGGACGCATCATCCTGATCAGTCTTGCGCTCGTCAGCCTTTTAACGGCGCTGGTCATTGGCTGGTACTATGTCGGGCGCGGCGTCGTGCGCCGTCTGGTGCATCTGCAGAACAGCATGAAGTCCATTGCCGCGGGCGATCTGGCGACCAATATTGCGACCGGCGGCTCGGACGAAATCGCCGACATGGCGGGTGCGCTGCAGGTCTTCAAGGACAACATGCTGGAATCGAACCGGCTGCGCGCGGAACGTTCGGAAACCGAAAAGCACGCGCATGCCCAGCGAAGGGCGGAAATGCAGAAACTCGCGGCCGAGTTCGAGGCCGCGGTCGGCGAGATCGTGCAGACCGTATCCTCGGCTTCAACGGAACTGGAAGCCTCGGCGACCAGTCTGACCCGAACCGCCGAAGAGACGCAGCAGCTCTCCGGCAGGGTGGAGGCGGCCTCCGAGGAGGCCTCCTCGAACGTCAGGTCGGTCGCCGCCGCGACGGAAGAAATGACCGCGTCGGTCGCCGAAATCAGCCGCCAGGTCCAGGAGTCGAACCGGATCGCCGGCGAAGCCGTCAATCAGGCAGAGATGACCGACGCGCGCATCAACGAGCTGTCGAAGGCAGCCTTGCGGATCGGCGACGTCGTCAATCTGATCACCACGATCGCCGAACAGACCAATCTCCTGGCGCTGAACGCCACCATCGAGGCGGCGCGCGCCGGCGATTCGGGACGGGGCTTTGCGGTGGTCGCGCAGGAAGTCAAAGCGCTCGCCGCGCAGACCGCCAACGCAACCAAGGAAATCAGCAGCCAGATTGCCGGGATGCAGGTTGCGACCCAGGAATCGGTTCTGGCGATCAAGCAGATCGGCACCACCATCGGCCGGATCTCGCAAATCGCCGCGACGATCTCGACCTCGGTGGATCAGCAGGGCAGCGCCACGCAGGAGATCGCGCGCAACGTCGAGCAGGCTGCAGTGGGCACCTCCGATGTCGCCACCAACATCGTCGACGTGAACCAGGGCGCCCGCCGGACCGGCTCCGCTTCCGCGCAGGTTCTTTCTTCGGCTCAGTCGCTGTCCGGCGAAAGCAACCGCCTCCGGCTGGAGGTCGACAAATTCCTCGATACGGTGCGCGCGGCTTAAGCTCTTTAGGCAGCTTGCACTGTGCGGCGATCAGCTCCGGCTTAACGCTTCAATAACCTTGTCGACCATTGGCGCATATTGATGCGCCAGCGCGAGATCTCGCGCATTCCGTGTGCAATCCGAATGCGTGTCGCGTGTTCTTCGTGCGCTGGCTGAGATTCTGCGTGTGCATTTGCGTTTGGTCTCGCGCGCCTGTTGCAGCAACACACGCATAGCGTGAACCAGCCTTTCTAGCGGGCACCGGAGAGCCGGGCGCGGGGCTGTTCGAACCGGCAGGAGATACCATTTTTTCAGACACTTATCGGAGAACATTGCACGCAGAAGGCGGGTGAGGCGCGGCAATGCCGAAGATAAGGCCAAAGACAATCAAGAAACCAAAGCAGCCCTCGATTGCTCGCCTGTTCGGTCGACCGGTAAAACCCAGCCCGAAGCTTTCAGGTCATCGTCGCCATGGTCCCGCCGAGCGCAGCGAGATCATGCGCACGCGCGCCGAGGCGGAGGCCGCGATTGCGGACGCGCGCAAATCGCATGAACGGCTGCGCGAGGCGATCGACATCCTGCCCCAGGGCATCGTGTTTCTCGACGCCGAAGGGCGCTACATTCTCTGGAACAAGAAATATGCGGAGATCTACACCCGCAGCTCGGACCTGTTCAGGCCGGGCGCGCGGCTGGCGGACACCATCCGCGTCGGCGTCGAGCGCGGCGATTATCCGGAAGCGATTGGCCGCGAGGAGGAATGGCTCACCGAGCGTCTGACCAGGCTTCACCAGCCGGGCGATCGTCACGAGCAGACGCTGGCCGATGGCCGCGTGATCCTGATCGACGAGCGGCTGACCGAAGACGGCGGCGTCATCGGTCTGCGCGTCGATATTACCGAGTTGAAACAGCGCGAGGCGTCATTCCGCCTGCTGTTCGACAGCAACCCGGTGCCGATGATCGTTTGTTCGCTGGATGGCGAGCGCATTCTCGGCGTCAACGACGCCGCGCTCCAGCACTATGGCTATAGCCGCACCGAGTTCGAGCGACTGACGATCCGCAGTCTGCAGGCGTTCGACCCGGAATTGCCGTGGGCGGGCGATCGCAGCAGTGACGAACAGGCGGCCCGGACCTGGAAGCATGTCAGGGCCGACGGCGCGCTGATCGATCTGGCGATCTATTCGCGCCAGCTGGTTTACGGCGACCAGCCGGCCGTGCTGCTGGCGTTGATGGACATCACCGAACGCAAGCGTGCCGAAGCGCGGCTTGCCTTTATGGCCCAGCACGACAGCCTGACCGGACTGCCGAACCGCACCCTGCTGCGTCAGCAGATGGACGATCTCCTGCTGCATACGCGGCGCAGCGCCGAGAAGGTGGCGGTGCTGGTGCTCGGCGTCGACAATTTCAAGGCGGTCAACGATACGCTCGGCCATGGCGTCGGCGACAAGCTGCTGCGCGGCGTCGCCAAGCGCCTGCGATCGACGCTGCGTGAGGAAGACGTGCTGGCGCGGCTCAACTCCGACGAGTTCGCGATCGTCCAGAGCGGGGTGACGCGCCCCGAAGACGCCGTGCTGCTGGCCAGGCGTCTGCTGGAGGCGATCGGCGACCCCTATCTGCTCGACGGCCATTCGGTGGTGATCGGCGCCAGCATCGGCATCGCGATGTCGCCGGGCGACGGCGACGAGTCCGAGAGATTGCTGAAGAACGCCGACATGGCGCTGTCGCGCGCCAAGAACGAGTTCCGGGGCACGTTCAGCTTCTTCGAAGCCGAAATGGACGCCCGCGCGCAGTCCCGCCGCAAGATCGAGATCGAGCTGCGCCACGCGATCGAGAACGATTTGCTGCGGCCGCATTATCAGCCGCTGGTCGACCTTTCGACCGGGCGCGTGACCGGCTTCGAGGCGCTGGTGCGCTGGCCGCATCCCGAACGCGGCATGGTCTCGCCCGGCGAGTTCATCCCCGTTGCCGAAGAGACCGGCCTGATCAACGCCGTGGGCGGCTTAATGCTGCGCCGCGCCTGCATGGATGCGGCGCAATGGCCCGACGACGTCCGTGTCGCGGTCAATCTGTCGCCGCTGCAGTTCCGCGTCGGCAATCTGCTGTCGATGGTGATGGAAACGTTGAAACAAACCGGTCTGGCGGCGACGCGGCTCGAACTCGAGATCACCGAGACGCTGGTATTGGAAAAGAGCAGCCAGGTGCTGGCGACGCTGCATGCGCTGCGCTCGCTCGGCGTCCGCATCTCGATGGACGATTTCGGCACCGGCTATTCCAGCCTTAGTTACCTCCGCAGCTTTCCGTTCGACAAGATCAAGATCGACCAGTCGTTCGTGCGCGATCTCGGCTCCAACCGCGATGCGCAGGCGATCGTGCGTTCGATCATCAGCCTCGGCAAGGGCCTCGGCGTCACCATCACCGCCGAAGGCGTCGAGACCGAAGCCGAACTGAGCTGCCTGCGCAACGAAGGCTGCCACGAAGGCCAGGGTTTTCTGTTCAGCCGCGCCCGGCCCAATGCCGAGATCATCAGCCTGTTGAAGGCGCAGCGCGGCGAAGAAGCCGGCGGGGATACGGCGCTGGTGGCGTGAAGCACGCGTGTAACCACGCGTCATTGCGAGCGGAGCGAAGCAATCCATGGCGCGGCATAGCGACTGTGGATTGCTTCGTCGCTTTCGCTCCTCGCAATGACGTTGGAGTGCGACAAAACGGCCCGACGGCCGCGCCCGGCGTAGCCTTGGCGAAGCCGGGGCAAAACACTTCTGTTTTACAGAAACCGTGTCAAGCCCCGAAATAAAAAATATTTCGCTTTTCCAGAAAGCAAATCAGGCATACATATTTGGCCATCCCGTCCCACTCAGAGGGCGTCGGCCGTCGTCACGGACGTTGGACGGGTTGCGGTGGACGCTGATGTTGCGAAGACGTAACGCGACAGAGGCGTACGGCGAAGGCGCGTGGTCCTGACACCCCGTTGCTGGTGTCAAGTTCCTGAGAGGCCAAAAGCTGATCGGGAGCGACGGTGGCAAGAAAGCCCGTTCACCGGGGAGATCGCGTTATAAGTCGTAAAGCCATTGCGCAGGGAAGGCCGGGTGTTCTCCGCTGCCCTGTATGCTCGTGTGCATTTTGTTTTGTGCAAACCGCACGCGAGACCGCGGGTGCAGCGCGCACCCGGTCTTCCCTGCGCCCTCTCATGAGAGGGCGGGAAGTTTCTGGCAAAGCTCGGGCGCAATGCGTCGCGAGAATAATTTTTGTCGTCCCGGCGAAGGCCGGGACCCATACGCCGCGGCCCCTGTTATTGAAAAAAGGAAGATGACGACCAGCGTGCAAAACAATTATCGCCGGTGGGTATGGGTCCCGGCCTTCGCCGGGACGACAGTGGATTCGCTTCGGGACGACGCTCGGAGCGAGCGTTGTGCGCTCCTCGCAATGACGGTGGAGATTACTTCGCTCCCGCGCCCTTCCGCTTCCCCAGATGATAAGTCAGCGCCAGCGCCACGCAGTGGCGCAACTCTGCTTCCGGTACCTTGTCGTCGGCGCCGAGAAGAATGCTGCGGTTGCCGCCATAGCGAAGCTCCGGATAAAGCTCGCGAAAGGTCTCGACCAGATTGGTCTGGCAATGGAAGTAAAGCGCGTATTGCCCGGGCACCGGCTTGACCTGATCGATCCGGATCGTGCTGCCGCTTTTGGTCTCCGCCGTGAGATAGCTCGGCTGTCCCCATTTCAACGTCTCTTCCAGCGCGCCGACGCCCTTGGTGGTTTTCGCGGTATCGAAGATCAGCCGGCGCAGCGCCAGCAATCTGGCTTTGACGGGCTTGGGATAGACGGCGAAGACGGCTTCGACGGTGGAAGCCGGGTTTTTCGTGGGCTGCTTTTTTGCAGCTTTTGTCCCGGCCATTTTCCTCGCAACCCCCATCAGCGTGCGGTCGGCGGCGTGTCGAGATTGGCGAAAAGAATCGCCTTGCCGGCATCCTCGTAATGGGTATCGCGGGCCTGGATCTGCTGCGCGATGGCGTGCATGTCGCGAAAGCGCCGTTCGAACTTGTTGGCGCTGAAGACGGCGGTGGCGCCGGCCATGTGATAGGCCGTGTCGACCACGGAGGCCGATTGATGAATGGTCCAGGTCGCGGCGATCCGCAGCGCGATCCGGTGCTGTTCGGTAATGGCGTCGCCGCGCGCCAGGTCGCGCCAGACCTCGGCAGCGGTGGCGTAGAGATAGGCGCGCGCGGCGCGCAGGCTCGCCTCGGTGCGCCCGATCAGGCCCTGCACGGCGTTGTTGTCGCGCATCGCCTTGAGGCCTTGCGGCGTCTTGCCGCGCGCCAGATCGGTGGCGGCATCCAGCGTCGCGCGTGCGACACCGAGCGAGGTCGCGGCAAAGCCCATGCTGAACACCATGTTGGTGGAGAGCTTGTAGAGCGGGCCGTGTTCGCGGAGCGCCGCAGGGTCGTCGCGCAGCGCGGCGAATTTGTCCGGGATGAACAGATTGTCGACCGAGTAGGAATCGGTGCCGGTGCCGCGCAGACCGATGACGTCCCAGACGTCGTACATCGTGGCATCAGCCACCGGAAACAGGATGGTGCGGATCTCTGGCGAGCCATCCGCCTTGCGCCGCGGGCTGCCGTCGGCCTCGACGACCCTGACATGGGCGCCGAGCCAGCTCGCCTGACGGGAGCCGCTGGCAAAATCCCAGCGCGCGCTGGCCTTGTAGCCGCCGGGCACGACCTGCACTTCATGGTTGATCGCGCCCCAGGCGAGGATGCCGGGCGCGACGTTGAAGATCTCGTTGGCGGCATCGGCGTCGAGATAGGCCGCGGTCATGGCGCAGACGCTGCACTGGCCGAGGCACCAGGCGGTGGAAGCATCGGCCTTGGCGATTTCCTCCTGCATCTGCATGAAGATCTCGAGCGGCAATTCGGCGCCGCCGAGGCTCTGCGGCAACAGCGAACGATAAAGCCCGTTCTCGATCAGGGCCGCGGTTACATCAGGCGTCAGCCGCCGCGTCCGCTCGATTTCGTCGGCGTCGCGCGCGATCAATGGCTGCAGCATGCGCGCGCGCTCGACGAGGTCGAGGCCGGGGTGCTTGTTCATGCGCTTCCTCGCATTGTCTTGTTTTGTTTGCGCGAGGCGCGATGGTGGCCCATCCGCCGTCCCCGATCAAGGCGGCGGAGGATACGCATCTCAAGCCGCGGCGCGTCCGAGATCGAGCGAAGGCTGCGATGGCCGCTTCGCCGACGGGAAACTCAGCGCCACCGCGACCGCGGTAATGCCGATCGCGAAGGAGCCGACATAGAGCCAGTTGTAGGCGTGGAAAGTGTCGAACACCCACCCGCCGGCCAAGGGCCCCAGCGCCATGCCGAGGCTGGCAAAGGCGGAGACCGCGCCGAACACCGTGCCCATGATGCGCGCGCCGAAATATTCGCGCACCAGCACGGCGTAGAGCGGCATCACGCCGCCATAGGCGAGCCCGAAGATCACAGACAGCGCATAGAACTCGCCGAGCTGGCCGACCGCAAGATAGGTCGCGACCGACATCGCCTGCACGAACAGCCCGCCGACCAGCACCGGCTTGGCACCGAGACGGTCGGCCATGATTCCGAGCAGCAGACGGCCGCCGAGGCCGGAGAATCCGGCAAGGCTGTAAACGGTGACGGCGGTGAGCGGCGCGATGCCGCAGATCATCGCGTAGCTCACCATGTGGAAGATCGGTCCCGAATGCGCCGCGCAGCAGGCGAAATGCGCCAATGCCAGCGTGACGAACTGCGGCGTCCGCAACGCCTGCCCGACGGACCACTGCATTTCCGGCGCGTCAGATCCGCCGCTTGCGGGTGCTGCGGCCTCCGGCGCTGGACGCACCAGGAACGACGCCGGGATCAACAGCGCCCAGGAGGCGATGCCGATCGCCAGCATCGCGGTGCGCCAGTCATAGGCCGTGATCAGCCAGCTTGCGAATGGCGCAATCGTCAGTGGCGACACGCCCATGCCGGCCGACACCAGCGCCACCGCAAGGCTGCGGCGATGTTCGATCCAGGCGCTCGCCACCGCGACCATCGGCGCATAGAAACTGCCGGCCGCGATCCCGATCAGCACGCCGAAGAAAAACTGGAATTGCCAGAGGCCTGTGGCCTGGCTCGCGCCGACCAGGCCGATACCGAGCAGCACGGCGCCGGCCAAAACCACGATGCGGGTTCCGAACCGGTCGGACAATGCGCCCCAGAAGAACGCCGCAAATCCCATGGCAAGGAAATCGATCGTCGCCGCCGCCGAGACGCCGCTCACCGACCATCCCGTATCCGTCGCAATCGGCTGCAGGAACACGGCCAGCGACAACATCGTGCCGAAGCCGACACAGGTCATCAGCGCGCCGGCGCCGACGACGATCCAGCCATAAGAGAAACCGGGCTGGGAGAAACCGGCGGGCTTGCTCATGCGTTTCCTCAGCATTTTTTTGGATTTTATGGTTTGAGCAGCAGCAATGTTGACCCATCCTGCGCCGCAGAGCAAGGCGGGGCACCGCGCTGGGACGCGAGAAACCAGCGCGAATGCCACAACTTTCTGCTAGAATGGACGTATTGCGCGTCGTGTTTCCAGGGAGTGCTGGCTATGGCGCAACAGGGCTTTCTGCTCATTGCCGACATTACCGGCTACACCATATTCCTCACGCGCTCGGAGCTCGAGCACGCGCAAGGCATTCTCGATGCTCTGTTCAAGAGCATCTTTGCCGAGATCAGGGCACCGATCATCCTGTCGAATTTGCAGGGCGATGCGGCGCTGACTCATCTGCCCGATGTGAACCTGCCGCAGCGCCAGTTTCCGCTCGATGCCATCGAGCGCATCTATTGCAGCTTCAGCCATGCACTCGGCGCCATGCGCGTCAACACGACATGCGAGTGCAACGCCTGCCGCAACATGGGTCAGCTTGATCTCAAATTCTTCCTGCATCACGGCACCTATGCGACGCAGCAGATGGCGGGGCGCACCGAATTGCAGGGGGCGGAGGTGATCCACCTGCACCGCCTGATGAAGAATTCGGTGACGGCGACAACCGGCATCAAGGCCTATGCGCTGGTGACCGAACAGGCGGCGGAAGCGATCGGCTTGCCGGATTTCTTTGCGGGCACGATCCGTCACATCGAAGACACCGGCGATTTCGGCGACACCGTTTGTTACGTCTACGATCTGGCCCCGATCTTTGCGCGATGGCGCGCGACGCGTCGCATCGTGGTGCAGCCCGATGAGCCTTTGGCGTTCGAATCGATGGAATGCGATTTGCCGGTGCCGCCGGCGATGGCCTGGGCCTATGTCACCGACGTCGAGAAGAAAATCCGCTGGCAGCACGGTATCGACGGCATGACCATGACCGGGCTGGCTCGCGGGCGGATCGGGCTGGGCGCGACGCAGCATTGCGCCCACGGCAAAGATTCAATAGTTCACGACATCGTCGACTGGCGGCCGTTCGACTACGTCACCTGGCACATCCGGCTGCCGATGGGCGCCATCGTGCGACAGATGGCCGAACTGACGCCGCTCGAAAATGGCGGCACGCATCTGTCGCTGCGCTGCGCGAAGGCGGAAGGCCCCAATCCGGTGGCGACGGCGCTGGTGCGGACGATCACTCGGCTCGCCATGGCCAAGAAGCTGGTCAGCGAACAGCGCGCGTCGAAGGCCGCGCTGGAGCGGTTGGTGGCGGAGGAGAGGACGACGGCAGGTGAGGGGACGGAGGCGTAGGCAAGCCGTCATTCCGGGGCGCGTAGCGCGAACCCGGAATCTCGAGATTCCGGGTCTGGTCCTCTGGACCATCCCGGAATGACGAGTGACGTTAACCGGGCCTCAGCTATCCACCTTCAGCGCGGCAATGAAGGCTTCCTGCGGGATGTCGACCTTGCCGAACTGCCGCATCTTCTTCTTGCCTTCCTTCTGCTTCTCCAGAAGCTTGCGCTTGCGCGTGATGTCGCCGCCGTAGCATTTCGCGGTGACGTCCTTGCGCAGCGCGCGGACGGTCTCGCGGGCGATCACCTTGCCGCCGATCGCAGCCTGGATCGGAATCACGAACATGTGCGGCGGGATCAGTTCCTTCATCCGCTCGACCATGGCGCGGCCGCGGCCTTCGGCGCGGGTGCGATGCACCAGCATCGACAGCGCGTCGACCGGCTCGAGGTTGACGAGGATCTGCATCTTGACGAGGTCGGCAGGCTTGTAGTCGGTCAGATGGTAGTCGAACGAGGCATAGCCCTTCGAGACCGATTTGAGCCGGTCGTAGAAATCGAACACGACCTCGTTGAGCGGCAAATCGTACTTCACCATCGCGCGCGAGCCGACATAGGTCAGCTCCTTCTGCGAACCGCGGCGGTCCTGGCAAAGTTTCAAAACGCTGCCGAGATATTCGTCCGGGGTCAGGATGGTAGCTTCGATCCACGGCTCCTGGATCTCGGCGATCTTGACCACGTCGGGCATGTCGACGGGATTGTGGATCTCGATCTCTTGCCCATCCGTGAGGTGCATCTTGTAGATCACGCTCGGCGCGGTCGCGATCAGGTTGAGATCGAACTCGCGCTGCAGGCGCTCCTGGATGATTTCCAGATGCAGCAGCCCGAGGAAGCCGCAGCGGAAGCCGAAGCCGAGCGCGGCGGAGGTTTCCATCTCGAACGAGAAGCTCGCATCATTGAGGCGCAGCTTGCCCATCGCCGCGCGCAACGTTTCGAAGTCGTCGGCATCGACCGGGAACAGGCCGCAGAACACCACGGGGATCGCGGGCTTGAAGCCCGGCAGCATGTCGGTGATCGGCTTGCGGTCGTCGGTGATGGTATCGCCCACTCTCGTGTCGGCGACTTCCTTGATCGCCGCGGTGATGAAGCCGATCTCGCCGGGGCCGAGTTCGTCGATCTGCGTCATCTTCGGGGTGAAGAAGCCGACGCGCTCGACGTCATAGGCGGCGTTGGTGCCCATCATTCGGATGCGGCTGCCCTTCTTCATCACGCCATCGACGACGCGAATGAGAACGACGACGCCGAGGTAGACGTCGTACCAGCTGTCCACCAGCAGCGCCTTCAGCGTCGCCCCGCGGTCGCCCTTCGGCGGCGGCAGGCGGGTGACGATGGCTTCCAGCACGTCGGGAATGCCAAGCCCGGTCTTGGCCGAGATCATCACCGCGTCGGCGGCGCTGATGCCGATCACATCCTCGATCTGCTGCCTGACCTTTTCCGGTTCGGCGGCGGGCAGGTCGACCTTGTTGAGCACCGGCACGATCTCATGACCCGCGTCGAGCGCGTGGTAGACGTTGGCGAGCGTCTGCGCCTCGACGCCCTGGCTGGCGTCGACCACCAGCAGCGATCCTTCACAGGCCGCCAGCGAGCGCGAGACTTCGTAGGCGAAGTCGACATGGCCCGGCGTGTCCATCAGGTTGAAGATGTAATCCTTGCCGTCCTTGGCGCGGTATTTCAGCCGGACCGTCTGCGCCTTGATGGTGATGCCGCGCTCGCGCTCGATATCCATGGAATCGAGCACCTGCTCCTTGCCCGCCATTTCGCGATCGGTCAGCCCGCCGGTGGTCTGGATCAGGCGGTCGGCCAGCGTCGATTTGCCATGGTCGATATGGGCGACGATGGAGAAGTTGCGGATGTTGGAAATCGGGGCAGTTGTCATGGGGCGCGGGATAGCATTCACATCCCCGTGCGGCAACCATATTGCTGTATTTTAAGGGGCATTCTTCACGCCAAGCTGATTCCACGCGCGCCAAAAACGCGCTACGCACTCCTCCATGTCGACTGCATCGATTTTACCCGCCGCCGCGCGTTCCAGGCGCAGATTGTCCGTCCGGCGGCTGGCGGCATGGCTGGCCTCATGCGCCAGCGACCCCAAGGGCGCTTTGTGGCTGGTGAGCGGCTTTGCCGTGGTCCATGCCGCGCTCTGGACGCTGATCCTGGTCAATCTGAAGACCGGCCAGGACATCCATATGGACGTCGCCGAGGCGTTCGGCTGGGGCCAGAAGTTCCTGTTCGGCTATGGCAAGCATCCGCCGCTGTCGGGATGGGTGGCGGGCGCCTGGTTCAGGGTGTTTCCGGTCACCGATTGGGCGGCCTATGCGCTGGCGATGGCGACGCTGGGCCTGGGGCTCGTGATCTGCTGGCTGCTGGCGCTGCGCGTGGTCGATCACCGCCGCGCCTTCCTCGTCGTGGTGATGCTCGCGCTCTATCCGATCTTCAACTTCAAGGGCTTCAAGTACAATCCGGACCTGCTGCAGCTGGTGACGCTGCCGCTTCTGGTGCTGGCCTATCTCGACGCATTCGAGAAGCGCAGCGTGAAATCCGGATGGTTGCTTGGGATCGCCGGCGCGCTGGCGCTGATGACCAAATACTGGGCGCTGACCATGATCGGCGCTATCGGCCTCGCCGCGCTGATCCACCCGCAGCGCCTGCAATTCCTGCGCTCGCCGGCGCCGTGGGTGGCAATCTTCGTGCTCGTCGTGGCGATGGCCCCGCATTTGATCTGGCTGAGGGACGTGAATTTCGTCCCGTTCACCTATGCCGGCGAAATCTATTCGATCACCGACCGCCGCATGATCGACAACCTTGCGCTCGGTTATGTCGGCCATAATCTGGCGCTGCTGGCGTTGCCGGTGGTGCTGGCGGGAGTAGCGCTGGCGTGGCCGTCGCGCTGGCGCAAGCCGTCTTTTGCATTCTGGTCGCGCGGTGCGAATGCCCGTGTGAACACCACGCAGGCACTCAATGTCTGGCTGATCCAGGCGGTGGTCGCGATCGGACCGCCACTCGGCGCGGTGCTGTTCCAGATCTACATAAAGACCGATTGGGGCATTCCGCTGTTCTTCCTGGTGCCGCTGGCGCTGATCGCGATCCCGGCGCTGCGCGTGCGGAGCATCGCGTTGCTGCGGCTGACCGCGACCTGGCTGGTGCTGACGCTGGCGGTATTGATCCTATCGCCGCAGATCGCCGCCTATGATGCCGGCCAGCATCGCAACGAAGGCGCCAGCTACCGGGCGCGCTCCGAACTTGCGCGTGAGCTGACGGAAGTCTGGCACCGGCGGTTTTTCTCAGCCTTGCCCGTGGTTGCGGCCTACAGTGATATCGGCCACCCCGTCACCTTCTACGGCGTCGATCATCCGGCGGTCCTGACGCCGTACGAGCCGTGGTCGTCGGGGCTGACCTCGCTCGAAGAGGCCAAGCGATCCGGCTTTATCGGGATCTGCGAAACCGGCGACTGGAAGTTCGAAAAATGCGAGGCATGGATGAAGGACCATGCCGCCAATGGCGAGCGCATGGTGATCACGACACGAAGGTTTTTCTCAGGGGGGCCGGGCCCCGCCACGATCTGGAACGTGATCGTGGTGCCGCCGGAAAAGAAATAGCCGCGAACAAGAAATTTTGGGCAAGAAAATTTGGGAGTGCAACGTTATGAATCTCGATTTGACCGGAAAGACCGCGCTGGTCACCGGCTCGAC
Organism: Bradyrhizobium sp. AUGA SZCCT0431; assembly: GCF_018131065.1. NCBI lineage: Bacteria > Pseudomonadati > Pseudomonadota > Alphaproteobacteria > Hyphomicrobiales > Nitrobacteraceae > Bradyrhizobium > Bradyrhizobium sp. AUGA SZCCT0431. The sequence continues at coordinate 124,299 of NZ_JAFCLR010000015.1, read as the reverse complement.
GCGCGGCATCGGGCTCGCAACCGCCATCGGGCTTGCGCGGATGGGCGCGGAAGTCATCGTCAACGGACGCGAGCAAGCTGCTGTCACTGAAGCCATGACAAAGGTCCGGCAAGCTGCGCCTGCTGCCGAGGTGCACTCGGCGGCGGTCGATCTCGGAGGCGCCGAAGGCTGCGCCGCGCTTACAGCGCAATTTCCTGAAGTCGACATCCTCGTCAACAATCTCGGCATCTACGAGCCGAAAGGATTTTTCGATATCGAGGATTCCGACTGGACGAGGATGTTCGAAGTCAACGTGATGAGCGGCGTGCGCCTCACCCGGCATTATCTGAAGCGGATGCTTGATAACAAGGATTGGGGCCGCGTCGTGTTCGTCTCCAGCGAATCCGGCGTCTTCATTCCCAAGGAGATGGTTCACTACGGCTTCTCCAAGGCCGCCCAGCTCGTGGTGGCGCGCGGCGCCGCCGAACTCACCAAGGCGACCAACGTGACCGTCAATTCGGTCATGCCGGGGCCGACATGGGTCGAGATGGCGCCGGTGCGGCTGGCCGCGCGTGCCAAGGGCATGGGAACGACCGTCGACGACCTTGTCGCGCGCACCTTCAGCGAACGGCGGCCGGCCTCGCTGTTGCAGCGCTACGCCGAGCCCGAGGAGATCGCCAATCTGATCTGCTACGTCTGTTCGAAAGCCTCAAGCGCCACCAACGGCGCCGCGCTGCGCGCCGACGGCGGCATCGTCACCAATCCGTTTTGAGATGATTCGTAGGGTGGGCAAAGCGAAGCGTGCCTACCATTCACGGCGATGATCTGGACGGATGGTGGGCACGGCGCAGCTGCGCCTTTGCCCACCCTACGAGAGCGCAGCGCTACGAGCGTCTAGTCTAGACTAGCGCTCACACGCCTTCTTCGTTGAACTTGTCGGCGACGAGACCCGCGATCGCATCGACCGCGGCCTGCGCCTCGGGGCCAACAGCGGAAACCACCACCGTGGTGCCGGGGCCCGCGGCCAGCATCATCAATCCCATGATCGAGGTGCCGCCGACGGTCTCGTTGCCGCGCGTCACCCAGACCTCGGCGTTGAAACGCTCGACCATCTGGACGAATTTGGCCGACGCGCGCGCATGCAGTCCGCGCTTGTTGATGATGAGAAGTTCGCGGGAAATGGCGCCGGCTGGCACGCTCGGCCCGACGTCGTTTCCGGGCGCGGCCTCGTCGCTCATTTGCCGGCGAGTACGCGGCTGGCGATGGTGACGTATTTGCGACCGGCTTCCTGGGCCATCGCAATGGCGTCCGGAAGCGAGCGCTCTTCGCGCACCTTGGCAAGCTTCACCAGCATGGGAAGGTTGATACCTGCGAGTACTTCCACCTTGGGGCGGCTCATGCAGGAGATCGCCAGGTTGGAGGGTGTGCCACCGAACATGTCGGTAAGGATAGCAACCCCATCGCCACTGTCGACGCGATTCACCGCTTCGATAATGTCGCTTCGACACAAATCGGAGTCGTCCTCGGCTCCGATCGTAATCGCTTCAATTTGTTTCTGCGGACCCATGACATGTTCGAGCGCCGCCCTGAACTCGTCGGCAAGGCGCCCATGGGTCACAAGCACTAGACCAATCATCGGAAACTCCTCGCGGGTGCTTTTGGTGCACCGCACGAACGCGCCACTTTGACCATCCAGAGGCCCCGCGCAAGAGGGCATCTTGGCTATTCTCCCGGAAACTTGGTGGCAGAGAGGGGAGCCTGCGCCGGTCTTATTCGGTCGCGATAGTGGGGCTTATATGGTTACCAAACCCCTTCACACAATCGGCCGTATTATTACCGGAAGGTGAACTTTCAGTTGTCGTCAGCGCCGCGACAACCAGCGGAAGGGGCTGAAAGCCGGTTCCGACAGGGATTCTCGGTATCAAAACACCATTAAGGCTGACTTCGAGGGCTTCCGGCGGCGGCAGCCGTTCCGCGTCATCAGCCGCGAGATCGACAACCAGACCGACTACTGCCTCGCTGACGCAATCACAGCGGCGAATCCCGAGGCCCCGGATTTCGATCAGGCCGGCCAATTCGGCCGCCGGGCGGACCCACAATTCTCCGGCCAGTGTGTCGAGATGGACACGGTCATCGCCCACCAAAATGGCCGGTGGAACCTGGCCGGTACGGCCGGCCAGAATCAGGTCGAAGGCCAGCCGTGACTTGCCGGAACCCGACGGCCCGCGGATCAGGACGGCGCGGTCGCCAACCAGCACGGCGGAGGCGTGCACGCTGGCATTCTCCGTCATGGCGTCGGCAGCCTGACCACGAAGCGCGCGCCCGATACCGTCGGGTTGCCGTCGGAGTCGGCCGGACCGGCGCGGTTTTCCGCCCAGATACGCCCGCCATGGGCCTCGATGATCTGCTTGGAGATCGACAGCCCGAGGCCGGAATTCTGGCCAAAACCCTGATGCGGCCGGTCGGTGTAAAAGCGCTCGAAGATGCGCTCGAGCGCATCCTCGCCGATGCCCGGGCCGTCGTCGTCGACCACGATTTCGATTTCCGAACGGACGCGGCGGCAAACGATGCGCACCTTGCCGCCGGCGTGGGAGAACGATTGAGCGTTCGACAGGAGGTTGGAGATGACCTGGCCGAGCCGCGAATCATGGCCGGGCACCGAGAAGGTATCGGCCGGGCTGCGGCCCTCGAAGCGCGCCTCGACGGAGACGTCGTGGCCGAGCTTGGTTTCATTGGCGACCGAGGTCAGCGTCGTCAGCAAGCGCCTGAAATCGACCGGCGCCATATCCTGCCGCTGCAGTTCGGCATCGAGGCGGCTGGCGTCGGAAATGTCTGATATCAGCCGGTCGAGCCGCCTGACGTCGTGTTCGATGACGGCGAGCAGCCGCGCGCGGCTGTTTTCATTGCGCGCCAGCGGCAGCGTTTCCACCGCCGAGCGCAGCGAGGTCAGCGGGTTCTTGAGTTCATGGGCGACGTCGGCGGCAAACATCTCGATTGCCTCGATGCGGCTATAAAGTGCATTGGTCATGTCGCGCAGCGCGCCGGAGAGATGGCCGATCTCGTCGCGGCGGCGGGTGAAGTCGGGAATTTCGACGCGGGTCTGGATGCGGCGGCGAACGCGCTCGGCGCCGTCGGCCAGGCGCCGCACTGGACCGGCGATCGTGCTCGCCAGCAGCAGCGACAATACGATCATGACGGCGGAGGCGACGCCGCCGATTTTCAGGATCGCCCAGCGCTCGGCACCGACCATCTGGTCGATGTCGTCGCCCTGGGTCGTGAGCATCAGCGCGCCACGCACCGCGCGGAAGTGTTGCACCGGCACCGCGACCGACACGATGACCGCGCCGCGCTCATTGACGCGGACCATGCTGCTCTTCTGGCCGCCCAGCGATTGCGCGACTTCCTGATAGCCTTTGCCGCCCTCGGGGCCGAGTTCGCGATAGATCGGCAGGTCGCCGCGATTGAACCAGGTGCGGATCGCGGTCAGCGTCCGCTCCGCAATATTGGGCTTGCCCGCCGACGGTGGCGGCAATTCGAACCGCAGCACGTCGCCGCGGGCAAACAGATTGCGGCTGTCCAGGATAAGCCCGCCTTCGCGGTCGAAAATACGTGCGCGCGTCTTGGTCGGCGCGATCAGGCGGCGCAACACCGGCGCGACGCGCTCCGGGTTGATCGGAAAGTCGGAATACTCGTCCGGGATGCCATAGCTTTCTCCGGGCTTCAGATCGAGCAGGCGGTCGGGATCGACGGTGATGGTGCCGCCCTCGACCGTGGCCGAGGTCGCGATCGCTTCGGAGATAATCTCGGCATACACCAGCAAGCTCTGCGCTCGCGCCTCGATCAGGCCGGCGCGGAACTGCGACAGATAGAGGATGCTTGCCACCAGCGCGACGAGGCCCGCCAGATTGAGCGAGACGATACGGCGGGTCAGACTCGAGAAAGAGAGTGCAAAGAAGAATTGTCCGGCGCGACGCAACCAGCCCAGCGGCCGCCGCCAGCCCTGGTTGGGCGCCTTGTCGTCGGCAACGTAATCCCGATCGAGGGACGCAGATGCATCCTCGCTGTTCCGGCCTCGATCAGGCTGCGTTCGATCTAGCAATGGCTAAAACTGCCGGTTGTCTCGACTGTCCCTGCAAAGCGCTGCTCGCGCGCTCAATCCTACCCCAGACGCGCCAAGGCGTCAGTTAACGAGCCGTATCGAAAGTGCAGATCAGGCTTCCTTGAAGCGATAGCCGACGCCGTAGAGCGTCTCGATCATCTCGAAATCGTCGTCCACCACCTTGAACTTCTTGCGCAGCCGCTTGATGTGGCTGTCGATGGTGCGGTCGTCGACATAGACCTGATCGTCATAGGCGGCGTCCATCAGCGCGTTGCGGCTTTTCACCACACCGGGCCGCGTCGCCAGCGCCTGCAGGATCAGGAACTCGGTCACCGTCAGCGTCACCGGCTCGTTCTTCCAGGTGCAGGTGTGACGCTCCGGATCCATTCGCAGCAGGCCGCGGTCGAGTGCACGTGCATCCGGCTCCTTCGGTGCGGCGGTCGGATCCTTGGGCTGTCCCCGGCGCAGCACGGCCTTGACGCGTTCGACCAGCAGGCGCTGGGAGAACGGCTTGCGGATGAAATCGTCGGCGCCCATCTTGAGGCCGAACAATTCGTCGATCTCTTCATCCTTGGAGGTGAGGAAGATGACCGGCAGATCAGACTTCTGCCGCAGCCGCCGCAGCGTCTCCATGCCGTCCATGCGCGGCATCTTGATGTCGAGGATCGCAAGGTCCGGCGGCGAGGTGCGGAAACCATCGAGAGCCGATGCACCATCCGTATAGGTCATGATGCGATAGCCTTCGGCTTCGAGCGCGATCGAGACGGAAGTGAGAATGTTGCGGTCGTCATCGACCAAGGCGATTGTGGGCATGAGCCTGCTTTCGAAAGAGAAGTGGCTTAAACGGCGGGCAACTCAGCCATGCGCCGTATAAATGGGCTTCGTATTCGGTCTACGAGCAATGCAAGCTGGGCTGAAGTGTGACCGAGTTCCGCGAAAACGTTCCGCGGACGATGCGTAGCACCCATATAGCACCCTCAAGGCCTGAGCAAAGGGCCTTTTTGCAGTAAAATGGCTGGGAAAACCTATGGAACCGACGGCTGATTTTAATCCTTCCAGACTGGCCCGCTCGCTGCTGCGGCGCAGCCGGCAGGGCGCGTTGGGAACCCTGATGGCCGGCAGCGGCGACCCCTATTGTTCGCTGGTCAATATCGCCTGTCATTTTGACGCCTCGCCGATCCTGCTGATCTCCCGGCTGGCGCTGCACACCAGGAATATCCTGGCCGATAACAGGGTCTCGCTGATGCTGGACGAGCGCGCCGCCGGCGATCCGCTGGAGGGAGCCCGGATCATGCTGGCGGGGCGGGCCGAGGAGGCCACAGGCGACCAGGCCGAGATCCTGCGCCGGCGCTATCTCAACGCCCATCCGTCCGCGGAAGCCTTTGTAGAATTTAAGGATTTTTCGTTCTTCCGGATCGCACCAATAGGCGCCCATCTGGTCGCCGGGTTTGGCCGGATCATCGACCTGACCCCCCAGCAGTTCCTGACCGATATCAGCGATGCCGAGGGGCTGTTGGAAGCCGAGCAGGGCGCCGTGGAACACATGAACGAGGACCACCGCGAGGCCATGAACCTCTACGCCACGCGCCTGCTCGGGGCCGACAGCGCCGACTGGACCTGCACCGGCTGCGACCCCGATGGCATGGACATGCAGGCAGGCCGCGCCACGCTGCGGCTGGATTTCCCGGAACGGGTCACCAATGGAACCGCCCTGCGCAAGATGCTGGTCCGGCTGGCGGGCGAGGCGCGGGCCAAAGAGCCCGCCAAGCCGTAGGCCGCCACGCGAAAGCGGAATTTGCAAAAGTGGAGTTTGAACGGCTGCGGCTATTCGCGCGACCTAATCGACGCCCGCGTCGAGATGGCCAAAGGTCAAGTCCGCATCATGAATTCCCGCAATCGTTTGGTATTTTCGCTGTGCCTCACGCTGCTGGCGACAACTTGCCTCAGCGCGCCGTCCTCGGCGCAAAAGAGCGAGACCGCGGCGGTCAGCGCCAAAATCAACGAGCTCAGCCGCGCCGGAAAATATGCCGAAGCTGTTGCGCTGGCGCAGGGGCAGGTCGAATCCCTGGAAATGAAATACGGCCCCGCGCATCGCGACATCGGAGCCGCGCTGAACAATCTGGCGCAGCTCTATGGCAGTCAGGGCCGGGACGCTGAAGCCGAGCCGCTGTCCAGGCGGGCCATCGCGATCCTGGAGAAGACGGCCGGCGCCGAGTCGCCGGAGATCGCTGCCGCGTTGAACAATCTCGCTGCGCTCTATCAGCGCCAGGAGCGCTACGCCGAAGCTGAGCCGCTGTTCAAGCGGGCACTGGCGATCCGTGAGCGATCGCTGGGGTCCGGGCATCCCGACGTCGCGCAGTCCCTGAACAATCTGGGCACCCACTACGAGAAGCAGGGCCGCCATGACGACTCCAAGCCGTTGTTCAGGCGCGCGCTGGCGATCTACGAGAAAGCGGCGGGTCCGGAGCATCCGGCGGTCGCGACGCTTCTGAACAATCTCGGCCAGGTCGAGAAGGTCGAAGGCCATTTCGCGAAGGCGGAGCCGCTGATCAAGCGCTCGCTGGCGATCCGCGAGAAAGTGCTCGGCCCCGATCATCCCGATGTGGCGCGTTCGCTGAACAATCTGGCCGATCTCTACGATGGGCCGACCGACCGGGTCCGTGATGCGGAGCGGCTTTTCGAGCGGGCGTTGGCGATCCGTGAACGCGCGCTCGGCCCCGATCATCCGGATACCGCCAGATCCATGAACAATTTGGCGCTCTTCGAGGCCCAGACGGGTTACCCGGAGAAGGCGTTGCCGCTGGCGCTGCGGCTGGTCGCGAACGGGCGGGGCGAACTCCGCGCCGTGCTCCCGATGCTGGCGGACGCGGAGCGCAACCAGTTGATCCCGACCGATCAAGCGGTGGATGCGATGCTCAATGCGATCCAGCGCGGCACCCAGTCGTCGGCGGCGTCCGCCGTCAATAAGCTGGCGGTGCGGCTGGCCGCGGGCAACGATCGGCTCGCTGAACTGGTGCGCCGGGATCAGGATCTCGCCGCGGAAGCGGAAGCACTCGACAAGGCCCTGGTGGCGGCGGTCTCGAAAGAGCGATCGAAGCGAGACCTTGCTGCCGAGCAGAAGACCAAGGCCAGGCTTGCCGCCATTTCGACCGAACGCCCGTCGTTGCAAAAGACCTTGTCTGCGGAATTTCCCGATTACGCCGCGTTGTCGAATCCGCTGCCAATGACGGTGAAGGAGATTCAGTCGCTGTTATCAGGCGATGAGGCGATGGTGCTGCTCACGGTCACGGTAAAGGACAGCTACGTCATTGCGATCACGCGCGAGGGATTTGACTGGTCCCCGATCGGGCGTGGCTCGGAAGGGCTGCATGAGTTGGTCGCCGATTTCCGCCGTGGACTGGATATCGCCAATGCCAGCGATTCGTCCGGAAAATCCACGCTGTTCAATCTCGAATTCGCCCACTGGCTGTACAACCACCTGCTGGGTCGCGTCGAGACACGGTTGAAGGACAAGCGCAGCCTTCTGATTGTTCCCACGGGCGCGTTGACGGCGCTGCCGTTTCATTTGCTGGTGACGGAGAAGCCGCCGGCCGCGATCCCGGAAAAACTCGACGGTTACCGCGATGCCGCCTGGCTGCTCAAGCGTCATGCGGTGTCGGTGTTGCCGTCGGTCGCAAGCCTGAAGACGCTGCGGGCGATTGCCCGCAAGGATCAAACCACCAAACCGATGACCGGTTTTGGCGATCCGCTGTTCAATCCGTTGCAGGATAGCAGCGGCGACAAGCGCGGCACGGCCAAGCCGGCGGCGATCAAGTCCGCGGCGCGCGGCGTCACCAACGTCGCCTATACCGACTTCTGGCAAGGCGCCGGAGTCGATCGCGCGCGGCTCTCTCGCGTGCTGTCGCAACTGCCTGATACCGCCGACGAACTCAATGCGGTCGCAAAAGATCTCGGCGTTTCCGAAAGCGATATTCATCTCGGCGAGAACGCCAGCGAAACCAATGTGAAGCGCGCCCCGCTTGCCAATTACAGCATCGTCTATTTCGCGACCCATGGTCTTGTCGCCGGTGACGTCAAGGGGATCGCCGAGCCCTCGCTGGTGCTCAGCATTCCGAAGCAGCCGTCCGAACTCGACGACGGCCTGCTCACGTCGAGCGAAGTGGCGCAGCTGAAACTCAACGCCGATTGGGTGGTGCTATCCGCCTGCAATACGATTGCCGGCGACAAGCCTGGCGCCGAAGCGCTTTCGGGATTGGCGCGATCGTTCTTCTATGCCGGCGCGCGTGCATTGCTGGTGTCGCATTGGGCGGTGGATTCCGCGGCCGCCACCCGGCTGACGACATCGACCTTCGATCGGCTCAAGGCTGACCCGAAGCTTGGCCGGGCCGAGGCGCTGCGCCAGTCGATGCTGGCCTATCTCAACGACCCTTCGTCGCCCCGAAATGCCTATCCGGCGTTCTGGGCGCCGTTTGCGCTGATCGGCGAGGGCGCGACCCGCTAAATCAGATTGTGCGACGCAATAATTGAATGGTAGCGCTATCGCGCGGCTGATGGTAGCGCGTTGAGCGTGCGCAATCGTCCCCGCGCCGCAGCAAGTGTTTGATCTGGATCAAGGCCTTGTCTGGAATAAACCAAAACGCGTTGGATCGGCTTGGCAAGCACGGCGTTGCCAAGTATTAGGTCGCCGGACCGGAGCCGGAAGGCTATATTCAGTGGTCACCGCGACAGAAGCGCGTTTAGCGGCATTCGCGCAATCGATACGCGGGTTCGAGGAGGTTCTTCGTGCAAGAGACGGGTCTACGTAACGGTGCCTTTGGCGCCGACAAATTTGGCTTAAAGAAGCTCAAAGAGGTTCGCTGGAACCTCGGAGCGCCGCAGCTCTACCAATATTCGCTGTCATCAGGCGAAGCCGTGCTCTCCGCCGATGGCGCGCTGTGCGCCGACACCGGCGAGTTCACCGGCCGCAGCCCGAAGGACAAGTTCACGGTGCGCGACGCCTCCACCGAAAAGATGTGGTGGGCCGGCAACCAGTCGATCACGTCAGAGCAGTTCGACGCGCTCTATGCTGATTTCCTCAAGCACGCCGAAGGCATGTCGCTGTTCGCGCAGGATCTCTACGGCGGCGCCGATCCCTCCTTCCAGATCAAGACCCGCGTCTTCACGGAATTGGCCTGGCATTCGCTGTTCATCCGCACGCTGCTGATCCGCCCCGAGGCGTCGGATCTCGCCAGCTTCGTGCCGGAACTGACCATCATCGATTTGCCGAGCTTCCGCGCCGATCCCAAACGTCACGGCTGCAAGTCCGAGAACGTCGTGGCGATCGATTTCGCCCGCAAGATCGTCCTGATCGGCGGGTCTTATTATGCCGGCGAGATGAAGAAGAGCGTGTTCACGACGCTGAACTATTATCTGCCCGCCAAGGGCGTGCTGCCGATGCACTGCTCGGCCAATGTCGGCCCCGACGGCGACACGGCGATCTTCTTCGGCCTGTCCGGCACCGGCAAGACGACCTTGTCGGCCGATCCCAAGCGCACGCTGATCGGCGACGACGAGCATGGCTGGGGCAAGGACGGCGTCTTCAACTTCGAAGGCGGCTGCTACGCCAAGTGCATCAAGCTGTCCCCGGAAGCCGAGCCCGAGATTTTCGCGGCCTCCAACCGCTTCGGCGCGGTGCTGGAGAACGTCGTGCTCGGCGAGCGCACCCGCGTGCCGGATTTCGACGACGGTTCGAAGACGGAAAACACCCGCTCGGCCTATCCGCTCGACTTCATCCCGAACGCCTCGCGTACCGGACGTGCCGGCCAGCCGAAGAACGTGGTGATGCTGGCGGCCGACGCCTTCGGCGTGCTGCCGCCGATCGCAAAACTGACGCCGGCGCAGGCGATGTACCACTTCCTGTCCGGCTACACCGCCAAGGTCGCGGGCACCGAGCGCGGTCTCGGCAACGAGCCGCAGCCGGAATTTTCCACCTGCTTCGGCTCGCCGTTCCTCCCGCTTGATCCGTCGGTCTACGGCAACATGCTGCGCGAATTGATCGCCAAGCACGATGTCGATTGCTGGCTGGTCAACACCGGCTGGACCGGCGGCAAATACGGCACTGGAAGCCGGATGCCGATCAAGGTGACGCGGGCGCTATTGACCGCGGCCCTGAACGGTTCGCTGCGCAACGTCGAATTCCGCACCGACAAGTATTTCGGCTTTGCGGTGCCGACGGCGCTGCCGGGCGTGCCCAGCGACATCCTCAACCCCGTCAACACCTGGAAGGACAAGGCCGAGTTCGACAAGACCGCGCGCGCGCTGGTCGGCATGTTCCAGAAGAATTTTGCGAAATTCGAAGCCCAGGTCGATGCCGACGTCCGCGCTGCTGCCCCTGAGGTCAAGCTCGCGGCGGAGTGATCCGAACGTCATTTCTCGGAAATGAAGAAGGGCGACCGCAAGGTCGCCCTTCTTTTTTCACAGAACGCTTGTTCTTGATGCGGCCGCTCTAGTTATCGTCCTTGCAGCATCGCGTTTGTCGGCGTCCGGCGGTCGGTGATCTGCAGGCCGAACAGGCTGCCGATCAGTTCCACCGCGACGCGCGCGGTGCGACCGCGTTCGTCGAGGAACGGGTTGAGTTCGACGATGTCGACCGAGCGCACCAGTTCCGAATCATGCAGCAGCTCCATGATCAGATGCGCCTCGCGGTAGGTGGCGCCGCCGGGCACGGTGGTGCCGACACCCGGCGCGACCGCCGGATCGAGAAAATCGACGTCGAAGCTGAGATGCAGCACGCCGTTCTTCGCCTTCACGCGCTCGATGACGCGCCGGATCAGCACGCCGACGCCGAATTCGTCGAGCGCGCGCATGTCGGCAATGGCGACGCGGCGGTCCTGGACCAGCTTCTTTTCCAGGGGATCGATCGACCTGATGCCGAACAAATCGAGCTGGTCCGGCGTGATCGACGCGCGCGGCTGATCGCCGAGCAAATCGTCAAGCCCGCCTTCGCCGCACAGGAACGCCGAGGACATGCCGTGCATGTTGCCGGTGATGGTGGTGTCGGGCGTGTTGTAGTCGGCATGCGCATCGAGCCACAGCACGAACAGCGGCCGGCCCTGTTCTTTCCAATAGCGCGCGACGCCATTGACCGATCCCATCGAGAGCGAATGATCGCCGCCCATGAAGATCGGCACCGCGCCGGAACGCGCCAGGTGGTAGGCGCGCTCGCTGAGCAGCCGAATCCAGGTTTTCACCTCATCGTAGAATTTGGCGTTGGCAGGCGGCGGTCGATCCGAAATGACTTTCGATATCGAAAGGTCGCCGTGATCCTCGACGGTAAATCCCAACTGGTCGAGCACGCGTGCGATGCCCGCGGTCCGCAATGCCGCCGGTCCCATCAGCGTTCCGGCTTGCGAAGCACCGATTTCGATGGGGATGCCGAGCAGGGCGATATCGGGCTTTTTGACGTCGGGTTCGGACATGAGCCGCCCTCATATTCGGAATGCGTAGGGTGGGCAAAGCGCAGCGTGCCCACCATTCAAGACGTCACTGTGGATGAATGGTGGGCACGGCGCAAACGCGCCTTTGCCCACCCTACGCAGACTCGAACGGAATTGTTCCCTTACGCCTTGAAATACGCGATTTGCGTCGTCGTTGCGAGCAGGCGTCCGTTCGGCGACCACAATTCGCCGTTCTGGTCGCCATAAGACTTGTGGAAAATCTTGGCGTCGGCCACCGCCAGCACGCGGGTGATGTCTTCGGCGGCGAGATCGGCGGCGTCGGCGTGGAAATAGGTCGTGATCGACACCGTGCCGAACGGCACCAGTTCGCGCCTGGCGTGGAAGATGCGGCCAAAAAACGCGTCCGACATCGACATCAGCGACAGCGCGTCGATCTTCCGCGGCACCCGGTCGCCGATCCACAGTTTCGAGAACGAATTCGGCTCCGCCGACGACGTCGAGCCCCAACCCGGCTCGCCCTCGACGAAGCGGAAATCATACTGCTTGACCCAGGGGGCGGCGACCTTTCCGTAAGGCAGCGTCTGCTCGTAGGGTTTTGACGACGGGAACGGCGCCTGCGGGTGCGACCATGACGGACGGCGCTCGGCGAACACCGCGGTGGCCAGCGTCGCCACCTCGCCGCCGCCTTGCGTCATCTCCACGCACCAATGCTGCGTCGAGCGGTTGGCCTTGACCAGCCGCACGTCGAGATCGAAGGCGCCTTGCGCGACCGGCGCGCAGAAATTGACCGTGAGCGACAACGGATCGCCTGATCGTTGCGGGTGGTCCATGAGAGCGCGCAGGATTGTGGCCGCGGTGCAGCCGCCGAACGGGCCGACAAAGGCCCAGTAATCCTCGCTGGTCTTGCCCTGCCAGCGGCTGTCGCCGGCGGTGACCTGCGTGGCGTCGTCGAACAGATGCGGTGTCTTGGTGAGCATGGATACTTCCGTCGTTGTCTGCAACAAACGCAAAGCGTTTGTGCATGAGAGCGCAAGCGAAGCAATCCAGCGGCGACAAAGCAAGACTGGATTGCTTCGTCGCTGCGCTCCTCGCAATGACGCCCTGTGGTCAGGCCGGCACTATCACCACCCTCATCGCACATTCAATGATGTGGCAGGTAATGGCTTTGGGGAAGTTTCTCCGTCATGCCCGGGCTTGACCCGGCCATCCACGTCTTTGTGGCGGCGACACTGTAAGAACGTGGATGCCCGGGACAAGCCCGGGCATGACGACCGAGAGAGAGCGCCGGAATTCAGCCTGACACGCCGCGCTGGGCATCCTGCTCCTCCACGGGCGCCATCGGGAGCACCGGCACGTGCCAGATATCCTCGGCGTATTCGCGGATGGTGCGGTCGGAGGAGAACCACGGCATCCGCGCCACGTTGAGAATCGAGGCCCGCGTCCACGCCGGCATCACCTGCCAGCGCGCATCGATGCCGCGCTGCGCCTCGTAATAGGAATCGAAATCGGCGCTGCACATATAGTGGTCGAACTGGCGCAGCGTATGACCGATCGCCTCGAACCGGGCGGGGTCGCCCGGCGAGAAGTCGCCGCTCTCGATCGCGCTGATCGCCCGCGACAGTCGTGGCGAGCGGCGGATCACGTCGGAGGCATCCAGTCCCTGGCGCCGCCGGACCATGACGTCGCCGGCCTCCATGCCGAAGATCGCGATGTTTTCCGCGCCGACATGGTCGCGGATCTCGATGTTGGCGCCATCGAGCGTACCGATGGTCAGAGCGCCGTTGAGCGCGAGCTTCATGTTGCCGGTGCCGGAGGCTTCCATGCCGGCGGTCGAGATCTGTTCGGACAGGTCCGCCGCCGGGATGATCACTTCGGCCAGGCTGACATTGTAATTGGCGAGGAACACGATCTTCAGCCGTCCTGCGACCACGGGATCGTTGTTGACGATCTCGGCGACGTCGTTGATCAGCTTGATGATCAGCTTGGCGGTTCGGTAGCTCGCCGCCGCCTTGCCGGCGAAGATTTTCACCCGCGGCACCCAGTCGCGCTGGGGTTCATCCTTGATCGCCTGATACAGCGCCACCGCTTCAAGGATGTTGAGCAACTGCCGCTTGTATTCGTGGATGCGCTTGATCTGGACGTCGAACAGCGCCGACGGATCGACCTTGACGCTGAGGCGCTCGCCGATCACCCGCGCCAGCGCCAGCTTGTTCTGCAGCTTGACGTCGCGGAACTGCTGCTGGAACGAATTGTCGCCGCAATGGTCTTCGAGACGCTTGAGCTGCGAGAAATCGTCGAGCACCGCTTCGCCGCAGGTCTCGCGCAGCAGGCCGGTCAGTTTCGGATTGGCCAGCATCAGCCAGCGTCGGAAGGTGATGCCGTTGGTCTTGTTGGTGATGCGATGCGGATAGAGATGGTTGAGATCGTGGAACACGGTCTCCTTCATCAGGTCGGAATGCATCGCCGAGACGCCGTTGATGCGGTGCGAGCCGACAAAGGCCAGTTGTCCCATCCGGACCCTGCGGCCGGACCGCTCGTCGATCAGCGACACCGAGGCGCGGAAATCGACGTCGCCGGGGCAGCGCGCCTCGGCCAGCGCCAGATGCGCGGCGTTGATGCGGTAGATGATCTCCAGATGCCGCGGCAGCAGCCGCTCGAACAATTCGACCGGCCAGGTCTCGAGCGCTTCCGGCAGCAGCGTGTGGTTGGTGTAGGACAGCGTCGCGACCGTGATCTTCCAGGCTTCGTCCCAGCGGAAATTATGCAGGTCGACCAGCAGCCGCATCAGCTCGGTGACGGCGAGGCTCGGATGGGTGTCATTGAGCTGTACCGCGGCTTTTTGCGCGAGGCTGCGCAGCTGCCCGTCAGCGGCGAGGTGCCGCTTGACCAGATCCTGCAGCGAGGCGGAGACGAAGAAATATTCCTGGCGCAGCCGCAATTCGCGGCCCGCTGCGCTCTCGTCGTTCGGATAGAGGAATTTGCAGATCGATTCCGCGCGCGCTTCTTCGGCGACGGCGCCGAGATAGTCGCCGGCATGGAAGGCGTCGAGCCGCAGCGGATCGGGCGAGCGCGCCGACCACAGCCGCAGCGCATTCACATGCTGGCCGCGCCAGCCGACGATCGGGGTGTCGTAGGCGACGGCCTGCACGGTTTCGCCGGGATGCCAGCTGGCGCGTTCGCGGCCGCGGTCCGCGATATGGGTGACGTGGCCGCCGAAATGCACCTGATAGACCACCTCGGAGCGCTGGAATTCCCAGGGGTTGCCGAAGCCGAGCCACTCGTCGGGATATTCCTGCTGCCAGCCCTGCGCGATGATCTGGCGGAACAGGCCGAAATCATAGCGGATGCCGTAGCCGATCGCGGGAATGGCGAGGGTGGCCATGCTTTCCATGAAGCAGGCGGCCAGCCGCCCGAGGCCGCCATTGCCGAGCGCCGCATCCGGCTCGCAATTGCGCAGGTCCGACAAATCGACGCCGAGATCGCCCAGCGCCGCCTCGAACAGCGGCAGCAGGCCCATATTGTTCAGCGCGTCGGTAAACAGGCGCCCGATCAGGAATTCGAGCGAGAGGTAATAGACCCGCTTGCGGCCGGCGTCGTAGTTATCCTTCTCGGCCGTCAGCCAGCGGTGCACGATGCGGTCGCGCAGCGCCAATGCTGCGGCCTTGTACCAGTCGCGCTTGGTCGCCATGCCGGTGTCCTTGCCGATGGCAAGCCGCAGCTTGGCGAGGATCGCGCCCTTGATTTCGGAAAGCGCCAGTTCGTCGATCGGTTGGCCCGGCACCGGAAAACTCCCTGCGAATGCTTGTTCTTGCAACGCGTCAATCCCTGCAGTTCAGATTCACAAAAGGATACGCGCCTTGCACCACAACCGAAACCATCCAGACGTTTGTTGTGCACCGCGCTGGTATGTTTTTATGCAAGGACCGGGCCGATTTGGTGGCGTCGGCGTCCGGATTTCGGTGCTAGAATGGCATTCGAAAGCGATGATATCACGCCAGTTGAGGGGAGGACGCGCCATGAGATTGATCATCGAGATCGCCGCCGCGACGCTTCTGGTGTTCTGCATCAGCGCCACCAGTGCCGCGTTCGCCGCCGGCAAGGCGGGCAAAACCGCCGATGGATTGGGCTGCTCGTTCAGCGTCGCGAAGAATGCGTCCCCCGCCGCCCGGTGTGCGGCGATGAAGCGGCAATGCGGCGGAAAATTCTACGCCAATTATTGCGGCGGCAAGATGCTGTCGGCGATGTGAGGTAGTCGTAGCCCGGATGGAGCGAAGCGCAATCCGGGATGGGGCCTAACCACACATGAATGGTTCCCGGATTACGCTGGCGCTTCATCCGGGCTACGGGGCACGGCGTCGTTCCGTGCCACCAGATCGATCCGAGCGCGAGTCGTCAAAACATCACATGCCTCTGCTAGCAGGCGGCATGACCTATCTCTATTTGGGCATCGCGATTCTCTCGGAAGTCGTGGCGACAACCTTCCTGAAACTGTCGGACGGTTTCAGCAAGCCGCTGCCATCGCTGGTGACGGTCGCGGGTTACGCGGTCGCGTTCTATTTTCTGTCGCTGACGCTGCGAAGCCTGCCGACCGGCGTGGTCTATGCCGTCTGGTCGGGCGTTGGCGTCGTCCTCATCGCCACCATCGCCTGGGTGTTCCAAAGCCAGAAGCTGGACACCGCGGCGCTCTGCGGCATGGGCCTGATCGTCTCCGGGGTCGTTGTCATCAACCTGTTTTCCAGCGCGTCATCGCAGTAATTGCCGGCCTGCGGCGCTGATCTCCTGGGTTCATCGACCTGTCAGCCGCACCTCGCTATGCCGCCATGCGCGGAGATCGCCCACGCCCTCGATACTTCCGGATTCGGCCAATGCCTGGATGCGTGCGCTCAGCACGTCCAAATCGATGGGCCATGCAAGCGCTTTGCAGCGAATGGCAAGGTTGCCAATAACTTGGGCGGTCTTCTGCCAATTCGGTTTCAGAGCGGAAAAGATCAGCTCGTCGAGATCGGCCTGGGACACGGACTTGGGGAGCACGACATCCGCCCATTGCAGGGTCGAATCGATCGAGGACTCTTCGTCCGATGGCGGTCGCAAATCCGGATAGCGATCGTAAATAGCTCGCAAAAGTCCGAAATGCAGCGCGGAAACGATCTCTCCAAGGGGATCGGCGAGTGCTGCCCGATCCGGCTGATCAAGGTCAGCTATGATGGTGCCTGCTCGGTCCATGGCTGCGGCTGCATCGTGCAAGTGCCTGGCAATGTCGGTAGCCTGCGTCCGGTCCATGTCGAGATCCCACAAACTCAACTGGAACAAATTAAGAACACTTTAGCAAGTCTTTGATATATCATTGTGATTCGGCGCAGTGCCGACACAATATCTATGGTCTATCGCCAGTATCGGGGACTACATGTCCATGTCCACCATCGCCTTCGATCAATTCGCGCTCACCCGTATCGCCGACTTTGCGCGCTCGCTGTCGCGGCTGCATCAGGCCTCGCGCCGCCAGCCGGTCGATGACGACGCCATCGACCGTGAGTTCAACGCCGTCTGCATGTCGGTGTGGGGTTACACGACCGACGATTTCAGCGACGAGCTGTTCTCGATCGCCGATCACGCCTGGCTCGATTCGCTCGATGAGGCCCATGCGCGGATCTTTGCCGCCGAGCAGGGCTACGACCTCGTCGACGATCAGGGCATGCTGACCGACTGGTGGGGCTATTGCTGGATGATCCTCGCCGAAAAGCGCGGCCTGCTGACGCCGGAAAACCGCGCCGCGGCGCGTGCGGCGATCGAGGAAAAATACCTGTCGGCGCCGAACGTGATCGGGGTGATCGTCGGACGGTGATTCATTCCGTCATTCCGGGGCGATGCGAAAGCATCGAACCCGGAATCTCGAGATTCCCCGAGCGCAATTGCGCTTCTGAGGTCTGGTCCTGCGGACCATCCCGGAATGACGGCCTTGAGATGCACTGATGCTGTCTTCGGCTCGTGCGATCGGCCGTCAGTTCACTTCCGCCCGCTTCGCCGCCTTGGGGGCTGTGCTCTTCGGCACCACCGTCGCCGGCATCGCGATCTCGTTTCGCGTCTCGGGCATCACGGTTTCACCGACCATCTCGGCGCTGACAGGTGCGACCTTCATTTCACCGAGCCGTGCGCGGACGCTGGCGGTGAGGCCGGGATAGGAGGCGACGGGCGTGAATTCGGCGGTCTGCTCGGCGCCGAGGCGGACGCCGGTATAGGCCACCAGGCCGTCGGTGGTGGCGACGACGTCACCCGAGCGCAGCGAGGTGTCGAGCGCGAGGTCGACCGGCGCTAGGCCCGACGGGCTTCTGCCGTTGCAGGTGCAATCGGCGCGCAGCGCCTTGCGGTAGGCGAAGGCGTTTTCACTGTCGGCGTAGCGCTCGCCATTGCTGGCCGACGCGCTGTCGATGTTGCTGCCGTAGAACACCTTGGTGGTGCTGGCGGGGCAGAACGCCTGGCACATCTGAACCGGCGTGGCGTTGCCGCGCGTGGTCAGCGGAAAATATTTGCCGTCGCAGCTGCGGACGCAGAAGGCGGGTCCGGAGCCGGCGACACGCGGCGCCGGTGCGGGCTGTGCTGGCGGCTGATTGAGGCCGAACGGATCGGCAAAGAAATTCGCCTGGGGCGGGGCTTGCCGCGCCTGCTGTTTCTGGCCACCGCCAAAGAACATGTCGAACAGGCCTTCGGCCGATACGCTGCCGGGCACCAGCATGAAAGATGCTGCAAGCATGGCGGCGGCAATAGAGGTCGCGCGGCGCCGCATGCGCGAAAAAGCCAACTCTGTACGCAACGCTAACTCCACCCAACGCAACACTTACGCACCGACGCGCGACAGGCGTCAGTGGATTCACCATAATCCGGGATGGTAAACGAGCTATGAGCAAGCGCTCGGCGGCGGGAAAGAATTGCGGGCGACGCACTCCTGAATCTCTTCGTCATGGCCGGGCACAGCCGTCTGAAGGACGGCGTCGCTTCCGCTCGCCTATGACCCGGCCATCCACGTCTTTCTTTCCCGAGTTACCGAAGACGTGGATGCCCGGGTCAAGCCCGGGCATGACGGCTGAGAGAGCGCGGCGAAAAATACCGACTCAACCCTTCAAAAATTCACTGGCCTTGTAGAGCGATCGAAACTGTATGCCCGCTTCGGCAAACGCTTCCGTCGCGCCTTCCTCGCGGTCGACCATGGTGAATACCAGCACGATCTCGCCGCCGGCTTCGCGCACGGCCTCGGCGGCCTTCAGTGCCGAGCCGCCGGTCGTGGTGACGTCCTCGACGATCACGATGCGTTTGCCTTGCAGGCTCTCGCCCTTGGCAAGGCCCTCGACCGCAAGGCGGGCGCCATGCTCCTTCGGCTTCTTGCGCACGAAGAAGGCCGCGATCGGATGGCCCTTGATCCACGATAGCTGCGCGATCGCGCCGGCCAGCGGCACCGCGCCCATTTCCAGGCCGCCGACGTAGTCGAGCTCGTCGTCCTTCAGCGCCTCGTAGGTCAATTCCGCCAGCAGCGCCGCACCCTCGGGGTCGAGCATGGTCGGCTTGAGGTTGAAGTAGAAGTCGCTCTTGCGGCCCGAGGCCAGCGTGATCTCGCCGCGGCCGAACGATCGCTTGCGGATGATCTCGGCGAGGCGGGCGCGGGAGGCTGACTTGGACAAGGCGTATTCCCAAAGGTTTGAGGCGGGCGGCAATCTATCGGTGCTTACAGTCACATTCCAGAGCCGATCTGGCCCAATCAACAGGGCGCGGCAATGTGCCGGGCCCCCGCCGGGCGCAGGGAAGCCCCCTCGGAAACGGCGGTTGTAGGGCCGCAAGCTTCCGCGCTACGGGAAGTCCAAGCCTTATTGGGGGAAACCGTAGATGACCATTGAACTGCACACCTGGAACACGCCGAACGGCCGCAAGATCTCGGTCGCGCTGGAGGAAATGGGGCTGCCCTACAAGGTGATCCCGGTGAACATCAGCAAGGGCGAGCAGATGGCGCCCGCCTTCCTCAAGCTCAGCCCGAACAACAAGATTCCCGCGATCGTCGATCCCGATGGCCCGGACGGCAAGCCGGTCAGCATTTTCGAGTCTGGCGCGATCCTGCTTTATCTCGGCGAGAAGACTGGCAAGTTCCTGCCCAAACCGCTTAGCGACCGCATCCCGGTCTATGAATGGCTGATGTGGCAGATGGGCGGCTTTGGGCCGATGCCGGGCCAGGTGCACCATTTCATCGCGCTGGAGAACGAAACCAACCGCGCCTATGGCCTGAAGCGCTACATGGACGAGACTCGCCGGCTCTACGGCGTGCTGGACCGCCGGCTCGACGGCCGCGACTTCGTCGCGGATGCGCTGTCGGTCGCCGATTTCGCGATCCTCGGCTGGGCCTGGCGCCACCCGCGCCACAAGGTGGAACTGAAGGATTTTCCGAATGTCGAGCGCTGGTACAACGCGTTGATGGCTCGCCCGGCGACAAAGCGCGGGATGGAAGCGAAGCTGGATTGAGATTTCGGTGTCATTGCCGGGCATAGCCGTCTGAAGGACGGCGTCGCTTCCGCTCGCCTATGACCCGGCAATCCATCATTCTTCAGAAGATCATGTGCCTGATTACGCAGGCGACGGATGCGCGGGTCAAGCCCGCGCATGACGAGTGGGGATCACGCCTTCCTGGCCTCGAACGCCATTTTCACCGCCAGCCCCGCCAGCACGGTGCCCATCAGCCAGCGCTGCAGTAAAAGCCAGCTCGGGCGCGTGCCGAGGAACAGCGCGATCGATCCGGCCGCGAGCGCGATCATGGCGTTGACGCTGACGCTGATGACGATCTGGATGGAGCCCAGCGCCAGCGACTGTGTCAGCACGCTGCCGACGGTAGGATCGATGAACTGAGGCAGCAGCGCCAGATAGAGCATCGCGATCTTCGGGTTGAGCAGATTGGTGACAAAGCCCATCGCGAACAATTTTCGGGGGCCATCGACCTGCAGCTGCTTCACCTGAAACGGCGAGCGGCCGCCCGGTTTCAGGGCCTGCCACGCCAGCCACAACAAATAGGCGGCGCCCGCGAACCGCAACGCGTCATAGGCGTAAGGCACCGCGAACAACAGCGCCGTAATCCCGAACGCCGCGCACAGCATGTAGAACACAAACCCGAGCGCCACGCCGCCGAGCGACACGATCCCCGCCGCCGCTCCTTGCGTGATCGAGCGCGAGATCAGGTAAATCATGTTCGGCCCCGGCGTCAGCACCATGCCGAGCGAGACGAGCGCGAAACCGAGCAGGGCGGAGATGTGGGGCATGAGGGGACTCGCGGGAGGAACGCGCAGGTTCTAGCGCGCGAGACGCCGCGATGTCATTTCGGAAATTGTACGGAGAGCAATTCGGCCGCGGTGAGATCGGCGCTGCGCTCCCTCGCCTCGCGCTCCGCTGTCATCGCCCGGCTTGACCGGGCGATCCAGTAATCACCGAACGATCCGATAGTTGGTACTGCATGCTATGGGTTGCATGGGATCGCGGCGGTCCCTCGCAACGGCGCTGGAATACTGGATCGCCCGGTCAAGCCGGGCGATGACACCGAGGCTCAATGCGCCTCGTCCCAATTATTCGCAGCTCTCGCATCGACCTGCAGCGGCACCGAGAGCAGCACGGCCGGGAACGGCGCGTCCTGCATCACGTGCTGCACGACAGGCAGTGTCGCCGCGACTTCGTTCTCGGGCACTTCGAAGATCAGTTCGTCGTGAACCTGCAGCAGCATCTGCGCCGAGAGTTTCTTCTCGGCCAGCGCGTCTTCCATCCGGATCATGGCGCGGCGGATGATATCGGCGGCGGAGCCTTGCAGGCGGGCGTTGATCGCGGCGCGCTCATTGAAGGAGCGGACCGAGGCGTTGCTCGCCTTGATATCGGGGTAATGGCACTTGCGGCCGAACAGCGTTTCGACATAGCCGTTGGCGCGGCAGAAATCCCGCGTCGCATCCATGTAGGCGCGGATGCCCGGAAAGCGCTCAAAGTATTTCTTGATGTAGGCGGAGGCCTCCTCGCGCGCGATGCCGAGCTGATTGGCCAGCCCAAACGCCGAGATGCCGTAGATGATGCCGAAATTGATCGCTTTCGCGCGGCGGCGCACTTCGCTCGGCATGTCCTTGATCGGCACGCCGAACATTTCGGAGGCCGTCATGGCGTGAATGTCGAGCCCGTCGCGGAACGCCTGCTTCAGCACGGGGATGTCGGCGATTTCGGCCAATAGCCGCAGTTCAATTTGGGAGTAATCCGCCGACACCAGCTTGTGGCCGGGGGTGGCAATGAAGGCGCGGCGGATCTTGCGGCCGTCCTCGGTTCGCACCGGGATGTTCTGCAGGTTCGGCTCGTTGGACGACAGCCGCCCGGTGGTGGTCGCGGCCAGCGCGTAGGTGGTGTGAACGCGGTGGGTCTGCGGATGGACATATTCCGGCAGCGCATCGGTATAGGTCGATTTCAGTTTCGACACCTGCCGCCATTCCAGAATCTTCTTCGGGAATTCGTGGCCCTGTTCGGCGAGTTCATCGAGCACCTGCGCCGAGGTCGACCAGGCGCCGGTCTTGGTCTTGCTGCCGCCGGTGATGCCCATCTTGCCGAAGATGATATCGCCGATCTGCTTGGGGCTGCCGACATTGATCGGCTCGCCCGCGATTTCCTGCAGTTCGGCTTCGACCCGTGCGGCGGTCTGGGCGAATTCGCCCGACAAGCGCGACAGCACCTGGCGGTCGATCGAAATGCCGCGCCGCTCCATCCGCGCCAGCACGCTGACCAGCGGCCGCTCCAAGGTCTCATAGACCGCGGTCATGCGCTCGGCGACGAGGCGCGGCTTCAGCACGCGCCACAGCCGCAGGATCACATCGGCGTATTCGGCCGAGTAGGCGGTCGCCTTGTCGATCTCGACCTGGTCGAAAGTGAGCTTGCTCTTGCCGCTGCCGGTGAGGTCGCCATAGCTGATCACGGCGTGGCCAAGCCAGCGCTCGGCCAGCCCGTCGAGCCCGTGCGCATTGCGGCCGGCGTCGAGCGCATACGAGATCAATTGCGCGTCTTCGACATTGCGCAGGGTGATGCCATGCTGCGCCAGCATCACGGCGTTGAACTTGATGTTGAAGCCGATCTTGAGAATCCCCGCCGATTCCAGCAGCGGCTTCAATGCGGCGAGTGCGTCGCTCGGCTTGATCTGGTCCGGCGCGAGGCCGGCGTCGAACAACCCGGAGCCACCACCGGACTGCTTGTGGGTGAGCGGAATGTAGCTGGAATCGTTCGGTCCCAGCGCCAGCGCAATGCCGCAGATATCGGCCTGCATCGGATCGTCAATGTTCGCCTGCGCATCGATCGCGAAGTGGCCGACATCATGCGCACGCGCGATCCAGGCCTTGAGTTGATCGAGGCTGCGGATGGTCTGGTATTTGCTGCGATCCACCGGAAGTTTTCGCGCGGCTTCCGCGCGCGCGGCGGCGAGCGAAATCGGCGTGCCCTTCGGGCTCGCGGCCTTTTCCTGCTTGTCGGCCCCGGGCTTTGCTGTGGCGGGGGGGCTGGCAAAGAGATCGCCGGTAGCGCCGCCGGCCGCCTTGGCCGTGGCGGGTGCGGCAGCACTCTTGTTGCCGGCCGCGGCTTCCACGTCGGACGGATCGATCTGCGAATAATCGGCAACGCGGCGGGTGAGCGTGGAGAACTCCATCGCCTTCAGGAACGCGATCAGCTTTCGCGCGTCGGGCTCGTGTACCGCAAGATCATCGAGCGGCACGTCGAGCGCGACCTTGTCGTCGAGCAGCACCAGCTGGCGCGAGATCCTCGCCTTCTCGGCGTTCTCGATCAGCGCCTCGCGCCGCTTCGGCTGCTTGATCTCGCCGGCGCGGAACAGCAATTGCTCGAGATCGCCATACTCGACGATCAATTGCGCCGCGGTCTTGATGCCGATGCCGGGCACGCCTGGCACGTTGTCGGTCGAATCCCCTGCGAGCGCCTGTACCTCGACCACCTTCTCCGGCGGCACGCCGAACTTCTCGATCACCTCGGCAATGCCGATGCGGCGGTCCTTCATGGTGTCGTACATCATGACCTTGTCGGTCACGAGCTGCATCAAATCCTTGTCGGAGGAAACGATGGTGGTGGTGGCGCCGCGCTCACCCGCGATCCGGGCATAGGTGGCGATCAGATCGTCGGCCTCGAAGCCGCCTTGCTCGAGGCAGGGCAGGTCGAAGGCGCGCACGGCGTCGCGGATCAGCGAGAATTGAGGGATCAGATCGTCCGGCGCCGGCGGCCGGTGCGCCTTGTAGTCGGGATAGAGCTTGTTGCGGAACGTGATCTCTGACTTGTCGAAGATAATCGCCAGATGCGTCGGCCGGTTGTCCTCGGGCATGTCGCGCAGCAGCTTCCACAGCATGTTGCAGAAGCCGAGCACGGCATTGACCTGCAACCCGTCGGATTTGCGGTTCAGCGGCGGCAGCGCGTGATAGGCGCGGAAGATGTAGGAGGACCCGTCGACCAGAAAGACATGGTCGCCCTTGGCCGGAACTTTGGCAGGCGCCTTGGTTTCAGCCTTGGTTTCAGCCTTGGTCTGAGACTTGGTCTCGGACTTGGCTGCGGCTTTGGCGGGGGCGGGTTTGTCGGCTTTGGGGGCTGTTTTCGGCATGGCCGAAACTTAGGGATTTTTGCGCGGATTGACAGCCTCGGCGGGCGATTTTCCACGCTGTCATCAGCTGCCATTCAGGCTGCCAATTTTCGTCGTCCCGGCGAAGGTCGGGACCCATACCGCGTGATCTATCGATTGAGGAAATCTGGCTGACGCTTCCGCCAAACGAAGGCCAGTGGCTATGGGTCCCGGCCTTCGCCGGGACGACGATAGAATTATTCCGCCGCCTGCAACACTGGAGCGGCCTTTTTCGGCGCGATCCAGAACGCGCCGGGGCGATCGAACAGGAAGTTGGCATGCAGCGCCAGTGCCAGCCGCCAGATCCCCAGCGCGCCGACGACGCCCGCGACGGTGACGATCAGCGAGATCGTGCCGATGTCGATGGATAACCCGCTACGCAGCAGCAGCGCCCTTGTCGCCGCCATCGGCAGGAAGAAGGCGAGATAGATCACGATCGAATGCTCGCCGCAAAAACGCAGGAAATTGAGCCAGCGCATTCGCGCCAGCAGCGTGCCCATCACGATGATGGCGCCGGCGCCGGCAAATCCCAGTGCGAGCGAGATCAGCGGCCAGTCGCTGTAGTCCTTGATGACCAGGCCGCCATTGATCAAGGCCCACAATGCCAAACCCGCGAGCGCGAGTGCGGGCTGCGCCCGCGCGCGATCCGACACGGCGAAGACATAGGAAGCCAGCCAATAACCCGCATAGAAATACACGAAGCGCCCGCAGAATTCGTCGATCACGGTCCAGCCGGTCGCGACATGCGCCATTTCCAGCAACGCGGCCGCGGCAAAGATCGCCAGCGGCGGGGCGCTGCGTGTCAGTTTTGTGACGACGAAGAAGATCGGCAGCAGATAGATGAACCACAGCGTGCCGAACGGCTCGATGAAGGATTCCAGATACAGATAGCCGACATGTGCCCAACCGGTCCCGGCGGCAAAAGACGGCGCCTTGAAACCGAACTGGATCGTCACCCACAGCACGTAGAAATAGATGAAATGCACCACCTTGCGGTCGAGATACGTGCGCCAGTCGCGGTCGATCACGACCGCCAGGAACAGGCCTGAAATCAGGAAGAAATCCGGCATCCGGAACGGCTTGGCGAACATGACGAGCCAATGCATGAAACCGGTCTGGCCCGCTGCGGCCTCAACCCCCAGCACCGAATGCATCATCACGACCATGACGATGCAGATGCCCTTGGCATAGTCCACCCAGTCAACGCGCCCGGCCACGAAAGACGTGGCGCGTTCGGCGACAGGCAATGTGCCGTTTGGTGTCATGGATGTCCTGTTTTGGTCCGTTGGCGCCGCATCATCGGCCCGATCCGTTGCTTTCTCCTTTATTCATACAAATGACATGCCGTTTCTTGCGGGTTTCTTTCCGCCTATCGGCGTTTTCCGGTTTCCTCTTTGCGGCCAAATGCTTTAAGAGGCGGGCAGAATCCGGGCGACCCGTTAACCATCAAAAACAGGCTGTTTTCATGCGAATTGCCATGATTGGCACGGGCTATGTCGGGCTGGTATCCGGCGCCTGTTTTGCCGATTTCGGCCACCAGGTTACCTGCGTGGACAAGGACGGCGACAAGATCGCCGCGCTTCGGCGCGGTGAGATCCCGATTTTCGAGCCTGGGCTCGACGCGCTGGTGGCTTCCAATGTGAAGGCCAAACGGCTGGATTTCACCACCGACCTGACCGGGCCGGTCGCCGAAGCCGACGCGGTGTTCATCGCGGTCGGCACGCCGTCGCGGCGCGGCGATGGTCACGCGGATTTGAGCTACGTGCACGCCGCCGCGCGCGAGATCGCCGCGGTGCTTAAGGGCTTTACGGTCGTGGTCACCAAATCGACGGTGCCGGTCGGCACCGGCGACGAGGTCGAGCGGCTGATCCGCGAGGTCAATCCGTCAGCCGATGTGGTGGTCGCCTCCAATCCGGAGTTCCTGCGCGAGGGAGCAGCGATCCGCGATTTCAAATTCCCCGATCGCATCGTGGTCGGCACTTCGGACGAGCGCGGGCGCAAGGTGCTCGGCGATATCTATCGGCCGTTGTCGCTCAACCAGGCGCCGCTGATGTTCACGGCGCGGCGCACCGCGGAACTGATCAAATACGCCGCCAATGCCTTCCTCGCCACCAAGATCACCTTCATCAACGAGATCGCGGATCTTTCGGAAAAAGTCGGCGCCGATGTGCAGGAGGTCGCGCGCGGCATCGGGCTCGACAACCGCATCGGCGCGAAGTTTTTGCATGCCGGCCCCGGCTTCGGCGGCTCGTGCTTTCCGAAGGATACCCGCGCGCTGGTGAAGATCGCGCTCGATCACGACGTGCAACTGCGCATCGTCGAAGCCGTGCTCGGCGTCAACGACAACCGCAAGCGCGCGATGGCCCGCAAGGTGTCGAACGCGGCCGGTGGCAGCCTGCGCGGCAAGACGGTCGCGGTGCTCGGCCTCACCTTCAAGCCCGACACCGACGACATGCGCGAGGCGCCGTCGCTTCCGCTCATCACCGGGCTGCTCGACATGGGCGCAAAAGTGCGCGCGCACGATCCGGTCGGCATCGAGCAGGCGCGCAAGGAATTGCCCGATATCGAATATTGCGACGACCCCTACGACTGCCTGCGCGGCGCTGACGCCATGGTGGTCGTGACCGAATGGGTGCAATACCGCACCCTCGACCTGGAGCGCGTGAAGCGCGAGATGGCCAAGCCGGTCGTGGTGGATTTGCGCAACATCTATCGCCCCGAGGACATGGCGGCGCACGGGTTTACGTATGACAGCGTCGGACGGGGATCTGGGACCGGAGTTTGAGGTGCTTTCTTCCCTTCTCCCCTTGTGGGAGAAGGTGGCGCGGACATAGTCCGCGCCGGATGAGGGGGCTCTATCCGGGGAAACAGACCCCTCACCCGTCTCGCATCTTCGATGCGAGCCACCCTCTCCCACAAGGGGAGAGGGGAAGAACCGAGTACGAGCCGTAATTGCCCCGCAGCTTCGACACGCCCCTCCCGATCGATGCCGTGCTCGACGAGTTGGCGCGCACGCTGACGGACAATAATGCCGCGGTGCTGGTGGCGCCGCCGGGCGCGGGCAAGACGACGCGGGTGCCATTGGCGCTGCTGGACGCGCTCTGGCTCAAGGGCAAGAAGATCATCATGCTGGAGCCGCGGCGGATCGCGGCGCGTGCCAGCGCGGATCGGATGGCGCGGACGCTTGGCGAGCGGGCCGGCGAGACCGTCGGCTATCGCGTCCGCTTCGGCTCCAAGATATCGCGGGCGACCCGGATCGAGGTCGTCACCGAGGGGATTTTTTCGCGCCAGATTCTCGACGATCCCGAACTCAACGGCGTTGCCGCCGTGCTGTTTGACGAATTCCACGAACGCTCGCTCGATGCCGATCTGGGACTGGCGCTGGCGCGCGATGCGCAGACCGGACTGCGCGAGGATTTACGTATTCTCGTGATGTCGGCGACGCTCGACGGTGCGCGGGTCGGCAAACTCTTGGGCGACGCCCCGGTGGTCGCCAGTGAAGGCCGCGCCTTTCCGGTGGAGACGCGCTATCTCGGCCGCAAGTCCGATGCGCCGCTGGAGCGGCAGATGGCCGACGCGATCGCGACCGCGCTGCGTGCCGATCCCGGCTCGGTGCTGGCGTTCCTGCCGGGCGCCGCCGAAATCCGCCGCACGCAGAATTTTCTCGGCGAACGGGTCCATGATGCCAGCATCGAGATCGTGCCGCTGTACGGCGCGCTAGATGCCGCGGTGCAGGACCGCGCCATTCAGCCTCCGCCCAAGGGGCAGCGCAAAGTGGTGCTGGCGACGTCAATTGCCGAGACATCGCTGACCATCGAGGGTGTTCGGATTGTCGTCGATTCCGGCATGGCGCGGGTGCCGCGCTATGAGCCTGATATCGGCCTGACCCGGCTGGAAACCGTGCGTGCCTCGCGCGCCGCGGTCGATCAGCGCCGCGGCCGCGCCGGCCGCACCGAGCCCGGCGTCTGTTACCGGCTGTGGGACGAGCCGCAGACGGCTTCGCTCGCCGCCTACACGCAGCCCGAAATTCTCTCGGCTGACCTGTCCTCGCTGGTGCTCGACCTCGCGCAATGGGGCGTGCGCGATCCCGCGACCCTGGCGTTCCTCGATCCACCGCCGGCGCCTGCGTTGAAGGAGGCCAACAGTCTGCTTGCCGAACTCGGCGCACTCGATGGCGACGGCCGGATCACCGCGGAGGGCAAGAGCCTGCGTGCGCTGGCGCTGCCGCCGCGGCTGGCGCGCATGATCGTGGACTCGCATCGCGCAGGCGCGGGCGAGGAGGCCGCCGATATCGCCGCTGTTCTGACCGAGCGCGGCCTCGGTGGCGACAGCGTCGATCTCGATCACAGGCTGGATCAATTCCGCCGCGACCGTTCGCCCCGCGCCTCCAGCGCGCGCAGTCTGGCGCAGCGCTGGGCCTCGCAGGTGGCGGCCGAAGCGCCGTCTTCGCCGCAAGCGGACGACGATCTGAGCACCGGCGTGATGCTGGCCTTTGCCTTCCCCGACCGGGTCGCGCGCAACCGGGGAAACGGCAGTTTTGTGCTCGCCAACGGCAGGGGGGCGGCCGTGGAGCAGACCTCGTCGCTGGCGCGCGCGCCCTATATCGCGGTCGCCGAGCTGACCGGCACCGCCGCACAGGGGCGTATTCTCCTGGCGGCGCCGATCGCGCAGGAAGAGATCGAACGGCGCTTTGCCGATCAGGTCGAGAACGCCGAAGAAATTTCGTTCGATCGCGGCGCGATGGCGCTGCGGGCACGGCGCAAGCGCAGTCTCCACGCGATCACGCTGTCGGAGGCGCCGATGGCGCTACAGCCCTCGGCGGAAACCGCAAAGATATTTGCGGCTGGATTGGTCGCGGCCGGGCTCGACAAATTGCCGTGGTCAAAGGCGTTAAAGCAGTGGCGCGACCGCGTCATGTTCCTGCGCAAGGCGGAAGGCGAAGGCTGGCCTGATCTGTCAGACGACGCGCTCGCTGCCACAAGCGAGGCGTGGCTAGAGCCCGTTCTCTACGACAAGACCTCACTGAAGGAGTTGTCATCAGGCGATCTCTCCGACGCGCTGATGTCGCTATTGCCGTGGGATTTGCGCGCGCGGCTGGAGCGCGAGGCGCCGACCCATTTCGAGGCGCCGACCGGCACCATGCTGGCGATCGATTATGAAGCCGAGCAGGGGCCGACGATTGCCGTGCGGCTGCAGGAGTTGTTCGGGCTCAACACCCATCCCTCGATCGCCAAGGGCGCGGTGCCGCTGGTGCTGGAACTGCTGTCGCCGGCGCAGCGGCCGGTGCAGGTGACGCGCGATTTGCCGGGGTTCTGGCGCAGCAGCTATGCGGCCGTGCGTTCCGACCTGCGCGGCCGCTATCCCCGGCATCCCTGGCCGGAAGACCCGGCCAATGCCTTGCCGACGCGGCGGGTCAAACCGCGCGGCACCTGAATTCCTGTCATTGCCGGGCATAGTAGTCTGCCTTGCGCAGACTACGTAAACTTGTCTGCGCCCCCGGCAATCCATCCGTTAATGAAGGGCATTTTACGAAGATTGATGGATGCGCGGGTCAAGCCCGCGCATGACAGCCTTGGGCGTTAACGCTTCACTCATCCTTTTCGTCAAAATGGCAGCCTCGGCCGGCGTTGTTAGTCGCGGCTTGGCCGGCGCCGTGGTGTTATCGGCGGTCTGGCCCAGATGTAGCGTATCGAGTGTGGCGTCATGCGTAACCTGATGATTTTTGCCGCCGTCCTGGTTGCCCTTGGCAGCTTCATGGCCCAGATGGCGGACAAGTTTGCGCCGGCTCTCGCCAATACCGCTCCGCCAAAAGCGCAGGCCGCAGCGACGGTCGCGCAAGCCAGCGGCCGCAGCCTCAGCATTCCCAGAGACGCGCGCGGCCATTTCCAGACCGACGGCCGGATCGACGGCCAGCGCGTCGACTTCATGGTCGACACCGGCGCCTCGCTGGTGGCGCTGAACGAGAAGTCCGCGGCGCGGTTCGGCCTGCGTCCCTCGCGCGGCGATTACAACGCGACCGTCACCACCGCCAACGGGACCATCAAGGCCGCGCGCGCGCGGATTGCCATGATTGACCTCGGCGGAATCGTGGTGCGCGACGTCGACGCCATGGTGCTGCCCGACGAAGCGCTTTCGGAAAATCTGCTTGGCCTGTCGTTCCTGTCGAAGCTGAAGCGCTTCGAATACGCCAATGGCCGACTGGTGCTGGAGCAATAAAGCGTTTTCGAGCGAAGCATGCCCTCGGACTTGATCCGAGGGTGGATGCCGGTTCGCGTGAAGAAAACGCGTCAAAACAGGAATTTAGAGCTTCAGTTCTGATGCAATCAGAGCTGAAGCTCTAGGCAGTTCTGCCTTCAAATCCGCCGCAATTAATCGCCAAAAGCCGCTAATCCCGCCTTCCGCTGCAGCTGGGCTTTCGCTAAGCCTGCGGCGCTGCCCTTCTATATCTCAAGAGGCCATGTCAGATGTTTCCGAAGCCGAAATCCATGCTGGTTCCGAATACCTATGCCTATGAATCCGAGCCGATGGTGAAGGCGACGGGTTTTCGCGAATATGACGCGCGCTGGCTGTTCGGCAAGGAAATCAACCTGATGGGCATTCAGGCGCTGGGCATGGGGCTCGGCGCGCTGATCGCGGAACGCGGCGTCAAGCAGGAAATCGTCACCGGGCACGATTTCCGCGGCTATTCGGCCTCGATCAAATACGCGCTGATTTCGGGCCTGATGGCGGCGGGCTGCAAGGTGCACGATATCGGGCTCGCGGTGACGCCGATGGCCTATTTCGCGCAGTTCGACCTCGACGTGCCCTGCGTCGCCATGGTCACCGCATCGCATAACGACAATGGCTGGACCGGCGTCAAGATGGGCGCCAACCGGCCGCTGACCTTCGGCCCCGACGAGATGACGCGGCTGAAGGAAATCGTGCTCAACGCCGATTTCAAGAACAAGGCCGGGGGCTCCTATCAATTCCACGAGAATTTTCCGGCGCGCTACATCGCCGATCTCACGGGGCGCCCGAAGCTGAAGCGCAAGCTGAAGGTCGTGGTGGCCTGCGGCAACGGCACCGCGGGCGCGTTCGCGCCGCAGGTGATGGAAGCGATCGGCTGCGAGGTGATCCCGCTCGATACCGAGCTTGATCACACCTTTCCGAAATACAATCCGAACCCCGAAGACATGGAGATGCTGCACGCGATCCGCGACGAAGTGCTGAAGCACAAGGCCGATGTCGGCCTCGGCTTCGACGGCGACGGCGACCGTTGCGGCGTCGTCGACAACACCGGCGAGGAGATCTTTGCCGACAAGGTCGGCGTGATGCTGGCGCGCGACATGTCGGCGATCCACAAGGATGCGTTGTTCGTGGTCGACGTGAAGTCGACCGGACTTTTCGTCACGGATCCCGTGCTGCAGAAGCAGGGCGCCAAAACCGAGTATTGGAAGACCGGCCATTCCTACATGAAGCGCCGTACCAACGAGCTTGGCGCGCTGGCGGGCTTCGAAAAGTCCGGGCATTTCTTCTTCAACAAGCCGTTCGGCCGCGGCTATGACGACGGCCTGGTTTCGGCGATCGCGATCTGCGAGATGCTCGACCGCGCGACCGGCAAGTCGATGGCGGATTTGAAAGACGCGCTGCCGAAAACCTGGTCGTCGCCGACGATGTCGCCGCATTGCGCCGACGAGACCAAATACGGCGTCGTCGACGCCGTGGTGAAGCATTTCGAGGCGCTGCAGACCAAGGGCGAGAAGGTCGCGGGCCAAAAGATCCGCGATCTCGTCACCGTCAACGGCGTGCGCGTCACCGTCGAAGATGGCAGCTGGGGCTTGGTGCGGGCGTCCTCCAACAAGCCGGAGCTGGTGGTGGTGGTCGAGAGCCCCGTTGCCGAGCAGCGGATGCACGACATGTTCGAGGCGATGAATGTGGTGCTGCGCACCCATCCCGAAGTCGGCGAATACAATCAGAAGATTTGAGGTTTTTACCTCGCCCCGCCCACAACTGTCATACCCCGCGAAAGCGGGGTATCCAGTACGCCGCGGTTTCTCGGTTCTATCATCGGCGCCTCTGGAATACTGGATCGCCCGCCCCAGTGCGCGATTGCGCACAAGGCGGGCGACGACACCGAAATTATCGAATCCTACGCGACGTGAAGCGAGCCGAGAAAGCTGTCGACCTCGGATTTCAGCCGGCCCGATTGCGACGACAGGCCATTCGCGGCATCGAGCAACCGTGCCGTCCCGCGGCCGGCTTCATCGGAAGCCCGGCTGACGCTGAGGATGCTGTCGTTGACATCCCTTGTGCTGTTTGCGGCCTGCTGCACGTTCCCGGCGATTTCCCGCGTCGCGGCGCCCTGCTGATCGACCGCGGCGGCGATTCCGCTTGAGATCTCGTCGATTTCGGCGATGGTGCCGCTGATCACCTGGATGGCGTTGACGGCCTCGCCGGTGGCGGTCTGGATGGCTTGAATCTGCGCGGAAATTTCCTCCGTCGCGTTTGCGGTCTGATTGGCCAGCGCCTTGACTTCGCTCGCTACCACCGCAAATCCCCTGCCATGTTCGCCGGCGCGGGCGGCTTCGATCGTGGCGTTCAGCGCCAGCAAATTGGTCTGGCTGGCGATGCTCTGGATCAGCGTCACCACTTCGCCGATCTTCTGGGTGCCGGCGGCTAGTCCCTCGACCACGGAGTTGGTGCGACGCGCCTCTTCGGCGGCCTTGTTGGCGATCTCGGCGGAGCGCGTCACCTGCTGGGCGATGCTGTTGATCGAAGCCGCGAGCTCTTCGGTCGCCGATGCCACCGTTTCCACGTTTACCGAGGCCTGCGTCGATGCGGCGGCGACCGTGGCGGTCTGCCGCGAGGTTTCAGCGTTGCTTTCGCTCATCGAAGCCGACAGACCCTGCATCTCGCTGGCTGCCACGGCGACGGCCTCGACGACGCCACTGATCCTGCGCTCGAAGCCGGCGGACAGTTCGCGCCTTGCCGCATCACGGTCGCGCTTGGCTTGCTCGGCCATGTTGCGGTCGGCAGTGGCGCGCGCTTCGGCAGCGCTTGCCGCATCGGCCTCCGAGGTCTTCTGTGCCGCCATTTCGAACAAATGGGTGACCGTGGTCGTGAGCCAGATCAACACGCCTGCCTCGATAAGGAGGATGACGGCGTGGAGAACGACGCGGCCAAGGTCGGAGCCGCCGGGATAGACCGCGGCCGGCAGCAGGAAATTCAGCGTCAGGTGGTGCAGCGCGACAGCCACTGTTCCCAGGACGATCGGCCGGTAGTCGCAATAGGCGACCAGACATGCCAATGCGGCGAAGAAGTACATGTGCATGTCGACCTGCCAGCGATGTCCCGCGAGCTGGAAGACGAACATGGCGACATCGGCCATCAACGCGACGGCAACGATCAGGCGGGTGGAAGGTCCGTTCCCCGACATGCGCCACGACACGGTCGCGGCCAGCGCCATTGCGGCCATGAATGCGGCCGGTACCAGCCAGTCGGCGTCGCGCGCCATACCGATGACGAGAGCGATCGGGACATGCAGCCAGAGCACCGCGAGCAATATCTTGCTGGCTGTTTCGCGCAGGATTACCAGGTCTTCGCTTTCGAAGGTCATTCCCAGCTCCCAAATTGTAGGTCGTGAAGT
The DNA here is from genome assembly GCF_018131065.1 of Bradyrhizobium sp. AUGA SZCCT0431. Lineage (NCBI taxonomy): Bacteria > Pseudomonadati > Pseudomonadota > Alphaproteobacteria > Hyphomicrobiales > Nitrobacteraceae > Bradyrhizobium > Bradyrhizobium sp. AUGA SZCCT0431. Next base: position 90,508 of record NZ_JAFCLR010000015.1, on the reverse strand, counting down.
ACGCGTCTATTTCGTGAAGCAGGCCGCGATCGCCTGCGGGTCCATGGTCAGCCAGGCGCCGGCTTTGTGCAGTTGTGTCAGCCCGTCATTGTCGTCCGGTCGCACGATCAGAAGGGCCGGAACGGCGGTCGTCCTGACGATGGCGGCGTTGGCGGACGCGGTAGCAAGGAAGGCTTGCTGGTCGCTCCACCATGGCGGGAAAGCCACCGCCACGACCTCGGCGCCGGTCCTGACCTGCAACGACAGTGCTGCGATTCCGATCCAGCTCGCGATCAGCAGCGCGGCAGCGTTCAGCCAGACAGGCCGTCCGGTCGTTGGAATGATTTCCCCCCGCTCCATCACAAAACAATATCGTGACGAAGCTAACGGCGCGTAAACCTTCAGCCTAAGGTAGCGTTAGGGGGATGTCCGGCTGTTACGCCGCCGGCACCGGCAGCGCGGTGACCGACTTGATCTTCTCCATCGCAAAGCGCGAGGTCACATTCTTCAGCGGCACGGCGCTGATCAGCTTTTTGTAGAACACGTCATAGCTTGCCATGTCGGCGACCACCACGCGCAGCATGTAATCGACGTCGCCCGCCATCCGGTAGAATTCCATCACCTCGGGCATGGCGCTGACGGCGCTGGCGAAGGTCTTCAGCCAGGCCTCGGAATGGTCGGAACTCTCGACCGAGACGAACACGGAAATGCCGAGCCCGATCTTGTTCTGATCGACCAGCGCCACCCGGCGCAGGATCACGCCGTCGGCCTCTAACCGCTGGATGCGCTTCCAGCATGGCGTCGAGGACAGCCCGACCCGGTCACCGATCTCGGCTACCGACAGCGAGGCGTCCTCCTGCAGCACCGTCAGGATTTTGCGGTCAATGGCATCAAGGCGGCGATTGGCTTCGTGAAGCTGGACTGCAATGTCGGTCATGAGAAGAATGTTCCATGAATGAGGCTTTCATTCCTCATATATAGAAAATTCTTCTATAGCAAGCCTATCTTATTGGCCGGTCGAGGCCGGGTTGGTACTCTGGCCTTGGCTCAAAAGCTCTTCAACTTCAATACGTTGCGGCGCAGCAAAGGCGCCGCCGAAGCGGGTGCATTTCAAGGCTGCGGCAGCCGAGGCAAACCGAAGCGCCTGCCGCAATTCCTGCCCCTCGGTGATCGCGAGCGCGAAGGCGCCGTGGAACACGTCACCGGCGCCGAGGGTGTCCACCGTGTGGACCGGGAAGGCCGGGGTTTCCTGGATGACCTGATTCTCGTCGAGCCAGATGGTGCCGCGCGCACCGCGGGTCCCCGCCAGGAACGACTTGGTCAGTTTGGCGATCTTCTTCAGCGCCTGGGCGTCGTCGGCGACATCGGCGGTCTCCTGCAGCGGCTCGCTCGAGAACACCAGATGCGAAGACGCGTTGAGCAAGCCCTCCCGCAGCGACATCGCGCGGTCGACGTCGACGATCACAGGGATGCCGCGTCTTTGCGCCTCGGCGCAGAGATCGGTGCAGAATTCAGCGCAACGGCTCTCGGTGAGAATGGCGGCGCAGTCGTCCAGCAGCGTGTCGAAGTCGGGCAATTTCACATGCCACAGCTCTGGATCGCGGAAGGTCACGATGGTGCGCTCGCCGGAAGGATCGATCATCACAGCCGAGATCGGCGTCACCAGGCCGGGCATATGGATGAGATGTTTCGTCTCGATGCCCTCATGCGCCATCTGATCGAAGATGAAGCGAGCAGATGTTTCCTTGGCATCGCCCATCGGCCCGCAGATCGAGGCGCGGCCACCGAGCCGAACGATGCCGATCGCGCCATTGAGCGCGTTGCCGCCGCAGATTTCGTCGAATGCGGTGGCGTTCTCCTTGGAGCCGCGCCCAGGAACACCTGGCGTGTGAAAGGTCAGGTCGCGCACCGGCATGCCGATGCACAGGATGCGCGGCGGGGTTTTCGGCGCTTTATCGTGAAAGTTCATACCGGAATCCGTCATGCCGGTTCCGCCATGTGCCGGAACCCAGAAGAGAGTCCGGGGGTAATGATTTGGTCCATGGGAGAGTTCCTGCTATGCGCTCGAATCGGTTCCCCTATGCACCCAGCGGCCGATCAAATGGTGAGCGATCGCGAACGGATGCGCGGCAAACATGCCGTCGGGATGTGTGCGGCTGTGCATCAGGGCCACTTCGTCGCGAGTGAACCAGCGTGCATCCTCCAGTTCGGCCTTGTCGACCACGATTTCGTCCGAGGTTGCGCGCGCGGCGCATCCGATCATCAGCGACGACGGGTAGGGCCACGGCTGCGTCATGTAATAGGTCACGTCGGTGCAGTGAATCCCGGATTCCTCGAAAATCTCGCGCCGGACCGCGTCCTCGATGGTTTCGGCGACCTCGACGAAGCCCGCCAGGCACGACCACATCCCCGGCAAAAACTGCTTCTGCCGTCCCAGCAGACATCTGTCGCCATGAGTGACCAGCATGATCACGACCGGATCGGTGCGCGGAAAATGCTCGGCCTTGCAGTTCGGGCAGTCGCGCTTCCAGCCGCCTTCCTTCATCGCGGTGCGGGTGCCGCAATTGGCGCAATAACCATGGCGCTGATGCCAGCTCACCATCGATTTCGCCATCGCGATCGCCGAGAGCTGTTCGGTCGGCACGGCGCCCTGCATCACCATGCCGCGCAGTTCGGTGACCGCGACATCGTCGCGCGTCAGCAGCTTTTCCACCGCCGCCGCCGCGATGCCCATGCCGAAAACCGGCGCACCGTCGCGCAGGCCCAAAAAGATCGTGCCCGGATTGGCGCCCAGTTTCACGGCCTCGTCGACGCTGAGCAGGACGCGCGATCCTCCGGCCTCCTGCCGCACCACCAGCGAGTCGCGGTAGATCACATAGGCGCGGGCGTCGCGGTGGCTTTCCAGCGCGAACAATTTCTCGTCATTGCTGCGAAGATGCGCGGCGCGGTCGAGAACGTGGGTGACAAAAGCGGGCTTGCCGAGTGGAAACGAATCGAAAACTGACATGAATTTAACCTAGCCAAATCTTGCGGCGGAGCGCGCTGATAAAATTCTGGACTTCCTCGGCGTCATGCGCCAGTGGCGGCATCACGCCCCAGACCGGCCGCGGCCAGGCGGCGTCGCTGGAGCGGCGCGCGATGACGTGAACATGGAGCTGTGGCACCAGATTGCCCAGTGCCGCGATATTGAGCTTGTCGCATTTGGTGATCTCTTTGAGGGCGCGGGCGACGCGGGAGACTTCCGTCATCAACTGCGCCTGCGCGACCTCGTCGAGATCGATGATTTCCACCGCCCCCTCGCGGCGCGGCACCAGCAGCAGCCACGGGTAATGCGCGTCCTTGATCACCAGCACCCGGCACAGCGGCAGGTCGCCGATGTCGATGGTGTCTTTCTTGAGCTGGGAGTGCAGTGACCAGGCGGCGTCAGTGGACATACGTATTTCCTCGTCATGGCCGGGCATAGCCGTTTGAAGGACGGCGTCGCTTCCGCTCGCCTATCCCCGGCCGTCCACGCCCTTCCCGGTTGGGAACCAAAGGAAGGCGTGGATGCCCGGCACAAGGCCGGGCAATGACGGCAAGTAAAGCCTTTCCGCGTTTCTGCACAAGTCCCGCAAACCCCGCTTACCCGCTTGCTTTCCGGCCCTTTTGGCCCCAAATAAGGACCGGGAGATTGGCGGTGGACGAGCCACTCGCCAACCGGGTCAGGTCCGGAAGGAAGCAGCCCTAACGAGGTCCGGATCGGGTCGCTCGTCAGTCTCCTACCTGTTTTTCGAGCGAATCGCGCTGAAAGCGGCGAGGGCCGCCTTTGGCGCTTGATTCCTCTCCGTTCCGCAAACCGGCCTTGAGAGACAATCAATTGCGGATCGACCGATGAGTGATGCTGGCGCTCCCCAAGAAAAGCCTGAAGATCAAACAGATGGCGCCAATCAGGGCGGCTTCGCTCTCGGCGGACTGCCCGAGGCCGGAAAGCCCTATCGGGTGCTGGCACGCAAATACCGCCCCTCCAGTTTCGAGGACCTGATCGGCCAGGAGGCCATGGTCCGCACCGTTTCGAATGCGTTCGAAACGGGGCGAATCCCGCAGGCCTGGATTCTGACCGGGGTGCGCGGGGTCGGCAAAACCACCACGGCGCGGATTCTCGCCCGCGCGCTCAATTACGAAATGGCTGACGGCTCGGCGAAGGGGCCTGCGATCCAGATGCCGACGCTCGGCGTGCATTGCCAGGCGATCATGGAAAGCCGGCACATGGACGTGCTGGAAATGGACGCCGCGTCCCATACCGGCGTCGACGATGTCCGCCAGATCAATGACAGCGTGCGCTATGCACCGGCCTCTGCGCGCTACAAGGTCTACATCATCGACGAAGTCCACATGCTGTCGACCGCGGCCTTCAACGCGTTCCTGAAAACGCTGGAGGAGCCGCCGGAGCACGCCAAATTCGTGTTCGCGACCACCGAAATCCGCAAAGTGCCGGTCACGGTGCTGTCGCGCTGCCAGCGTTTTGACCTCCGCCGCGTCGAGGCCGACGTGCTGATGGGGCATCTGTCCAACATCGCAACCAAAGAGGGCGTCGAGGTCGAGCCGGAAGCGCTCGGCATCATCGCGCGCGCCGCCGAAGGCTCGGTGCGCGATTCGCTGTCGTTGTTCGACCAGGCGATCGCGCATGCAGCCGGCATCGTGCGCGCCGACGCCGTGCGGCAGATGCTCGGCCTCGCCGACCGCACCCGGGTGATCGACCTCTTCGAATCGCTGGCGCGCGGCGATATCGCCAGCGCCTTCAAGGAATTCCGCGAACAGTACGACGTCGGCGCCGATCCGGTGGTGGTGCTGTCCGATCTGGCCGAGTTCGTCAATTTCGTCACCCGCGTGAAAGTCGTACCGGCCACCGCCGACAACGTCGCCTATGGCGAAACTGAACGCGTGCGCGCCCGCGATTTTGCGGCAAAATTGTCGATGCGGGTGCTGTCGCGGATGTGGCAGATGCTCCTTAAAGGCATCACCGAGGTGCAGACCGCGACGCGGCCGGCGGCGGCCGCCGAAATGGTGCTGGTGCGCATCGCCTATGTCGCTGACATGCCCACCCCGGACGAAGCGATCAGGATGCTTGAACAAAATGGCGGCGGCTCGCCGGTCGTTTCGGCAAGTGCTGCGCCCTCGCGCGCGGCGCCGGCCTCGACCGTGTCCTCCATGTCGTCAGCGCCGATGCGTGCGCCCACGGTGCAGAGAACTGGCGCGGAAGCGTCCGCGCGGCCGCAAATGGCGGCGCCGGAGTCGCAGTCCGCGCCCGCTTTGCGAATCACCAGTTTTGCGCAGCTCGTCGCGCTGGCCGGCGAGAAGCGCGATCTGCTGATCAAGGCGGCACTCGAGGCCGACATGCGGCTGGTGCGCCTGGAGGATGGGCGGCTGGAAGTCGCGCTCGAGCGCCACGCGGCGCGGGCGCTGGTCAGCGATCTCTCCCGCAAGCTGGAACTATGGACCGGCCGGCGCTGGACCGTGATCGTCTCCAACGAGACCGGCCAGCCGACGGTTCGTTCGCAGAACGAGCATGCGAAGAACGAACATGCGCGGGCCGCGGAAGCCGATCCGCGCGTGCAGGAAGTGCTGGCGCGGTTCCCGGGCGCCAAGGTCGTCGAGGTGCGCAAGCTTGCCGCCGAGCCGCCGGAAACCGACGCGATCGGTGAGGACCCGGCCGAGCGTTCGGACAGCGACGACGATTGATCGATATCTTGAGAAGACGCACCCAAGGAAAACCCAATGGCTGATTTTCTCGGCATGATGAAGCAGGCGGCGCAACTGCAATCGAAGATGCAGGCGATGCAGGAAGAACTCGGCAATGTCGAAGTCGAGGGCATTTCCGGCGGCGGCATGGTTGCCGTGCGGATGACCGCGAAGATGGAAGTGAAGGGCGTCAAGATCGATCCGTCGCTGATGAAGGCGGAAGACCGCGAGATCCTCGAAGACCTGCTGGTGACCGCGCATAACGACGCCCGGCGCAAGGCGGAAACCGCGATGCAGGAAAAGATGCAGGCGCTGACCGGCGGGCTCGGCCTGCCACCAGGCCTTGGTCTTACTTGAAGCACTTGGTCATATCTGAAATGCCTGGTCTCATCTGAAATGGCTACTGCGGTTGCCGGCCCCGAAATCGAACGTCTGATCCAGCTCCTGGCGCGGCTGCCGGGGCTTGGGCCGCGTTCGGCGCGGCGCGCGGCGCTGCATCTGATCAAGAAGCGCGAGGCGCTGATGACGCCGCTCGCCGGCGCGCTGCAGGTGGCGATCGAAAAGATCCAGGTCTGCAAGACCTGCGGCAATATCGATACGCAAAATCCCTGCACGGTATGTACCGATCCGCGGCGCGATCCCACCACCATCGTCGTGGTCGCCGACGTCGCGGATTTGTGGGCGCTGGAGCGGGCCAATGCGACCAACGGCCGCTATCACGTGCTGGGCGCCACGCTGTCGCCGCTCGACGGCGTTGGCCCGCAGGATCTCACCATCGATGCGCTGGTGGCGCGCGCACATGACCAGCAGGTCGGCGAGATCATCCTGGCGCTGAATGCAACGGTTGATGGCCAGACCACGGCGCATTACATCACCGATCTGTTGCAGGAAGCCAACGTCAAGGTGACACGGCTGGCCCATGGCGTGCCGGTTGGCGGCGAGCTTGATTATCTCGATGAAGGTACGCTATCCGCAGCGATGCGGCAGCGAACGCTGTTCTAACCAAAACAACGGAACTGACATGACGAAATCACGATTCGCCAAGCGCCTTTGTATTGCGGCTACCATGGCGGCGGCCCTGGCCGCGCCTTCCGCACGGGCGCAGCAGGCCGAGCCCGCGCCGAAGCCGGGCAAGCTGATCAATGCCGGCGACGTCCTGTCGGGGGAACTCAATGCGATGAAGGTTCGCGGCGGCAAGAAAGGCAAACGCGTCGCCACCTATCAGCTGACCAGCGAGCCGCGCCGGCTGCCGCCGCCGAACGGGCTCTGCAATCTGGAGACCGGCCCCGAAACGTTCCAGCTCATCACCTCGAACGACGCGCAGGCCGCGCAACTGAAGAATTTCATCGGCAAGGAAATCTCGGTGAAGGTCGACGAAGTCGCCTGCGCGCAGGATGCCGGGCAGATGAGCGAAGCCGTGATCACCAAGTGGAGCGTCGTGACCAAGCATTAGTCGAAGTCACAACGTCGCTGTCATCGCCCGGCTCGACCGGGCGATCCAGTACGCCGCGGCCTATCGTTCAATTGTTGATGTCTCTGGAATACTGGGTCCCCGCCCCCCGTGCGCAATTGCGCACTCGGCGGGGACGACAACCGAGGTTGTTGACACAGCGTTCAACGCCCTTGCAGCCTAAACCTTCACCGGCCCCAGTTCATCGAAATGCCCGCGTCGCTGCAGCCACACCAGCAGGATCAGGCTCGGCACCGCGACCAGTACGGAGACCACGAAGAACAGCGGCCAGCCCGTCGCCTCGGCCACATAGCCCGAGCCGGAGGACAGATAGATGCGGCCGACTGACGCCAGCGCGGTGAGCAGCGCGTATTGCGTGGCGGTGTGCAGCGGGTTCTTGCATAGCGCAGAGAGATAGGCGACGAAGATCACCGTGCCGATCGCGCCGGTGAACGCTTCCACCGAGACGGCGACGGTCAGCGCCCATTGCTGCGGCCCGACCAGCGCCAGCCAGGTGAAGGTGAGATTGGACACCGCCTGCAGCAGGCCGCCGATCCACAGGCAGGTCACCAGCGAGGTGCCGCGCGCGAGGAAGCCGCCGGCGAAACCGCCGATCAGGGTCGCGGCCAGGCCGACGCCCTTGACGATGATGGCGTAGTCGTTGCGCGTAAAGCCGATGTCGATGATGAACGGCACTGTCATCGCGCCGGCGAAGGCGTCGGTGAACTTGAACAGCATCACGAACACCAGCACGACGATGGCATAGCGCTGGGTCAGGAACTCGCTGAAAGCGCCCATCGCGGCCTCGGCGATGCGGCTGACCGAAGGCTTTCCGCCTGCTGCGGCGTCAGCAATGCGGGACTGTTCCGGCTCCCGCGCGCACAGCACCGTGACGATGCCGATCAGCACCAGCGCCGCCATCGCCGCGAAACTCGCCATCCAGGCATCGAGCCGGTTCAGCCCGACATACTCGAAGCCGGTGACGAGAAACAGCGCACCGGCCGTGGACGCCACCATGCCGACGCGATAGGCCGCCACATAGGACGCCATGCCGGCGGCCTGTTCGTTCTCCGCAAGGCTTTCGACCCGGAACGCATCGACCACGATGTCCTGCGTTGCCGACGTCGTGGCGACCAGCAGGGCGCCGAGCGCCACGAAGAACGGCGAGCGTGCGGGATCGGTCAGCGCCAGTCCGAGGATCGCGGCCATCAGCAGCAGTTGGGTGAAGACCAGCCAGCCGCGCCGCCGCCCGAGCCAGCGCGTTAGCAGCGGAATGTTAAGGCCATCCACCAGCGGCGCCCACAGGAACTTGAGCGTGTAGGGCGTGCCGACCAGGGTGAACAGCCCGATGGTGCCGAGGCTGACGCCGTTCTCGCTGACCCATACCAGCAGCGTCGATCCCGACAGCGCCAGCGGCAGCCCGGACGAGAAGCCGAGCATCATCACGATCAGCACGCGCGGCTGCAGATAGACGGCAAGGCCATCGCGCCAGGTCGGCGCAGACGAGGGTGTTGCCGATGTCGAGGGGGCTTCGTTGGTGGTCATGAAGGGTTGTTAGCAGATTCGGCCGCCAAAAATGATACTGTCATCGCCCGGCCGAGCCACCCACCCGGCTGTCATCGTCCGCGAAGGCGGACGATCCAGTATTCCGCGAAGCCTCGGTTCTCCAACTATTTCCTCGTGCTACTGGATACCCCGCCTCCGCGGGGTATGACGGAGAATTGGATATAGCGGAGACATTCAAACGCCGGTTATGCTGGGGTAGAGATCATCCCAATTTGGATTGAGTTCTTCTATCAATCTGATTTTCCAGGCGCGATTCCATTTCTTCAGTAGCTTCTCGCGCTTGATCGCGTTTTCAGCGTCATCGAACTGCTCGAAATAGACCAGTTTGTCGACATCGTACTTCTTCGTGAATCCTTTGACCGACTTCAGGCGATGCTCGGCAACGCGACGAATCAGGTCGTTGGTGACGCCGACGTAAAGCGTCCCTCCGATGCGGCTGGCGAGGATATAGACGTAGAAGCTGCGGGGCCCATCGGCCGCCTCTGGGATACTGGGTCGCCCGGTCAAGCCGGGCGATGACACCGTTTGTGTAGCGCCTCCGTAGGCCCCTACTCCCCCGCCTGCAGCTTGCGTTGCAGGGGAAACAGCTCCGGTGCACCTGATTTGACGATGCGCGGGGCTTCAGCCGCTGGCTCGGACTTGCTGAAATCCAGTTCCTCGATCCGTCCGGCGCGCTTTTCGATCTTGTCGGCGGAAATCAGGATCTGGCGGACGTCCTCATTCACATCGCCAAAATGCTTTTGCAGCTTCAGCACGCGGTCGCGCAGTCGGCCGAGATCGTCGCCCAAATTAAGCACCTCGGTGCGGATCTGGTCGGCGGCGTCGCGCATCCGCGCGTCCTTGAGGATCTGCTGCATCACCTGGATCGCCAGCATCAGCAGCGACGGCGACACCAGCACGACGCGGGCGCGGTAGGCCTTCTGGATCACGTCGTCGAACCCGTCGTGAATTTCCGCGTAGACCGATTCCGACGGCACGAACATCAGCGCGGTGTCCTGGGTCTCGCCTGATATCAGATACTTCTCGGCGATGTCGTTGATGTGTCTCATCACGTCGGCGCGCAGGCGCTGGGTGGCGTATTTCTTTTCTTCGTCGGTGCGCGCGTCGTGCAGCGCGGTCATCGCTTCCAGCGGAAATTTCGCATCGATGCAGAGCGGGCGCTGGTCGGGCAGGAACACCACGCAGTCCGGCCGCTTGCCGGTCGAGAGCGTGTACTGGAATTCGTAGGCGCCCTTCGGCATGCCGTCCTGGACGATCGCTTCCATCCGCGCCTGGCCGAACGCGCCGCGCGACTGCTTGTTGGCGAGCACGTCGCGCAGTGTCGTGACCTGCGAGGTCAGGTCGGTGAGATTTTTATGCGCATTGTCGATGATGCCGAGCCGCTCATGCAGCACGCGCAAACTGTCCATGGTGTTGCGCGTGGTCGCTTCCATCGACTGGCCGACCCGGTGGGTCACCGAATCCAGCCGCTCGTTGACGGCGCGGGCCATCTCGGCCTGACGGCCGGCCAGCGCCTGTCCCATCGCATCGACCCGGCCGGTGGATTCGCTCTGCGCCCGCAGCATTTCGCTCAGGCGTTCCTCCAGCTCGTCGGCCCGGATCGCCTGCGCCATCGCGAGTTCCGCGCCGCGGCGGCCGGAGCGGGCAATCACGATGGCAATGGTCAGCAGCAGCACCAGCGCCAGCACGCCAAAGCCGATCAGCGCGTCGACGACACGAATCGGCAGGTCGCCGACCACAAAAAGAATCTCGTTCATGGCCTGCTTGTAGCCGATTCGCTGGTTAGCACGAACGAATAGGGAACATTTATGGTAAACAGATGCTTAATTTTCGTGGTTAACACCGCCTTAAAAATCATGGTTAAGGCCCCCTTAACCGGTTCCGCCGCGCATTGACCGCGGCAAACCGGCAGCTTAAATCGCCCCATCATGGCATTAAGAGAAATCATCATCCTGCCGGACAAACAGTTGCGGCTCGTCTCCAAACCCGTCGAGAAGGTGACGGCGGAGATCCGCAAGCTCGCCGACGACATGTTCGAGACCATGTACGACGCGCCCGGCATTGGCCTCGCCGCGATCCAGGTCGCGCAGCCGCTGCGGCTGATCACCATGGATCTGGCCAAGAAGACCGAGGACGGCGAGACCAGGCCGCAGCCGCGGGTCTTCATCAATCCGGAGATCATCTCCTCGTCCGAGGAACTGTCGGTGTATGAGGAAGGCTGTCTCTCGATCCCCGAATATTACGAGGCGGTGGAGCGGCCGGCGCAGGTGCGTGTGCGCTTCACCGATCTGGACGGCAAGGTGCACGAGGAGGACGCCGACGGCCTGTTCGCCACCTGCATCCAGCACGAAATCGATCACCTCAACGGCATCTTGTTCGTGGATTACTTGTCCAAGCTGAAGCGCGACCGTGTGCTGAAGAAGTTTACCAAGGCCGCGAAGAGGGCGGCGGAGTAGTTCGCAATTCGCTCCGCCTTCATGCCCGGCCTTGTGCCGGGCATCCACGTCTTTCTTTCTCGCCGCAGCAAAGACGTGGATGGCCGGGAGCGCAGACAAGTTTACGTAGTCTGCGCAAAGCAGACTACTATCGCCCTGCCATGACGAGTAGAATTAAATCGTCTCGGGATATCGTCACCACATGCCTCTTCGCTTGATCTTCATGGGCACGCCCGATTTCGCGGTGCCGACGCTGCTGGAGCTCGTGGCCCATGGCCATGACATCGCGGCCGTCTATACCCGCGCGCCGAAGCCGGCCGGGCGCGGCATGAAGCTGCAGGTAACGCCGGTCGAGCAGGAAGCGCGGCGGCTCGGCATAGCGGTTTTGACGCCGACCACATTGAAGACGCCGGACGCACTCGAAGCGTTTCGCGCGCACAACGCGGATGCCGCCGTCGTCGTCGCCTATGGCATGATCCTGCCGCAGGCGATCCTGGATGCGCCGCCGCTTGGCTGTTTCAACCTGCACGGCTCGCTGCTGCCGCGCTGGCGCGGCGCCGCCCCGATCAACCGCGCCATCATGCAAGGCGACGCCGAGTCCGGCGTGATGGTGATGAAGATGGACGTCGGCCTCGACACCGGCGACGTCGCGATGGCCGAGCGCCTTCCTATTTCGGACACGATGACCGCGGCCGATCTGCACGACGCGCTGGCCCCATTGGGTGCCGACCTGATGGTGCGCGCGATGGGCGGGCTGGAACGCGGCGGTCTGCAATTGCGCAAGCAAAGCGAGCAGGGCGTGACGTACGCCGCCAAGATCGAGAAGGCCGAGGCGCGGATCGACTGGAAGAGACCTGCGCGCGAGGTGCTGCGGCACATCCACGGGCTGTCGCCGTTTCCCGGCGCCTGGTGCGAGGCCGCGCTCGACGGCGAAGCGGCGCGTATCAAAATCCTGCGCTGCGAGCCGGCCAAGGGCGTGGGCGCGCCGGGTGACGTGCTCGACGAGCATCTGACGATCGCCTGCGGCGACGGTGCGATCAAAATTCTCGAATTGCAGCGCGCCGGCAAGGCGCCGATGAAATCAGCGGATTTTCTGCGCGGCACGCCGCTCAAGCCGCCGGCGCGGCTCGGCTGATGCCCCGCTACAAGCTCATCATCGAGTATGACGGCAGCCCCTTCAGCGGCTGGCAGATCCAGGACAACGCCCCAACGGTGCAAGGCGCGCTGGAAACCGCGGTCAAGGCGATCTGCGGCGAACAGGTTCGCGTGCACGGCGCGGGGCGCACCGATGCCGGCGTCCATGCGCTGGGGCAGGTCGCCCATTGCGATATCCAAAAACCGTTTCCGCCGGGTCGCTTGCGCGACGGGTTGAACGCGCACCTGCGGCCGCATCCGATCGGCGTGCTCAGCGCCGAGATCGTAGCCGACGATTTCGAGGCGCGGTTTTCAGCCATGAAGCGGCATTACCGCTATCGCATCACCAACCACCGCGCCAATCTCGCGCTCGATATCGGCCGCACCTGGCGGGTGCCACGGCGTCTCGACACCGACGCGATGCACAACGCCGCGCAGCGGCTGCTCGGCAAGCATGACTTCACGACGTTCCGCGACACCGAGTGCCAGGCGAAATCGCCGGAGAAGACGCTCGACCAGCTCGACGTCATCAGAGACGGCGATGCGGTTGCCATCGTGACCTCGGCGCGCTCGTTCCTGCACAGCCAGGTGCGCTCGATGGTGGGATCATTGGTCTGGGTCGGCGAAGGCCGCTGGAGCGCCGACGATCTCGCCGCCGCCCTCGCCGCCCGCAACCGCGCCGCCTGCGGCCCCGTCGCGCCGCCGGACGGACTATATCTGGTACGCGTGGATTATTAGGGCCCCCATCCATACTTTGCATGGGGTTGTTTTCGATGTTTTTTGTTTAGCGAAGCGACGCCATCACGCAAAATACCGGTCCAGCACGCCCCGATACACCTTCGTAAGCTTCTCCAGATCCGACACCGGCGTGCGCTCGTCGACCTGGTGCATGGTCTGGCCGACCAGTCCGAATTCGATCACCGGGCAATAGCTCGAAATGAAGCGCGCGTCCGAGGTGCCGCCGGAGGTCGACAGTTCCGGCTTGCGTCCCGTCACCTCTTCGATCGCACTGACGGCAAGGTCGGTGAAGGCGCCGGGTTTTGTCACGAACACGTTGGAGTTCGAGGGCTCCCATTTGATGTGCGCGCGGATGCGGTTGCCGCAGGCTTTCGCCAGTCTCTCATCGACCAGCGCCCGCAGCGTTTCCTGCGTGTGGTTGTCGTTGAAGCGGATGTTGAATTTCGCGCGTGCCTGTCCGGGGATGACGTTGCTCGCGGTGTTGCCGACATCGACGGAGGTGAATTCGAGGTTGGAGGCCTGGAACTGGGCGCTGCCGTGGTCGAGCGGCTCGTCGCTCAGCGCCACGATCAGCCGCGAAATATCCGGCACCGGGTTGGCCGCGCGATGCGGATAGGCGACGTGACCCTGCACGCCGTCGACGAACAGCGTGCCGGATTGCGAGCCGCGACGGCCGACCTTGATGCAATCGCCGAGCACCTCGACATTCGAGGGTTCGCCGAGCACGCAATGGTCGAATTTCTCGCCGCGCTCGGCGCACCACTTCAGCAGCTTGATGGTGCCGTTGACGGAAATGTCTTCCTCGTCACCGGTGATCAGGAACGAGATCGACCCTTTGCCATCTTCCCGCGGCTTGCCGTCATTGTCCGCGAGATATTGCAGCACCGCCGCGACGCTGCAGGCGATACCGCCCTTCATGTCGACCGCGCCGCGGCCGTAGAGAAAGCCGTCCTTGATGTCGCCCGAGAATGCGCCATGGCTCCATGCCGCTTCGTCGCCGGCGGGCACCACGTCGGTATGGCCGGCGAAGGTGATGTGCGGGGCACGATCGCCGATGCGGGCATAGAGATTGTCGATGTCTGATGTGCCGGGCTCACTGAAGGTGACGCGATGCACCTCGAAGCCGGCGGCCTTCAGGAGGTTTTCGAGAACACCGAGCGCGCCGGCATCGGCCGGGGTGACGGAAGGGCAGCGGACGAGGTCGCGGGTAATGGAAACGGCATCATTCATACCCCGGCTTAACACGTCATACCGGCGGCGGGCCAGCCTTGTGCGGCACCATCTCGATCTCGCTTTGCTGGTCCCAAGGCGGCCGCGTATCGATCGGCGCCAGCGGGTCGGCGCCGAACCGGTTGGTCCCGGTGGTGCCCTTGAGGAAAAGCAGTTCGATGAAACCCCAGATGCAGAAAACGAACGAGACGAGCCCGACAAACATCATGGCATAGGAATCGCCCAGCCGATCCGCGAATTGGTCGAAGAGACCGGGGAAGACGAAGAACAGCATCATCCACCAGGCGCTCTTGTTGCGGTCATGCAGCCGCTTGATCGCGACGGCCAGATAAATCCACAGGAACAAAGGGGTTCCGATCGCCTTGATGACGGCTTGACCGAGACTGGCTGCCGACAACGAACGATATGACTCGGGATCGAGCACGCCGAAGACGTCACCGATGTGGAAGCTGATCGATTCGGGACCGCCGAACAGTTTGCTGGCGATGATGGCCAATATGGCCAGCACCATCATCAGGCAAAGGACGATCGGCACTGCCAGCCAGAAATTGGCGCGGTTGAGGCGGCCTTCAAAGCGGAACAGGTACCAAGCGTAGTCCATGCGTAACTCCGGTGACCGGCCAGGTATCAACCACGTGCGGCCGGGCCGGCACGCTGCAGCAGGAAATCCGGAACGCCGAACGATTGCGGGTGGGAAACCAGGGGAGCCTTGGGAAGGGTGCGCGTCGGATCCGGTCCAAAGCGGTTGCGGCCATCGGTTCCGATCAGGAAAAACAGCTCGATGACCATCCAGGTTTGCAGAACGGAGAGCGCCACAGCACCCATCACGAACAGCAGCTCCCGCGCGCCGGAAACATCAACGCCGAAATAGAGCCCGAAGAAGAGCGCATAATACACGTAGGAGAGAGGGTTAACGATCAGCACCGCAATCGCCCACCAACCGCTCCTGTTGCGGTCGTGAAGCCGCTTGGCCGTCGTGGCGGCATTGATCCAGAGCATCGCGATGACGGCGCCGGCTTGCAAAACCTCCCATTGCCCGAACGGGGATTTCAGCCAAAGCACGAGCCAGCAAGTCAGGAGCGCGAGCTGGACAGCAAGGTACCTGGCGCGGTTGGTGCGGCCACTGAAACCGAACAGTAAACGGGCGTAATCCATCGCAACCTCCGGACGGCGGAAAAAACTCCACGGTTCCGAATATTGGTCGCATCCCCGCTATTTTGGTTCGATTCGGCCTGTTTTGGTTCGGCCCTGCACTATAAGCAGGCCGACCAGCGCCACCAGCGCAATGCCGGCACCGGCGAAGAACGTGGCTTCCGGCCCTGCACGGTCCCACAGCGCCCCGGCCAGGACGCTGGCCGCCAGCATGGCAAAGCCGCCCAGCAGGTTGAAAAATCCGAAAGCCGTGCCCCGCAGTTCGGGAGGCGAGGTATCCGCCACCAGCGTCGCCAGCAGCCCCTGGGTCAAGCCCATGTGCAGGCCCCACAGCGCGACGCCGAGCGCGACCCCCGCGAGCGAAGGCAGCAAAGCGAGCACGATATCGGCGGCAACCAGCACCAGGATGCCGACAGCCAGAACGGTGACGCGATTGACGCGGTCCGACAATACGCCGGCCGGATACGCGGCGGCGGCGTAAACCACGTTCATCAGCACCAGCACCGCGGGCACGAGGGTGAGCGGCATGCCGGCGCCCTGCGCGCGCAGGATCAGGAAGGCTTCGCTGAAGCGCGCCAGCGTGAAAACCGTCGCGACCGCCACCACCCACCAATAGGCCGCGCCGAGATTCCTGACTTCGGAAAGGCTGATCGGGTTGCGCACCTTGCGCAAGCCTGCGGGGCGGTCGGGCTCGCGCACCGCGAAGATGATCAAGGCCAAAGACAGAAAGCCGGGGACGACCGCAAACCAGAACACAGCCTTGAAATTGTCCGCGGTCAGCCACATCAGGCCGATGGCCAGCAAGGGGCCGGCGAGAGCTCCCACCGTGTCGAGCGACTGCCGCAGGCCAAAGCTTGCTCCGCGCAGATGCGCCGGCGCAAAGTCCGCCACCAGCGCGTCGCGTGGCGCGCCCCGAATGCCTTTTCCGACCCGATCGATGAAGCGCGCCGCGACCAGCCAGCCGACCGTCGGCGCCAGCGGAAACATCGGCTTGGTCAGCGCCGCAAGGCCGTAGCCAAACGCCGCGAGCCATTTGCGCTTGCCGAGCCAATCGGAGAGCGCGCCGGAAAATATCTTGGTGATCGACGCGGTCGCTTCCGCAATGCCTTCGATGATGCCCACCGTGACCATCGAGGTGCCGAGCACGGTGACAAGATAGATCGGCAGCAGCGCATGGATCATCTCCGATGAGATGTCCATCAGCATCGAGACGAAGCCCAGCGCCCACACCCCGCCCGGAATATCGCGCAGGGAGTGGGTGCGCGTGCGTGCCTCAGGCATGTGCTGAGAGCTAGCCCGCTATCCTAGTCCCGCAGCAGCTCGTTGATGCTGGTCTTGGCGCGGGTGCGCTCGTCGACGCGCTTGACGATCACCGCGCAGGCGGTGGACGGGCCGGGCTGGCCGTTCTTCAGGGGACGCGCCGGCAGGTTGCCGGGCACCACAACGGCATATTCCGGAACTTCGCCGATGAAGGTCTCGCCGGTGTCGCGGTCGACGATCTTGGTGGAGGCGCCGAGGAACACGCCCATCGAAAGCACCGCGCCCTTGCGCACGATCACGCCTTCGGCGACTTCCGAGCGCGCGCCGATGAAGCAATCGTCCTCGATGATGACAGGCTCGGCCTGCAGCGGTTCCAGCACGCCGCCGATACCGACGCCGCCGGAGATGTGCACGCGCTTGCCGATCTGCGCGCAGGAGCCGACGGTGGACCAGGTGTCGATCATGGTGGCTTCATCGACATAGGCGCCGAGATTGACGAAGGACGGCATCAGCACGACGTTGCGGGCGATGAAGGCCGAGCGGCGCACGATCGCGCCGGGCACCGCGCGGAAGCCGGCGTCGCGAAAACGGTTCTCGCCCCAGCCATCGAACTTCGACGGCACCTTGTCCCACCACGTCGCCTTGCCGGGACCGCCGGGGATCGCACCCATGTCGTTGAGGCGGAACGACAGCAGCACCGCCTTCTTCAGCCACTGATTGACTTTCCACTTGCCGTCGGCCGCGCGCTCGGCGACGCGCACTTCGCCCTTGTCGAGCAGTTCGAGCGAATGATCGACGGCTTCGCGAACTTCACCCCTGGTCGACGTCGAGATGCCGTCGCGGGCATCGAACGCGGTGTTGACGGTGGATTCCAGCGCGGACAGGGACATCGGGATTTCCTCAGGACATCGGGCCAATTGTGAAGCGAATTGGGAGGCTTTTTCGGGATTTGGCGGGGGAGAGTCAAGGCTTGCTCCGCCGTCGTCCCGGCCTTGAGCCGGGACCCATAACCACAGGGAGCTATGATTTGAAGAAGGTATCTACCCGCAGCGCCTCATAATATCCGCCGCGGCGTATGGGTCCCGGCGTTCGCCGGGACGACGTGGGGACACACCTTGCCCTAGCCCCGCGGCAACCCCTGCAAGAACCCCGTCAAATCGTCGGTCACATGATCGACATAGGCGGCGTCGCGGCCTTCCAGTTCCCAGTCCTCGCGCACCACTTCCTTGGCGCCGTCAGGCACTACCAGCACCGTGGTCATTCCAAGCTCGTGCGGCACCACGAGGTTGCGGGCGAGATCCTCGAACATCGCGGATTTCGTGGGATCGACGCCGTGCAGGCTGAGGAATTTCTGGTAGGTCTGCGGCGCCGGCTTCGGCTCCAGTTCAGCGGCGATGATGTCGAACACCGCCTCGAAATGCGCAGCCAGACCGAGCCGCTCCAGCACGGCGCCGGCATGGTCCGTCGAGCCGTTGGTCAGGATCAGCTTGCGACCCGGCAACCTGGCGATCGCAGATCCCATTGCAGGATTCGGCTCCAGCGGCGAATGATCGATCTTGTGCACGTAAGCCAGGTAATCGTCGGCGTGCACGCCGTGCTCGGTCATCATGCCGCGCATGCTGGTGCCATAGCGGCGGTAATAATCCTTCTGCAGCACCCGCGCTTCTTCCGCCGAGATCTTCAGGTAGGTGCTGATGAACTCGCCGATGCGGGCGTCGACCTGCTGCCACAGATTGACGTGATGCGGGTATAGCGTGTTGTCGAGGTCGAACACCCAGGTGTCGATATGGGTGAAGGCGCGGGGGGAGATGGTTTTCATTGCTGTCTCAACCCGTCGTCCCGGCGAACGCCGGGACCCATACGCCGCGGCTGTTATTGTTATGCACTGTGCGTGTTGCCTTTGGTCTCGGGTGGCATAGTAACCAAAACTCGGTTCGGTGGTTATGGGTCCCGGCTCCGTGCGCAACCGCGCACTCGGCCGGGACGACGATAGAGGGCGTTCCCTTCATGGCATCGCAAACCGCAATGTCCTGCCGCCGCCCGTCATGTCGACGACGGCAAAGCCGATCGGGCTGAGGCCGCGGCTGCCGCAATCGCCCTGTTCGTTGATCTCGAATTTGCTCTCGCGGGTGCAGAGCTCCTTGGTGCCGCCCCAGTTCAGCGGCCTTTCCTTGAGCTTGACCGTGCGGTTCTCGCCGTCGACGGCCTCGGCGAAACTGAACACCTGCTTCGGCTGGCCGGTCACGTCGGGATGCAGGCATTTGCCGGGATCGATCCGATACCAGCCGCGGCTGGTGACGGCCTTGCCGTCGTCGGTGGCGACCGCGGCCATGATCTTGTGCGGCGTGTCGTTGCACCAGGTCAGCCCCGTGGCGGACGGCGACTGCACCGCATCGATCATGGTGGCGAAGAAGTTCGGCGACTGCACGATGTCGGGGCTAAGCCCGCGATTTTTCAGGAATGCGCTCAGCGCGGCTTGCGTCTTCGGGCCATCGACGCCGTCGATCGGGGCAGCGTCATAGCCCGCGATCACCAGCAATCGCTGGATGCCGGCAAGGCGCGCCTGTTCGTCGTCATACTCGCTGCCCTCGGCCAGATAGGCGACCAGATTGCCATCATCGGTCTGCGTCGGCGTGACCTGGGTGAAGGGCGCCGGGGTCTGCCCGGTGCGGCACTGGCGCGCCGCGGCGATGATGAAGTTCTCTGGTGCGATGCACAGCGTGTCGTTGCCGCCCTGCGGGATCGGCGAGGCGCCGTAGACGCCGAGCGCGCGCGCATTGAGGAGGATGCGATCCGCGGTCAGCGCGCCCTGCAGCACGACGCGGCAGGCGGCGGGATCGATGCGAAACCAGCCCCGGGTGGCGGTCGCCGATTTGTCGTCGATGCCGATCGCGGCCTCGACCACATAGCTCATGCGGTTGCAGAGTTTCAAATCGGCCAGCGCCGGCAGCGACGAGACGATCAGCGAGATCGTGGCCGCCGGCAGCGCCAGGACCGTGCGCCTCCCATACCGCCGCATTCTGGCGCGGAGGCGCGTGAACGTCGCAGGCGGGGAGATCGCGCTTGTCACTTGTGGATCAGCGTGCCGGTGCCTTGATTGGTGAACAATTCGAGCAGCACCGCGTGCTGTGTCTTGCCGTCGATGATGACGACGCCCTGCACGCCCTGTTCGAGCGCATAGATGCAGGTCTCGACCTTGGGGATCATGCCGCCGGAAATCGTGCCGTCGGCGATCAGCTTGCGCGCATCCTTCACCGACAGTTCCGGAATCAGCTTCTTGGACTTGTCGAGCACGCCGGGAACGTCGGTCAGCAGCAGCAGGCGTTTTGCCTTCAGCGCGCCGGCCACCGCGCCGGCAAAGGTGTCGGCGTTGACGTTCAGTGTCTGCCCGTCGTGCGACGTCGCTAGCGGCGCCAGCACCGGGATCAGCTCATAGCCGATCAGCTGGTTCAGCAAGGTCAGGTCAACCTTGTCGGGGTCGCCGACGAAACCGAGGTCGACAGCCTTTTCGATGTTGGAATCCGGATCGACCATGGTGCGCGTCGTCTTCGACGCCTTCACCATGTTGCCGTCCTTGCCGCTGAGGCCGACGGCCTTGCCGCCGGCTTCGTTGATGTAGCCGACCAATTGCTTGTTGACCGAACCGGCCAGCACCATCTCGACGATTTCGATGGTCGCCGCGTCGGTGATGCGCAGGCCGGCGGCGAATTCGGACTGGATGCCGAGCCGCTTCAGCATGGTCGCGATCTGCGGCCCGCCGCCATGCACGACCACCGGATTGATCGCGGTCTGCTCCAGGAGCACGATGTCGCGGGCGAAAGCCTTGGCCAGATCTTCGGCGCCCATGGCATGACCGCCATATTTAATGACGATGGTCTCCTCGTCATATTGCTGCATGTGCGGCAGCGCCTCGGACAGGATGCGGGCCTGATCGAGTGGGCTGATATGTGGCGAGTCGGTCATGAAGCGGCTCTCGTCATTTCCAGATGTCGGGCCGGGTTCTAGCTGATTGGCGGGCAGGGCGCAAAGTGGGGGCGTGTAATTCCGTAGCCCGGATGGAGCCAGGTCGCGCGAATGCGCGCCCGATGACAGGCTCCGCGAAATCCGGGGAAGCCGATTGCTGGCTCTGACCCCGGATTGCGCTTCGCTTCATCCGGGCTACGAGGTAGCTAACGGGGTCTCGGCCACGCCGCAGCCACAGCCACCGCCAGCCAACTCACGATCAACAATGTCCCACCGGTTGGCGCGGCCATCGGAAACAGGCCGTGTCCGGCATATTGCCGCAGCGTCAGGTCGCCGGCGAACAGGCCGGCCGAGATGACGAAGCCGAAGGCGGCCACGATGCCGATGCGGGGGTGGATGAGGCCACGTTCGGCCAACGCCACCGCAGCGAGAACGGCGGTGGCATGGAACAGCAGCATCGATGACGCCGACGCCAGCCGCGACGCATCGGCCTGATGCGCGGAGGCGGCCGCCAGCATCACGCCATCGGCGCCCATGATGGCGGCCAGCACGATCAGGATGCGACAGGCGCGTGACATCAGCTGCGTTCACCGAGCAGACGCACCATCGCCGCGCGCAATTCCGGCATGCCGCTGCCGTCGCGCGAGGAGGTCACCAGCACGTCCGGAAACGCCGCGGGATGTTTGGCGAGCGCGGCTGTGGTCTCTTCGATGTGTTTTTCCAGCTCCGTGCGCTTGACCTGATCGGCCTTGGTCAGCACCACCTGATAGCTCACGGCGGATTTATCCAGCGTCTTCAGCACGTCCTGGTCAACGTCCTTGATGCCGTGGCGGGCATCGATCAGCACATAGACCCGCGCCAGCGTGGCGCGTCCCTGCAGGAATTGATGGATCAGCTTGGTCCAGGACGCGACCTTGGCCTTCGGCGCCGAGGCGTAGCCATAGCCGGGCATGTCGACCAGGCGCAGCCCGGCGTTCTCAGGGCCTTCGAAGAAGATCAGTTCCTGGGTGCGTCCGGGGGTGTGCGAGGTGCGCGCCAGCGCGTTGCGGCCGGTCAGCGCGTTGATGAGGCTCGATTTGCCGACATTGGAACGGCCGGCAAACGCCACCTCCACGCTGGCCATCGGCGGCAGCGTTTCAATCGACGGCGAGGCCCAGACGAACTGCCATTCGCCGGCGAAAAGCTTTCGCCCCTCTTCGATCAGCTTCGCATCGGTTTCCGCGGTCATGCGAAGGTTTCCTGTTCTTCGTCATGGCCGGGCTTGTCCCGGCCATCCACGTCTTCTCTTTTCGCGGGTCCCAAAGACGTGGATGCCCGGCACAAGGCCGGGCATGACGAATTGGAGTTTGCGTGGTCGTCAGGTTTTTGAATCGGCCTTCTTGGCGAACGTCGCCTTGAGATTGTCGAATAACTCCACCTTCACGCCGTTTTTGCGCATGATGAAGCTTTGCTGCAGCACCGACAGCAGGTTGTTCCAGGCCCAGTAGATCACGAGACCTGCCGGGAAGCCGGCCAGCATGAAGGTGAAGATCAGCGGCATCCAGTCGAAGATCATCTTCTGGGTCGGATCCGGCGGCGTCGGGTTGAGCTTCATCTGGAACCACATCGTGATGCCCATGATGATCGGCCAGACGCCGAGCATCAGATACGGGCCGATATGCGGTCCGAGCACCATGGGATCGAACGGGATGAGCCCGAACAGGTTGAAGATCGTGGTCGGATCGGGCGCCGAAAGGTCCTTGATCCAGCCGTAGAACGGCGCGTGGCGCATTTCGATGGTGACGAACAGCACCTTGTAGAGCGAGAAGAACACCGGGATCTGCAACAGGACGGGAAGACAACCGGCGATCGGGTTGATCTTCTCCTTCTTGTAGATCTCCATCATCTCCTGTTGCTGCTTCTGGCGGTCGTCGGGATAACGCTCCTTCAGTGCGGCCAGTTGCGGCTGTACCGATTTCATCTTGGCCATCGAGGCGTAGGATTTGTTGGCGAGCGGGAAGAACAGCAGCTTCACCAGCACCGTCACCAGCAGGATCGAGACGCCGAAATTGCCGACCAGGTGGAAGAAGTAATCCAGCGCCAGGAACATCGGCTTGGTGATGAAGTAGAACCAGCCCCAGTCGATCAACAGGTCGAAATGGTTGAGCTCGAGCTGCTTGTTGTAGCCGCCGTGGCCGGCGAAGGGAAAGTTGATGCCGACGACGTTGGCTTCCTTGGCGCCGGCGAACAGCCGCGCGTTGGTGCTGCCGGTGCCGCCGATCGCGACGGTCTGCGGATCCTGCAGGTAGTCGGTCTGATAACGGACCTTGGCGCCCGGTTCGGCGAGGAAGCGGGCCTTCAGGCGCGCCGACGTGTCAGGCAACAGCGCCGCAGCCCAGTACTTGTCGGTGATGCCGAGCCAGCCATTGGTGACATTGAACTCGAAGCCTCGGCCGCCACTGCCCAGAACCGGCGCCTCGGCGACGGCTTTGTAGCCGTGTTCCTGCAGGCCCTTGTCGCCGAGATAGCCGATCAGGCCTTCATGCAGGATGTAGTAGCCCGAGACTTCCGGCGTGCCGTGACGAGAGATGAGGGCGAACGGATAGAGCGTGACCGGCGCGGTGCCGACATTGGTGACGTCGTCCTTGACGCTGAACAGATAGCGGTCGTCGATCGAAATGGTGCGGCGGAAGGTGAGGCCTTCGCCATTGTCGTATTTCAGCGTCACCGGGTGGGTCGGCGACAGCGCGCCGGAGCCTTCCTGCTGCCACACCGTATCGCGGTCGGGAAGCCGCGCCGTCGAGCCTGCGGCCGCGACCCAGCCGAACTCGGCATAATAGGGATGGGCGGTGTTCGACGGAGAGAACAGCACGATCGCAGGCGATTTGGGGTCGACGGTGTCGCGGTATTGCACCAGTGCGAGATCGTCGATGCGGGCGCCCTTCAGCGCGATGCTGCCCGTCACCCGCGGCGTGTCGATCTTGACGCGGGGGCTTGCGGCAATCGCTGCGTCGCGGCTGACGACGGGCGCAGCCGCGCCCGGCTGGGCGGGCGTTGTGGCGGACGGGGTCGAACCTGGCGTCGGCGTGGTGGTGGTCGAGCCCGGCGCTGTCTGCGGCGAGGACTTTGCGAGCTCGGCCTGGGTCTGCGACTGCAGGCGCTGCCTTTCCATCTGCGGCGCGTTGTAGAAATATTGCCACGCGATCAGCACGAGGCCGGACAGAATGACGGCGAGGATGGTGTTGCGATTGTCGGTCATCGTTTCAAGGTCTCGTCATTCAACTCGGGTTCCGGCTCGCGCCGTCGTATTTATTTTGGTGTCTTTGGACGCGTTGTCTTGACGCGGAAGCGCTTTGGCCACTTTTGCCGGCTGCCGGTCGAGGCGAAGCAGCGCCTGGCGAAGGTCGTCGAGCATGGTCGTAAAGTCGCGATGCAGCGCCGCGCGCCGCCCGACTAGCACATAATCATGGTGCGGTCGCATCGGTATGACGTCCAGCCGCTTCACCAGTTCGCGAAGCCTGCGCCGGATACGATTACGCTCGGTAGCGGTACCGTTCTTTTTGGTAACGGTAAAACCGATCCGGATCGGGCCATCATCGTCGCGGCAGCGTCCCTGCACCACGAAGGCGGCGCTGTTGGCTCGCGCGCCATTGGCAACGGCGAGGAAGTCCGCCCGCTGCCTTAGCCGATCCATAATAAGGTCTCCGGAGACGTCCGGCTCAGGCGCTCAGACGCTTGCGGCCACGCGCACGGCGCGCAGCGAGAACCTTGCGGCCGCCGGTCGTGGCGAGACGGGCGCGGAAGCCGTGACGGCGCTTGCGCACCAGTTTGCTGGGTTGATAAGTCCGCTTCACGGGTAGTTCTCCGCTAACCTGGCAAGCTGCCGCTGAATTGCAAACTGCCGCTGAATTGATGGTAAGTCCGGTAATGCTGGCCGGCCCAAGACGGGCCATTGACGGCCCAAATGAGCCGCCCCCGGTCAGACCGGGCCATAGCGGACAATTGCGCGGCTTATACGGGAGCGACCTGTTTTCGTCAATGTTGCGCGGTGCCGCAATCGGGCTTCTTTGAAATGGCACAATTGGGGCGAATATTATTGTTTTCGCGGGGTTTTTAGGGGCGAGACGGCAACACGCCCCTGACATCGGAACCGGCCGACATTAGCGATCGGTAATTTGACCGGTCCGTGGCCGGAACGCATCCTCGCAAATCAGCGTGCGGGCGGCGGCCATGAAGCCGGTCTTAATCTTCCGGTCGTGCGCGTAAAACAAGGTTATCAAGGCGGATATTTCGTGTCAGCGACCGACGACCAGCCGACCATTGAAGCGCCGCGGCCCCCGACGCCGCGCCGGCTCGGCCTGTCCGGCAAGCTGCTGCTGCTCACCATTCCCCTCGTCATGATCGCCGGCCTGATGATCTATGTGCCCGCGATCGCGAATTTCCGCATCAACCGCCTGAACGACCGCATTGCCGCGGCGAGCACCGCGGCGCTGGTGCTGGACGCCGCACCCTCGGGCATGGTCCCGGAATCGCTGGCGCGGCAGATTTTGAAGAGCGTCGGCGCCCGCGCGGTCGCCATCAAGATGGGGCAGCAGCGCCGTCTGCTCGCCAGCGCCGATCTGCCGACGGCGATCGACCATGACATCGACATGCGGACCATCACGGTATGGTCCGCCATCGTCGATTCCATCGAAACCATGCTGGAGACCGACAATCATGTGATCCGCGTGGTGGGACCTGCGCCCGGCGGCGGGCAATTCATCGAGGTCGTCTTCGACGAGGCGCCGCTGCGGCAGGCGATGTACCGCTTCTCGCGCAACACGCTCCTGGTCTCATTGGCTATCGCCATGCTGACGGCGGCGCTGGTCTATTTCGCCATGCATCATCTGTTCGTGCGGCCGATGCGGCGGCTGACCGCGAACCTGGTCGGCTTCCACGAAAACCCGGAAAGTTCGGCGCGCATCATCGTGCCGAGCCAGCGCGGCGACGAGATCGGGGTCGTGGAGCGCGAATTGTCCGACATGCAGCGCGACCTGGTGTCGATGCTGCATCAGAAGAGCCGGCTCGCCGCACTCGGCCTTGCGGTCTCCAAGATCAACCATGATTTGCGCAATCTTCTGGCGTCGTCGCAATTATTGTCGGACCAGCTCGCCAGCGTGCCCGATCCGCGGGTGCAGCGCTTTGCGCCAAAACTGATGCGCTCGCTGGAGCGCGCCATCGACTTCTGCCAGTCGACCCTCTCTTACGGCCGCGTGCAGGAAGCCGCCCCCGACCGCCGCATGATGCTGGTCGAGCCCGTGGTGGCCGAAGTGCGCGAATCCGCAGGCCTTGCCGCCGATGCCTCGATCGCCTGGGTCAGTGCGATCGAGCGCGGGCTCACTGTGGACGCCGATCCCGATCAGATGTTTCGCGTGCTGCTCAATTTGGTGCGCAACGCCGCGCAGGCGCTCGAAAGCCGCCCGAAGGGCGATGCGGCGGCGCTGCAGATTCGCATCACCGGCCGCCGCGAAGGCGCGGTCGCGATCATCGAGGTTTCCGATACCGGCCCGGGCGTGCCGGCGCGGGCGCGCGAGCATTTGTTCGAGGCATTCCAGACCTCCGGCCGGCCCGGCGGCAGCGGGCTTGGCCTGGCGATCGCCGCCGAACTGGTTCGCGCCCATGGCGGCGATATTCATCTGGTCGAAGGCACCATCGGCGCCACCTTCCGGATCTCGATTCCCGACCGCCCGGTGGAACTGCAAAGCGTTCGCAACGAGCGGGCACGGGCGTAAATCACGCTATTTGCCGTCATTTTGTGACCGATCTGGCCGGTTTGCCCCGGCCAAATCGTTTGCCAGAACCCGCGTTCCAGAGCTTGCCAATCGGACGCGGAGCGGGTAGCTAAAGCGCTCTTTCGCGACGTTTCCGACACCATTCGGATGCATCGGGGCGATTAGCCCACGATGGCCCTAGCGAAAAACGCGCCCGTAGCTCAGCTGGATAGAGCACCAGACTACGAATCTGGGGGTCAGGAGTTCGAATCTCTTCGGGCGCGCCACCTTTCAATCTCATTGCCGGTCGTAGCTGCGCACGATCTTTTCCAGCGCGCTAATGAAGCCGGGATCCGCAATCGGTCGCCCATCCTTGTGTGCTTGACGCCGTCCGCGGTCGTCGCTCGGAGTTGACCCGAAGCGCTGCGTGTATCTCGACGATCTCGGCGTCAAATCTCAAGCCGGCACGCGAGATGGGCATGACCAGGATCAAGGTGGTTAACGCCGGGCAAGCTATCGCCGAGCTTGAAATGGCGACGGGATTGTAACTGTAGGTCGCCTGACCTCGACAAAGCCATGTGAGGGCATGCTTGGCCGTGCCGATGCGTCGGATCGTCCACATGGTGCTGGGTGGCTGGCGCAGCATCGAGGGCCGGCCGGTCCGCCCGGAGCAGGCCGTGCTTTCACCACACGCTCCGCGTGCTGACATCGGTAAGAAGATCGACCGCGGTGCAACAGGCAGCGGTGGATCCGTCGGGCGCGCCCTGCGCAAAAGCGCGCCCACGCTGCGGCAGACTGCCGGCGCTTGCTGCGGCCAGAAAGCAAGATGACAAATTGACGAGATGGTGGCAGATTGGTTTCGAGACCAAGCGCGGCAAGAAAAACGAAGAAAACGATCGCCAAGGTCACGTCGTCAAAGGGAGGAGAGGACTCATGAAACGCTTGTTTCTGGGATCGCTCGTCGCTGCCCTGATGGCATCGGCGTTTGTCGGATCCACTACTGCAGTCATGGCGCAGACGAAGACACTGAAGATGCAGGCCACGTGGCCGGCGTCGCTCACGCTCTATGATAACTTCACCTACTTCGCCGAGCGGGTGAACAAGCTATCGGCCGGCACGTTGAAGATCGAGACGATGTCCGCCGGCCAGGTCGTGCCAGCCTTCGAGGTGCTGGACGCGACCCACAAGAAGGTGCTCGACGGAGCGCATGCGTGGGCCGGCTACTGGACCGGCAAGAACAAGACCGCGATCCTTTTCACCGGCGGTCCCGGCGGCACGTTCGGCATGGACTACATGGACGTGATGGGCTGGTTCTATCACGGCGGCGGCCTCGATCTTTACAACGAGTTCTATCAGAAAGAGCTCAAGCTCAACGTTGTCGTGTTCCCCATCCTGCCTGCAGGGCCGCAGGCGTTCGGCTGGTTCAAGAAGCCGATCCAGACGGTCGAGGACATGAAGGGCATGAAATGCCGCCAGACCGGCATGGCCGGGGAAGTGTGGCAGGCGCTCGGCTTCGCGGTGGTCAACATGCCCGGCGGCGAGATCATTCCCTCCGCACAGCGCGGCGTGATCGATTGCGCGGAATGGGTCGGCGGCATCGAGGACATGCAGCTCGGCTTCCACAACGTCTGGAAGTACCACTATTCGCCCGGCTTGCATGAGAACGTGACGGTCGGCGAACTCGTGATCAACGGCGATGTATGGAAAGAGCTCAGCCCGCAGCACCAGGAGATCATCAAGTCGGCGGCCAACGAGACATTCCTCGTCTGGTGGACCAAGTGGCAGCGCCAGAACGCCGATGCGCTGATTGAGATGCAGCAGAAGCACGGCGTGCAGATCCTGCGCACGCCGACCGAGATCCTGCTGGTCTTCATCAAGAAGTGGGACGAGATCGCGGCGGCCGAGGGCGCCAAGAACCCGTTCTTCAAGAAGGTGCACGACTCGCAGAAGGCCTATGCCAGCGCTGTGGTGCCGTACAAGCGGTCCTATTTCCCGCCATACTCCTTCATGGCGAACTACTACTTCCCGGTCGAGAAATAGGACCTCGTCCGAGGGCGGCCGGGTTGGCCGCCCTCCATTGCCTGCATCGCGCCGCAAGGCGCGAACGGTAGGGGGAGGGATGGCTGAGGCAACAGACAGGCAGTCGCCGGCGCTGCTGACCATGATCCGGATCATTGACGGCTTCACGGATCGGACCGGCACGATCATCTCGTGGCTGGCGGTACCGCTGGTTCTGGCCGTCGCCTACGAGGTTGGAGCGCGCTACCTGTTCAACGCGCCGACCATATGGGCCTACGACGCAACCTACATGCTCTACGGCTCGCTGTTCATGCTCGGCGCCGCTTACGCGCTGCACAAGGGCGCTCACATCCGCACCGACTTCTTCTGGGAGAAGTTCTCCACCCGCAGGAAGGGCTGGATCGACACGATCTCCTATATCGTCTTCTTCTTCCCGAGCCTGATCATGCTGCTCCTGATCAGCTGGAACGAGTTTCACTACGCCTGGCAGATCAACGAGACTTCGGACCAGACACCGTGGCGGCCGGTGCTGTGGCCGTTCAAGTTCGTCGTGCCGCTCGCCTGCCTCTTGCTGCTGATCCAGGGCGTGTCCGAGTTGATCAAGAGCATCTACATGGCGCGCACCGGCGTCGAGCTCGAGCACAAGGAGAAGGTCGAGATATGACCGCAGAAGCGCTCATCGGCCTCATCATGCTCCTGGTCTTGCTTGGCGCGATCTTCATCGGTGTGCCAATCTCGTTCACGTTGCTGTTTCTCGCCTTTGCGTTCGGCTACGTGGGCATGGGCGCGACGGTCTTCGACCTTGCCTACTTCCAGACCATCGGTCTGATGAAGGAGGAACTCCTGGCCGCCGTGCCGCTGTTCATATTCATGGGCTTCATCACCGAGCAGGCGGGCCTCATGGAACGCCTATTTACGGCGTTCCGCATGCTGCTTGCGCCGGTGCGCGGCGCACTCTTCCTCGTCGTCATCCTGACCTCGACCGTGTTCGCGATGGCGACGGGCATCGTCGGAGCAGCCGTCACCGTTCTTGGCATCATGGCCTCGCCGATCATGATCAAGGCGGGTTATGACGCCAAGCTTTCAGCGGGCACCATCACTGCGGGCGGCACCCTCGGCATTCTCATTCCCCCGTCGGTAATGCTGATCGTGATGGGGCCGGTGCTCGGGGTATCGGTCGCCGATCTCTATGCTGCGGCCTTCGGGCCGGGCTTCCTGCTGGCCGGCCTGTACATCGCCTATCTGATGGGCCGCGCTTTCATAAACCCCAAACTCGGCCCGCCGGTGCCGATGGACGAGCGGATCTACTCGGCGGGGTACATTGCGCGCGAGGTGATCGTCGGCACGCTGCCCCTGCTCGGGCTCATCACGGCGACGCTCGGCTCGATCATCGGGGGTCTTGCGACGCCGACGGAGGCCGCCGGCATCGGCAGCGTCGGTGCGCTGATCCTGGCCATCGCATATGGCAGGTTCTCGCTCAGCGGACTACAACGAGCGCTGATCTCGACGATGGCGACGTCGAGCATGGTCCTGCTACTGGCGGTCACGTCGAACATTTTCGGTGCGGTGTTCGCCCGTCTCGGCTCGGCGAACTGGATCACTGAGACGATGCTCGGGCTCCAGTTGCCGCCCAGCCTCATGTTGATTGTCGTGCTGGTGCTCATTTTCCTGCTGGGTTGGCCGTTTGAGTGGCCAGCCATCATCCTGGTGTTCCTGCCGATCTTCTACCCCGTCGTGAAGGGCATGGGCATCGACCTCATATGGTTCGGAGCATTGGTTGCGGTGGTGCTGCAGACCGCCTTCCTGTCGCCGCCGGTCGCCATGTCAGCGTACTATCTCAAGCAGGTGGTCAAGGGCTGGAGTCTCGCGACGATTTACGCCGGCATGTTCCAGTTCATGATCCTGCAGGTGATCTGCGTTGGACTGATGATCGCCTTCCCCGGCATCGCGACCTGGTTCCCGCAGACGCTGCACGAGGCATCCCGCAGCCAGGTCATCCCCGAGGAGTACAAGAAAATCCTGGAACAGCAGAAGCGGGCACCGCCCCTGGAAGACGAAGACTGGCTGACACCAAAAAAGAAGTAGCCGGGCGTCGGCCGAATCAGTCGGCCCTTGGCGCAGCTCGTCCGGCCCTTTCACGCCAGATCGCGATGGCATAGAAAATCGAAGCTGGAACGGCGGCGCTTGCCCTTTCACGGGCCGCTGCGGTCTTTATGTGGCGCAATCAGAATTTGCGAGGAACACCATCCGCGTTGTGCTGGATGAGGCTACGCCGCCGCCTGTGCCCGCCAAGCCGAAGCGCACCTACGGCATGGCGGCGCTCTGTGCTAACAGTGGACAGCTTTATATATTAGTTTCAATAATAGTAGAGTTTGCGGCCATTATTCTGAATGGCGCGCCATTTCGCCGAATCTACGATTTCCCGTGAGCAGCCACGCCAGACTACGACGCAGAATTCGTAGGGCAGGTTCATCTTCGTCTCGGCCATCACAACCATTCGGCGGCGTGCGGGCGGTATCACGTCAGTCGAACGGAGATGCCGCCATCCACGATCATCGGGCTTCCCGTCATGAAGCTCGAGCGGTCGGAAAGCAGGAACAGGGCTGCCTGCGCCACCTCCTTTGCATTCGCCATTCGCTTCATTGGATGCAGATTTGCGATGAAATCCAAAGCGGCAGGATTTCCCTCTCCGCCGCTTGGCGTGATCGTGCCGCCCGGCAACAGTGAATTGACCCGGACGCCATCTGCGGCGTGGTCGGATGCCAGTGACCGCACCAGGCCGATCAATCCGGCTTTGGACGCCGCGTAGGCCCCCATTCCCGGCATTCCCCCGTTGCTGAAGCCGACAAAGGATGACGTGAAGACAATCGAACCTTGCCCTCGCTTCTTCATGACCGGTATCTGCGCCTTCGCGGCCAGGAACGCGCTTGTCAGATTGACCGACATGACGTCGTTCCAGTTGGCGATTCCCATATCGGCGACCGGCCCCATCTCTCCCACGATGCCGGCATTATTGAATGCGCCGTCCAACCCACCGAACTCCCTCATGGCGAGATCGACGAGAGCATTGGCGTAGTTTTCATTCCTTACATCGCCGGAAAGGAATACAGCCTTGCCATTGCCTTGATTGATTTGCCCGGCAAGCGTTTCCATCTCCGCCGATCGGCGCGCGCCAAGGACCACATTGGCGCCTTCGGCTGCGAACAGCAAAGCCGCCGCTGCGCCTATCCCACTGCTTGCGCCAGTGACGATGACCGACTTGTTTTTCAGTTCCATAACGAGCGCTCCAGAAGGTTGTGTCAGGGCGCTCTAACAGTTGGGTACGCAGCGCAGCCACCCGTTTCCCGACCTCAAGCAACCGGTGTCGGCGACATCACAAGAGAAATGGATCGCGCCAACCTGCCGATGAAACCAACCCATCACGGATGAGCAAAGGTTACGCTTCTCAATTTCGCCAATCGCGAGCGGGCCGCCAGAACGACTGGCTTGCTTCGTAGTCGACGGTGCCGGGATCGAGGCCGATGTCGCGGAGCATCCGCTCGTCGAGGCTGGCGAGTTCGCGGCGCGCCACGCTGCGGTGGCGCCACTCGCGCACGATGGCGACGATCAAGCCCAGGATCAGGTGCCAGCTGGCGCGCGGCGTCACCACCGCGTGAGCGGGGACAGCGGCTGCTGGCTCGTGCGTGGCCGGTGTCCGCGGGGTCGAGCGTTGCGCCGGGACTCGGTCCAGAAGTTTGGGCGCGATGATCGGCTGACGGCGTTCTGACACCAATGTCGACATGATCGTCTCCTGTTCTCTGTGCTGTGGTCATTCGCAAGAAATATCGTCGTAATTTCAGTGCGTTATGTCGTATTTCGCTGACCCGTGACGGTGTCGGCGATTGCTGTTCTGATTATGCGCCGCCATACCTGACAGGGTGTGTCAGGTATTTTCTGCTAGGCTGCGGAAATGCGCGCGAGCCGGCTATTGTCGATCCTGTTGCTTCTGCAAGCCCGCGGCCGGATGACGGCCGAAGAGCTGGCGAGCGAGTTCGAGGTTTCGGTTCGCACCATCTATCGCGACGTCGATCAGCTCAGCACCGCAGACGTGCCGATCTATGCGGATCGCGGCCCGAGCGGCGGATTTCAGTTGCTCGACGGCTACCGCACCAAGCTCACGGGCCTTTCGCCCGCCGAGGCCGAGACGTTGTCGCTCGCCGGACTGCCGGGACCCGCGGCGCAACTCGGGCTCGCCGACGTGCTCACGGCGGCCCAACTGAAATTGAGCGCGGCGTTGCCCGAACGGTCGCGCGCGAATGCAGGCCGCGTCGCCGCACGATTCCACCTCGATCCCGTTGGCTGGTTCCGCGGTGCCGATGACGCAAGGCTGCTGCCGGCAATCGCCAACGCGGTGTGGAACGAGAAGTGCCTCGACGTGCACTACCGGCGCGCCGAGGGCGCGGTCGAGCGCCGGTTGCAGCCGCTCGGTCTCGTGCTCAAGGCGGGCATCTGGTATCTCGTCGCGCAGGTCGGCGATCAGCCGCGCACCTATCGCGTCTCCAACTTCATCGATCTCGCCGTGACCGAGGAGTCGTTCGAACGGCGGAAGGATTTCGACTTGGCGCGCTTCTGGGTCACCTCATCACGCGCGTTCGAAACCAGCGTCTACCATTCCAACGCCACGCTGCGCGTGACGGCGCGCGGTCTCGCCAGGCTCGACGTGCTCGGCTCACGCGTCGCTCAGGCGGCCGCCGAGACGGCAAGGCCGGCGGATGCCGGCGGTTGGATTAGCGTCACGATCCCGATCGAGTCGGTCGAGCGGGCCGCGTCCAGTCTGATCGCGCTCGGCGCCGACGTCGAAGTCGTCGAACCCCCGGAACTGCGCGAGCGGCTTGTCGCAACGGTGCAGGAACTCGTCCGCCTCTACGCGCCCGTGCAGCCGACGGAGCCTCGGCCGCGACAGCGCAAGCGCTGAAGGCCACACGTCGCGCCGGGCCTAAGATGACCACCGCTTGCAAAAAAATTGTCTGTGAAGCAATTTTAGTTGACGGCTGAACAAATTCGGGAAATGCTCCATGCCATGAAAATCCAGGACGAAGCCTTGGTGAGGCTGGGTGGTCGCATCCGCGCGTTGCGGGAGGTGCGCGGCATGAAACTGAAGCAATTGGCCGACGCCACCGGGCTCTCGGATGCGTTCGTCTCGCGCCTTGAACGGGGCCAGGTCTCAAGCTCGGTCGCCAACCTGATCCAGATCGCGCAGGCGCTCGACATCGGCGTCAGTGAACTGTTCGCCGATCCGCCAGACCGGCTTCGCAGCGATATCACCGTGCATCGCCACGGCGACGGCGGCGAAGACCAGAGCATTCCGAGCACCGGCTATCGCTGGCGGCTGTTTGCCGGCGGCATGCCGAACGACGACCTCGAGGTCTTTCATCTGCTGTTCCCGCGCAAGAACCGGATGGATCTGATGGTGTCGCATCCGGGGCAGGAATATTGCTACGTGCTCAGCGGTCGCATCCGCTTTCATGTCGGCGCCGAAACCTTCGAGCTTGTGTCGGGCGAAGGCATCTTCCTCAATTCCGAACTGCCGCACCGCGCCGACAATATCGGCGGCGACGAAGCGCGGATACTGATGGTGGTCGCCAAATCCTCGAACGCCAAATCCTCCGAACATTTCGACTGGTGGCGCGTGGCCGGTGCCGCGGCCCCGACAAGATCCAGCACGCGCAAAACCAGCAAAAGCAAAATCAGCCAGGGAGAATGACGATGCAACCAGCGGCCAGTTCAGCCGGCGGCAAGCATTTGCCGTACGAGGCCAAGCACATTAACGATTTCGAGTGGGAGACCATCCGCTGGCCGGGCGAAACCGGCAAGATGCTGTTTCACCCGCGGCCGGAACGGCCGACCGAACCAAACGCCGGAATCCTGCGGTTAGAGCCTGGCGCCCATCATCCGATTCACAATCACGATTTCGCGCAGGTCTGGTACATCCTGTCAGGTGAATTCCGGATCGACGACGTCATCTACACGGCTGGAACGATGATCTTTCATCCCGATCCGCATTTCGAAGGCAAGTTCGAAACGGCGACGGGCGGCGATATCCTCATCGTGCAATATCCCGGCCCGAGCACCGGCGGCAGGCCGATCTATGCCGGCCGCTTCAACATGGAAAAACGCCGCGATATCTCCGAGGAACGAACTGATCTCTGATCGCGGCTGATTGCAGCGGCGCGCAGAAAGACGTGATCGTCGCGCGTGACGTCAAATGCGCAGCGCGCGCCGCAAGCTGCTGCGACGGTGTTGATGTCGCGACGGCGACGCCCCTCAGTTCGGCGTCGCCACGATATCGAAATTTTTCATGGCCGGATTGCAGGCCATCTTGGCCGCCTTCTCGCAGCTTTCCAAAGCGGATCTCTGCGCGGGTTCAAGCCCGCCGGTACTCGCGGAATAGCTCGGGACGCCGTTCGGCGCGCGGACCAGCACTTTTGGGGTGTAGAGCGAGAAATATCCCTCGAGCCACGGCCGGCGGGTCGCCGGCATATTGTATTTCTGCATCAAGGCATCGAGCTGTTGCGCACTCCAGGTCGGCAGGTTCTGCGCGCGCAGGAAGGGATCGAGCGCCGCCAGCCAATGCTGCCGCCCTGCCGGAAGTTCGAAGATGTTGTGACCGTCGGCCGGTTGCAGCGACGGAGCAATTTTCAAGGTGGCGACGCCGCCTTGTGCGACATAGGCCGCGTGCACCTTGCGTGCGGCATCGGGCCCGAAATTGCCGTCGTTCTCCGAATAGACCCAGAGCGTCGGCGTCCTTGTCTGGCCGCCGAAAGACGCCAGCGCCGCGATCGGCATATCCTGCGGACAGGCGAGTTGCCCCTGGGCGTCGGTGATCCGCATGGCGCCGGCGAGATTCACGACCGCTTTCAGCCCCGGGGTATTGCGCGCCGCAAGCGCGAGCGCGGCGCCGCCTCCCACGGAGCCGCCGATCGCGATCACCCGTGTGGCATCGGCATCGCCGCGTCCGGCCACGACGCGCAACGCGCGCTCGAGATCGTCGGCCTCCACCGAGAAGTAGCGGCGCAGGTCGGCATCATTGCATTTGGCATAGGCCGCATTGGCGGGTTGGCCCGTTGTCCCGCCCGACAGCCCGTAACCTCGCCGCACCACGGCGACAGCGAGATAGCCGCGATAGGCGAGGCCGCGGGCCTGCGGCGCCATTAACGGGGCGCGCATGTTCACGAGTTCGGACGGCAGCCGAGGCTTGCCATGCGTGAGCAAAGCGACCGGCAGCCGTCCCTTCGCGGCAGCCAGCCTTACGATCAATGCTTCCAGCCGGTAGTTTCCACCCGGCGCACGAATATCGAGGAAGGTGATTTCTTCGAGCAGGGCCGGGTGGTCCGGTGGCGAGGCAGGCGCAGCTTGCGTCAGGCCGGGCGTGGAGACTGCCATGGACACGATCATCGTTACGGCCGCCGCGATCGCAGAAATGGACCTCATCGTCGAACCTCCGCAGGCGCACTACGCGGTGTGGCCTGAACATGCAGCGTATCACAGCCATCATGTCGCACGATCATCACCGCCACACGCTTGGCCTGCGCCGACCGTGTGGTCCAATCATCAACCTCACTCGGGTGGCAAAGAACCGTGATCTGGCTCACCTAGCCGGCATAAACCGTGTCCACGGATGAATTGCACGGGACTCCCTCAAGACCGCGATGCGCCGGTGGTAAAGCCGACAGGCGCCGTCGTAGAAAATCACATCCTCGACCAGCAACGATCGCAGCTCATCGATCTCTTCTGGCGGTACGTCGACGGCACTTTGCGCGGTGACATTGAGCGGGCGATAGTTGACGTCGGGAAGGCCCGCGAGCGAGCTGAGCAATGCGGTAGCAATTCCTCGACGATTTCAGGGTCTGGGGTGACCTCCGGCAATCATGCCTTGCTTCTTCCCGATCGGGAAGTGCTTTGGCTGCAAGCGATCCGCGTGGATTCCGGTGCAGTCCCGTCTCTGGCCAAACGGCGGCGGACGAACTATCGTCGCGGCATGTCAGCCCCAAAGCGCGTCCACGCCGATCAGTGTAGCGGCGCGATCATCGACTATCAGGATTTCTTTTTGGCGCAGCTCGAGCCGCGTAACCGCTCTCGCTTGCGCAAAAACATGCGCAACTTCGCGCGCCTTCTTGCGTATATGCGTATTCCGACGGTCGTCACACTCGAGCGGCCGGTCCACCGAAAAGGCGCGGTGCCGCAGGATATCAAGGCGCCGCTCGGCAGCACCGCAAAGGTTTTCGAGAAGGATTTCTTCGACCTTACCAAGGAGAAGCCGATCCGGGCCCATCTGAAACGGCTGAAGAAGACGCAAATCGTCGTTGCCGGTTGCGAGACCGACGTGTGCGTCCTGCAATCCTGCCTCGGTCTTCTCGAAATGGGTTTTGAGGTTTTCGCGGTCGAGGAGCTGCTGTTTTCGTCGGCGCGCAATGTCGATGCTGCGTTGGTGAGGCTGAGGTCCGAGGGAGTGATCATCCTGTCCTACAAGACGCTGTTCTTCGAACTGGTCGAGGTCGTGGCAGGTGGACCGCATGCCGAAAAGATGGTCGCGGCATTCGGCGAATTACCTTCCGATCTCCCGGAAGAAGCTGTGTCTTGAGGTGCAGGCGCCCCCGCGTGGCGCGCTGTTGCCGCTCGACGGCGGGCTGACGCTGATGGTGCGAATGCGAAATTCCCTGGTGGTGAAATAGATGTCGGACAAGAAATTGGATGTCGTCGTGCTCGGCGCGGGCATCGTCGGCGTGTCCGCGGCCTATGCCGCGCGGCAGCAGGGGTTGTCGGTCGTGCTCGTCGACCGGCGTGAGCCCGGCAGCGAGACCTCCTACGGCAATGCCGGCATCCTCTCCAGCGGCTCGATATCGCCGCTGAACAATCCGTCGCTGTGGAGCGCGCTGCCGAAATATCTGACCAACCGGCACGCGGCGCTGCGCTGGAATATCGGCTGGTCGATTCGCAACGCGGAATGGGTGCTCCAGTTTCTGGCCAATGCGATCCCGTCTCGAACCAGACCGCGGGCGGCGGCCCTGCACGGGCTGATCGGCGCATCGCTGAAACTGCATCGGGATTGGATCGTGAAAGCGGGCGCGGGACACCGCATCCGCGAGACCGGCTGGCTGAAGGCGTGGCGCGGCGACGCGATCGATGCGGCCAAGCGGGAACAGGCCTTGCTGACCGAATTTGGTATCGAAAGCCAGTTGCTCGACCGCCAGGCGATTTCCGCGCTCGAGCCAGGCATCGTGCCGATCTATAAAGTGGGGCTGCTTCATTCGCAGACGGCCTCGGTCGATTCCCCGGGCGCGGTGGTGAAAGCCTATGCGCGGATGTTCGCGGGCGCAGGCGGCGAGATCCGGCAGTCGGAGATTAGGGCGATCATGCCTGACGGCGAGGGGTGGCGCGTGGTGCTCGCCGATGGCGCGCTTTCCGTGCGGCATGTCGTGGTCGCGCTCGGACCGTGGTCGGCGGAAATGCTGCGGCCGCTCGGCTATCGCGTGCCGCTGGCGTTCGAACGCGGCTACCATCGTGAGTTCAAGCCGAACCCGGCGCGCGCGTTGCGGCGTCCAATCCATGACGTCGATGGCAGTTTCCTGATGACGCCGATGGAGCAGGGCATTCGCGTCACCTCCGGCGTCGAACTCGCCGACCATGATGCGCCTTCGTCCTACGCCCAGATCGATGCGGTGGAGCCGCTGGCGCGCGAGGTGGTCGAATTTGGCGAGCAGGTCGGCGACACCTGGCGTGGCGCGCGGCCGACGCTGCCCGACAGCCTGCCGATGATCGGACCGGCGCCGCGGCATGCCGGCCTGTGGCTGGCGTTCGGCAACCAGCACATCGGCTTCACCACGGGGCCTGCGACCGGCGCCGCGATCGCCGCCATGATCAAGGGAGCACCACCATCGTACGACGTCACAGCTTTTGCGCCGCGCCGCTACATCTGATGCTCCATAGCGCCTCCCTCAGTACATCTATTGACTTAGGTCTGCTTGCGGATCCTGTACTCGGGAGCCACATTTCTTCCTGACTGCTTGCGAACACCATTAAAATTGGAGTTCTGCGATGGAAGCGGCTTCGGGGCGCTATTCGGCGGCAACGCCTGAGGCAGGGAGCGCCGGCGACGGACCGGCACTCTCCAACCAGGTGAGGACGATCAATCTGGCCCTTCAAGGTGGCGGCGCCCATGGCGCCTTTACCTGGGGCGTGCTCGACCGGCTCCTCGACGAAAAGGACGTTGCCTTCGAGGGATTGAGTGCGACCAGCGCCGGCGCGATGAATGCGGCGGTCTTTGCCTACGGGCTTTCCGTCGGCGGCCGCGAAGGGGCGCGCAAGGCGCTGACCGACTACTGGAAGCGTGTCAGCGACGCGGCTAGTTTGGGGCCGTTGCAACCAAGCCCGATCGACCGGCTGCTGGGGAACCACAAGCTGACCTGGTCGCCGGTCTTCTCGCTGCTCGGCTTCGTGACGCGCGTGCTGTCGCCGTATGAGTTCAACCCGTCGGACTATAACCCGTTGCGTGAAGTGGTCGAGCAATCGATCGATTTCGAGGTGCTGAAGTGCCCGGACTGTCCGGTCAAGCTGTTCCTGTCTGCGACCAACGTTCGCACCGGAAAGGTGAAGATCTTTTCGGGGACTGAAATTTCAGCGTCTGCCGTGATGGCTTCGGCATGTGTTCCGACCATGTTTCACGCCGTCGAGATCGACGGTGAGGCCTACTGGGACGGCGGCTACATGGGAAATCCGGCGCTGTTCCCCCTCATCTACAACTGCAAGAGCTCCGATATTGTCATCGTTCATATCAATCCGCTGTTCCGCAAGGAATTGCCGTACGCGGCAGTCGACATCCTGAACCGCATCAATGAGATCAGTTTCAATTCATCGCTGATGCGGGAGATGCGGGCGGTCAGCTTCATAACCAGGCTGGTCAAGCAGAACCATATCGTCGGCGGAGACGTCCGGCAGATCTTCATCCACAGCGTCGCCGACGATGAATTCATGGGGGCGCTCAGCCCGACCAGCAAATACAACGCCGATTGGGACTTTCTTGTTTTTCTTCGCGACCAGGGCCGGAAATGCGCGAACGACTGGCTGACGAACCATTTCGTCAAGCTCGGCGTCGAATCGTCCGTCAATATCGACCAAGTGTATCTCTAGATTCGAAGGGTGGCGCGCCATTCGTTATTTGCTGGTGAATTATTCGCCGCGTTGTGCGATGACGGCAGCAACGCCACCTCCAGACCTGCCATGCCATGACCCCACCCACCGTCACACCCTCGCAAGTCCGCACCGCGCTTCTGCTGCGCGATGAAATCGCGTTGCTCGATCTACGGCACGAGGCGGCTTTCGCCGCCGGCCATCCGCTGTTTGCCGCCAACATGGCGGCCGGCCGCATCGCGCTCGAAGCCGAGACGCGGCTGCCGCGCAAGGACTTGCCGATCGTGATCTACGACGCGGGCGAAGGCCTCGTCCCGCAGGCGATCGATCAGTTCAAAACGCTGGGATACACCAACGTCCGCGCGCTCGAAGGCGGGCTGCAGGGCTGGCAGGCGGCGGGCTATGAGCTGTTTCAGGACGTCAATTCTTACGCCAAGGCGTTTGGCGAACTGGTGGAGCATCGCCGCCACACGCCCTCGCTGGCGGCGGAAGAGGTCGCAAGCCTGATTGCGCGCAAGGCCAATATCCGGATTCTCGACGTTCGCCGCTTCGACGAGTACGCGACCATGAACATCCCGGGCTCGATCAGCGTGCCCGGCGGCGAGTTGGTGCTGCGCGCCGGCGAGGCGGCGCCAGATCCCGAAACCACCATCATCGTCAATTGCGCCGGCCGCACCCGCTCGATCATCGGCACCCAGTCGCTGATCAATGCCGGCGTCGCCAATAAAGTCGTGGCGCTGCGCAACGGCACCATCGGCTGGACATTGGCCAAGCAGGATCTCGAACACGGCTCTGGCCGTCGTGGTGCCATCGGCGCTTCCGAGAATGCAAAAGCCAATGCGCGCGATGTCGCCTATCGCGCCGGCGTCCGTCGTGTCGGCCCGGAAGAGGCGCGGGCGCTGGCGGCGCAGACCAACCGCACGCTCTATCGTTTCGACGTCCGCGACGCCGAGGAGTATGCCGCTGGTCACCTCCCGGGCTTCCGCCATTACGCCGGCGGACAGCTGGTGCAGGAGATCGACATGGCCGCGCCGGTGCGCGGCGCGCGGATTCTTCTGTCCGATAATCTCGGCGTCCGCGCCGACATGACCGC
Source organism: Bradyrhizobium sp. AUGA SZCCT0431 (assembly GCF_018131065.1). Taxonomy (NCBI): domain Bacteria; kingdom Pseudomonadati; phylum Pseudomonadota; class Alphaproteobacteria; order Hyphomicrobiales; family Nitrobacteraceae; genus Bradyrhizobium; species Bradyrhizobium sp. AUGA SZCCT0431. The sequence goes on along the minus strand of NZ_JAFCLR010000015.1, from coordinate 49,876 downwards.
GTCCTGGCTCGCGCAGATGGGGTGGGAAACCTATTTGCTCGATGGCGGCTATGACGGCGCGCTGGAAGTCGGCCCGCCGGTGGTCCTGCCAAAGCCCGATCCGTCGCACCGCTACCGGCGTCCCTATGAGGGCACCGATGTCTCGACTGCTGCAATGCAGGCCTATCTCGACTGGGAATATGGCCTGGTCGACCAGCTCCGGCGCGACGCCAGCCATGGTTTCTTCGTGATTTGAATGGCTACCTCGTAATTTGATGCCGAAGGCGGCGGCACGGTCCTTGTCGGCGTGATAGTCTTGGCCTTGCTGGGCGCCGCGAGGTGAGTCGAAAGGCAATGAGAGACAAAAAGGACATCGTGGAAAACTGGCTGCCGCGTTACACCGGCACACAGCTTTCTGAATTCGGAGACTATGTTCTCCTGACCAACTTCGACAATTACGTCGAATGGTTCGCCGCAGGGAACGGCGTTCTGGTGAACGGCATCGATCGGCCGATGCCCAACGCGACGGCCGATGGCATCACGCTGATCAATTTCGGCATGGGAAGCCCGAACGCCGCGACCGTGATGGATCTGCTCAGCGCCATCGCGCCGAAGGCCGTGTTGTTTCTCGGCAAGTGCGGCGGGTTGAAGCGCAAAAATCAGATAGGCGATTTGATATTGCCGATCGCGGCCATCCGGGGCGAGGGGACGTCGAATGATTATTTGCCGCCGGAGGTCCCCGCGCTGCCTGCGTTCGAGTTGCAGCGCGCGGTGTCGACGATGATCCGCGATCTCGGTCGCGACTATTGGACCGGCACCGTGTACACCACCAATCGCCGCGTCTGGGAACATGATGATCGCTTCAAGGAAATCTTGCGCGGCACGCGAAGCATGGCGATCGATATGGAGACGGCGACGATCTTTGCGGCAGGATTCGCCAACCATATTTCGACCGGCGCGCTGCTTCTGGTGTCCGATCAGCCGATGATACCCGAGGGTGTGAAGACCGAAGCGTCGGACCGGACGGTGACCGAGAACTATGTCGAGATCCACATCAGGATTGGGATCGAGGCCCTGAAGCTGGTGCGTCGCCGGGGCCGCAGCGTCAAGCATTTGCGCTTCGAAGACGATTTCGACCGGGGGATCGAGACGTAGGGGTCATGGCGCCATCCAAGCGCGAGACACCAGTTTAATATTATTCGGAGCGCAACCAGTTTTCGGCCGTCAGCTCTTCAAGTTCGGAAAAATACCGGGCGGTGAAATCGCGATCGGATGGCTTCTCGGGCCGCCGTGTCTGCGAACCCACCTCGCGCAGCTGCTCGTTAAGGTGACCGGAAAGGACCGAGGCGATCGCATGGATCGCCTCGTGACGATCGAGTCCCTCGGCCATCAGCCGCAGCAGAGTGCGGCGCACCGGGTATCGATCTCCTTCCGCAATCTGGTTCTCGACGACGGCGTGCATGGCCGCATGCGCTCCTGCGCGCTCCAGCTTAATGCCGGCGCGCCGGTGGTAGTGCTCGATCATGTCAAGACGTCGTTGCTCGTCGGCCGCGAGCCAGTCGCCCGGATCAGGCTCGACCAGCGGATCGTAGTCCCGAATCCGGTCTGCGATGCCGTCGAATTCATACACCTCGTCTATGTCGAAGGGATCGCCCGGCGATGCGATCTGCGGCAGTTCCGCTCTGCCGATACAGCACTTCTTGAATTTCTTGCCGCTGCCACAGGGGCAGGGGTCGTTGCGGCCGACGTTGCGGAACGGGTTGTGCGCTGGCATCGCGGGCCACGGATCGAGGCTCGGGTCGTCTGCGATCTGATCCTGATATTCCTTCGGATTGGCTATCTCCCAGCCCGATAATTCCTCGATGACATCACCGAACGGCTCGTACTCCTTGCGCCGCCATGGCTGAAGCGGGCCGCCGGCGCAGGCCTCCTTCAAATCATCCTCGAAATCCTTCAAATCCTTCAACATCGGGTCGTTGAAGCCGAGCCGGAATATCTCGCGCACCAGGGGCTCGAGCTCGACCAACCCCAGCACTGCGATCGTGCCCTGCCAGCCGTCCCATACGGCACACACATCCCGAGGCTGCAAATCGTCGAAGGCCGACCGCAAGAAATCGGCGACCGCAGCCCGGTCGAGTTCGCCGCGAAAAACGAGTATCACGAGGGCGTCGAGGGCACTCCAGCGCACGAACTCGTCCGCCTTGGGATCTCGAATGATGTCGTAGATCGGACCTGGATCGCCATCGAAAACACTTGCCAGCACCTTGTGGCTGGTCGCCGTCGTGGCGTCGCCGAGAATCAATTCGACGTCCGGCCGGCGCAAAAAGCGCGCGATCGTGCGATACGCTGATTTCTCCCGCCACTGGCCAAGAAGATGGAACGCGATGAAGAGGCCATTCTCCTCGATCTCGTTCTTGGGCTCGCATCTGTCGATGGCGTCCAGCAGCAGCGGCGCCACAATCGTCCGATCGGCGGTTGCGGCACGGATCGCCTCGGTCGGCAGGCCGTCGCCGGAACCCAATTGGTCAAGGATCTGCATGGGAACGATTTCGTTTGCGTATCCAAATGTCAGGGCAAGTTTGCAGCCTCTGATTATAGCGATCAGGAATACCGGCAGCAAACGGCGCTTAGCCACTCATCGGGGTTCGGACGCCAGTTCCGGCGGTTGCCGTCGCTGAGCGTCAGCGCCACGCCAGGAGTATCGCGACCAGGATGACGAGGCCCGCCGACAATACTTTCCAGAACACCAGTGGGTTGCGCTCATAGAGCGCCCGCCGCTTCACGGCAGCGGGCTTGGCCCACATGGCGCCGTTTTCCAGTTCGTGGGCGAATTCGATGACGTCGCCGAAGCGTTGCGTGGGGTCGACGGCGAGCGCCTTGCCGATCACAGCATCGAGCCAGGCCGGCAGATCGGGACGGTAACGCGACAGCGAAACCGGCTTGCCGAAGCGTGGCCGCGAAAACGGTTCGATCTCGCCATAGGGGTAGGCGATGCTGAACATGCGGTAGACGGTCACGCCAAGCGCATAGAGATCGGAAAATTCGTCTCCCGCGCGGCCGCTGAACAGCTCGGGCGCCATGTAACTCGCGGTGCCCGGAATATCCTGCGCCGGGAAATCCTCGAGCAGCGGCACCCGGGCGACGCCGAGATCGACCAGCCGCAATCCGCCGGCCGCCAGCAGGATGACGTTGTCAGGCTTGATGTCGCGATGGATGATGCCGGCGCGATGCAAGGTCGCCACCGCACGTGCCAGCTTGGTCGCGATCCCGATGCCTTCGGTGAGCGAGAGCTGCGGCGAACGGTTCAGGCGCTGCTCGAGCGTTTCGCCCTCGTACAGCGGCATCACCGAATAGAGCCGCGTCTGACGGCCGGCGGGAACCTCGATGATCTCGCCGATCCACAGGCTTCTGACGCGGGCCGCCACCCATGCTTCGCGTACGAAGGCGAGTCGATATGAACCTTCGCTGGCAACGCGGGGGTGAGGAAATTTCAGCACCAGTTTGCGGTTCTGCCGCTTGTCGATGGCGACGAACAGCCGGCTATAGCGGCCGTCGGAAAGCACCTCCTGGAGCACGAAATCGTCGATGGTCTCGCCGGACGATGGCAGCTCCAGGATGGGAAGGGTTTCGATTGCGTGGGTAAGTTCGTTGCGGTCGGCCGGCGGCAGGTCGATGACGTCGAGCACCAACGCGGTCATGTTGTCGCTGCTGCCGGCGGCCAGCGCCGTGTCCACCAGCTTGCGCGCGGTTTCCTCAGGCGAAGCGCGCTCGTCGAGCAGTACCTGCAGGCGGCCGTCGTCGAGGACACCGTGAATACCGTCGCTGCAGATCAGCAGTCGATCGTGTTGCCGCAGGCCGACCGCGGTATAGTCGACGCGCGCGAAATCCTCGAAGCCGATGGCGCGGTTGAGCACGTGCGCGAGGTCGCCGCGGCCGGCGACGTGATCCTTGGTCAGCCGCTCGAGACGGCCTTCGCTCAAACGGTAGGCGCGCGTGTCGCCGATGTGGACGATATGGCAGGTGCGCCGCGACAGGATCATCGACGAGAACGCGCAGCTCATGCCGCTGAGCCGGGAATCGACGCGGCCCTGCGCATAAATCCAGCTGTTGGCGGCCTCCAGCGCCCGCGAGGCGATGCGCCGAACGCCCAGCGTTTCGGGAAGCGAATAGTAGGCGTCAAGAAAACAACGCACGGTCAGTTCGGCGGCTTCCCGTCCGCCCTTGTGGCCTCCGACGCCATCCGCCACCGCGGCAACGATGTCGCGGTTGAAGGCGCCGGTCTGGCCGAGGCAGGCCGCGACGTAGTCTTCGTTGGCCGCCCGCTTGCCGGTCTCGCTGACGAAACCGACGCGCACCTGAAGATTTCTCTGCGAACCGATCGTCACGTCAGAGACCTGCCGAGCTCTTGGAAGCGCGCGTCGTCAGACCCGCGCTCCCGATGCAGCGCCCCATGTCGTGCGCCACCGGACCTTGACCATGGCAAGTCCGATAAAGCCAAGCAATGCCAGCGCCCCGAAAAACAGGAATCCGGCCCCGAAGCCGCCGGTTGCGGCCTTGGCGGTGCCGAGCGCCTGGGCCAGGAAAAAGCCGCCGACGCCTCCGGCGCACCCGACCAGACCGGTCATCAGGCCGATGTCCTGACGGAAGCGGAGCGGGATGAGTTGAAACACCGCGCCGTTGCCCATGCCGAGCGCCAGCACGCCGACCGAGAACAGCAGCACCGACATCCACGCAATGCGCGGCATCTGCAGCAGCGACCAGCCCGCCGCGGTCGGCGCCGCCGGCCCCTCCGGCATGAAGGCGATGACGAGATAAGCGGCAACCACAACCGCGAACAGCACCGACAGCGAGCGGATGCCGCCGATGCGGTCGGCAATCAGCCCGCCGACCGGACGGAAGCCGGAGCCAAAGGCGACGATCAGCGAGACCAGCAGACCTGCCGCGACGCCCGAGACGTGATACTGCACGGTGAAATACAGCGGCAGCGCGTTGGCTAGTCCGACGAAGCCGCCGAAAGTGATGAAGTAGAAGAACATGAACCAGCGGCTATCAGGGTCGCGCAGCAGCGTGGCATAGGCCTTCAGCGAGATCGGCTTGCGCTCGCCCGGCGCATCCTTGGCTGCGAAGACGTAATATGCGAGCACCAGCACCATCGGAATCAGCAGGAAACCGAACACGGCCTGCCAGCCGAAATGCTCGGCGATCGTCGGTGCGAGCATCGTATCGATGACGACGCCCATATTGCCGGCGCCTGCGATGCCCATCACCACGCCCTGATATTGCGGCGGGTACCAGCGGCTCGCCTGTGGCAAAGCGACGGCAAAGGACGCGCCGCCAATGCCGAGCACCAGGCCGAAGATGGTGATCGCGAGCTTGCTGTCGAGCCCGTACCGCCATACCCACGCGGTCGCCGCGGTGACGATGAGCTGTGCGATAATGCCGGTTCGCTTGGCGCCGATGATATCGGCCAGGATGCCCATCGGGACGCGCAGCAGCGCGCCGGCCAGAACCGGGATGGCCACGAGCGTAAACTTCTCGCTGACCGCGAGGTTCATGTCGTGCGCGATGTAGACCATCAGCGGGCCGAGCGCGACCCAGGCCATGAAACTGATGTCGAAGTAAAGAAACGCGGCCAGCAGCGTCGGCCAATGGCCAGCCTTCTTGAACTCAGCAAACTTCATTGCGACAGCCTCGCGATCATGCGGCCGATAGCATGCGCGCAGGTGCGGCAGGTCTCGGCACGACAGATGGAATATGGGTGAAAGCGAGAGCCGTTCTCGTCATTGAGACGGGTCTCGATTGGCGCTAAGGGCAGCAATATCTGTGCCATTCGATTGCGGGCGGCACTTTGCCTTTAATCGCAACGCGTTGACCGCTATTCCGCCGCCAGGGAAGAAAACCCGATCTGCTGCACCGGGCAGCAAACCGCGCCACTCAAATGCGCAGGGTGGTGCTTTTTTGTGCGGTGCGCACAAGCGCCCGAATTCGCGGCAGTCGACAAACCCATTGATATCGCTCGCGGAATCGCCGCTGCCGAGTTGGCACGCGTTTTGTATCCAATGAAATATCGATCGTCATTGATGATGGTCAGCTGCCCGCGGATGGGCTCCTCAAAACTCCCAATCTCTATTCCACCGATCGACGACGCATGTCGCGTCGACGCGCGGTGTCGTCGGAATGCGAAAGGCAGATCATGCTCGAGAAAGTTAGCAGGCAGAAGCTGGTGGTGATCGGCAACGGCATGGCCGGCATCCGCACAGTGGAAACGCTGCTGGAGCGTGCGCCTGATCTCTACGACATCACGGTGTTCGGTTCCGAGCCTTACGGCAATTACAATCGTATCCTGCTGTCGCCGGTTCTCTCCGGCGAGAAGTCCGTCGACGACATCATGCTGAATACCGAGCAATGGTACGACGACAACGGCATCACGCTGCGCAAGGGCGAGACGATCGTGATGATCGACCGGCGCACCTGCGAAGTCGTCACCGCCACGGGCGCGCGCGTCGCTTATGATCGGCTGCTGATCGCGACCGGCTCCAACCCGATCATGTTGCCGCTTCCCGGCAAGGATCTTCCTGGCGTCATCGGCTTTCGGGATATCCAGGACGTCGAGCGCATGGTTGAAGCCTCGACGAGCCATCCGAACGCCGTCGTGATCGGTGGCGGCTTGCTCGGCCTCGAGGCCGCCAACGGGTTGATGAAGCGCGGCATGAACGTCACCGTCGTGCATCTGCTCGACTGCCTGATGGAACGCCAGCTCGATCCGGTTGCAAGCGGAATGTTGCGCAAGTCGCTGGAAGAGCGCGGCATGGTGTTCAAGATGCCGGCGCAGACGCAGGCGATCCTGGGCGAGGACCGCGTCACGGGCGTGCGCTTTGCCGATGGCGTGGAGCTTCCGGCCGACCTGGTCGTGATGGCCGTCGGTATCCGCCCGAACATCGAGCTCGCGCAGAAGGCGGGCATCCATTGCGAGCGTGGCATTGTCGTCTCCGACACGATGCAGACCTATGACGGGCGCATCTACGCGGTCGGCGAATGCGTGCAGCACCGTCGCCAGACCTACGGTCTGGTCGCGCCGCTGTTCGATCAGGCCAAGGTCTGCGCCAATCAGCTCGCCATGAAGGGCTTTGCCAGCTACTCGGGATCGGTGGTCTCGACCAAGCTGAAGGTGACGGGCATCGACCTGTTCTCCGCCGGCGATTTTGCGCCCGGCGCCGACAAGGAAGAAGTCGTGATGCAGGACGCCGCGCGCGGCGTCTACAAGCGGATCGTCCTGCGCGACAAGAAGATCGTCGGCGCCGTGCTTTACGGCGATACCGTTGACGGGCCCTGGTATTTCCAGCATCTGCGCGACGGCACCGACATCTCGCAGATGCGCGAGCGCCTGGTGTTCGGCGCGGCCAACCTCGGCGACGGCGGTCACGCTGGCCAGAATTCGGTCGCCGCCATGGGCGACGAGGCCGAGATTTGCGGATGCAACGGCGTCTGCAAGGGCACCATCGTCAAGGCGATCGCCGAAAAGAAGCTGTTCACGATCGATGACGTGCGCGCCCACACCAAGGCGTCATCATCATGCGGCTCATGTACCGGCCTCGTCGAGCAAGTGCTCGCGTTCACGCTCGGTGGCGACTATTCGACGGCGCCGAAGGTCAAGCCGATGTGCAAGTGCACCGATCACAGCCATGACGACGCGCGCCGCGTCATCGTCGAGCAGCAGTTGAAGACCATTCCCGATGTCATGAAGTTCATGGATTGGAAGACCGCCAACGGTTGCCACTCCTGCCGGCCGGCGCTGAACTATTATTTGCTCGCCACCTGGCCCGGCGAATATCGCGACGACCAGCAGTCGCGTTACATCAACGAACGCGTTCATGCCAACATCCAGAAGGACGGCACCTATTCGGTGGTGCCGCGGATGTGGGGCGGCGTGACCACGCCGAACGAATTGCGGGCCATTGCCGACGTCGCCGACAAGTTCAAGATTCCGACCGTCAAGGTCACCGGCGGCCAGCGCATCGATCTGCTCGGCGTCAAGAAGGAGGATCTGCCTGCGGTCTGGGCCGACCTCAACGACGCCGGCATGGTGTCGGGCCACGCCTATGCCAAGGGGCTGCGCACGGTGAAGACCTGCGTCGGCTCGGAATGGTGCCGGTTCGGCACCCAGGACTCGACCGGGCTCGGCATCAAGATCGAAAGATTCATGTGGGGGTCCTGGGCCCCGGCCAAGGTGAAGATGGCGGTGTCGGGTTGTCCGCGCAACTGCGCCGAATCGACCTGCAAGGATGTCGGCGTGATCTGCGTCGATTCCGGATACGAGATCCATTTCGCGGGCGCCGCCGGCCTTCACATCAAGGGAACCGAATTCCTCGCCAAGGTGGCGACCGAGGAGGAGACGCTGGAGTTGATCGCGGCACTGACGCAGCTTTATCGCGAGCAGGGCTGGTATCTCGAACGCATATACAAATGGTGCGATCGTGTCGGTCTCGATGCCATCCGCAAGCAGGTGGTCGATGATCTCACCAACCGCAAAGCGCTGTACGACCGCTTCGTGTATTCGCAGCAGTTCTCGCAAAGCGATCCTTGGGCGGAACGCGCCCAACGCGGTGTCGATCGCAACGAGTTTGCGCCGATGGCGGAGCTGGAACTCGCATGACCGGAATTCGTATGACAAGGTGGATTGAAATCGGAGCCCTGGACCAGATTCCGCGCCTCGGCGCCCGCGTGGTGCGCACGGCGTCGGGAAACATCGCGGTATTCCGGACCGAAGACGACGAGGTATTCGCGCTCGACGACCGTTGCCCGCACAAAGGCGGACCGTTGTCGCAAGGCATCGTGCACAACAAGCGCGTCACCTGTCCGCTGCACAATTTCGTCATCGAGCTTGCGAACGGCGAGGCGGTCGCTCCTGACGAGGGATGCGCGCACTCGTATCCGGCCAAGGTGGAGAACGGCACCGTGTGGCTGTCCGTTCGTGAGGCAGTCACCGCTTCCGCCGATTGAGGGTAACGACGCGTGCCAGTCAAGACGACATGTCCCTATTGCGGCGTCGGCTGCGGCGTCGTGGCCGACAGGGATCCGGCGGGGGCGGTCACGGTCCGGGGTGATCCGCTGCATCCGGCAAATTTCGGGCGGCTGTGCGCGAAAGGATCGGCGCTGGCTGAAACCGTCGATCTGGAAGGACGCCTGCTCGAGCCCATGGTCAACGGCCGCGCGGCGAGCTGGGATGCCGCGCTCGGCCATGTCGCCGAAGGATTCAGCAAGGCGATCCGGGAGCACGGGCCTGACGCGGTGGCGTTCTACGTCTCGGGCCAGCTTCTCACCGAGGACTACTACGTCGTCAACAAGCTGGCGAAGGGCTTTGTCGGCACCGCCAATATCGATACCAATTCGCGGCTGTGCATGGCCTCCAGCGTGGTGGGTCACAAGCGTGCCTTTGGCAGCGACACCGTTCCGGGTTGTTATGAAGATCTGGAACTGGCCGACCTGCTGGTCCTGGTCGGATCCAATGCGGCCTGGTGCCATCCCATCCTGCACCAGCGCATGCTGGCGGCGAAGGCGAAAAATCCCGCTTGCCGCATCGTCGTCATCGACCCGCGCCGCACGGCGACCTGCGAGGGCGCCGATCTGCATCTGCCGGTTCGTTCGGGCAGCGACTCCGTTTTGTTCAACGGATTGCTGGCGTATCTTGCGAAGAACAAGGCGGCCGATGGCGCGTTCGTCGGCGATTTCACCACCGGCGCCGAGGCGGCGCTGGCGCAAGTCGCCGGCCAGACCGTGGCGCACACGGCTGATGTCTGCGGGTTGACGGGCGGTGCAGTCGAGCAGTTTTTCAGCTGGTTCGCCAAGACCGAGCGCGTCGTCACGCTCTATTCCCAGGGCATCAACCAGTCGAGCAGCGGCGTCGACAAGGTCAATGCGATCATCAACTGCCATTTGCTGACCGGCCGGATCGGAAAGCCCGGCATGGGGCCGTTCTCGCTCACCGGCCAGCCCAATGCGATGGGCGGACGCGAAGTCGGCGGGCTGGCCAATCAACTCGCCGCCCATATGGAGATCGAGAATCCGCGCCATCGCGAACTCGTGCAGCGGTTCTGGCGCTCGCCCGTCATCGCGGGCAAGACCGGGCTCAAGGCGGTCGAGATGTTCGACGCGATGGCCGCCGGCCGCATCAAGGCGGTCTGGATCATGTCCACCAATCCGCTGGTCAGCCTGCCGGATGCTACGCGCGCTCGCGCCGCGCTGGATGCCTGCGATCTCGTCGTGGTGTCGGATTGCATGCGGAATACCGACACGACGCGTCACGGCCATGTGCTGCTGCCTGCGACGGCATGGGGCGAAAAGGACGGCACGGTCACCAATTCCGAGCGCCGCATCTCCCGGCAACGGCCGTTCTTGCCGGCGCCCGGCTCCGCGCGCCCGGATTGGCGGATCATCTGCGATGTCGCCCGACGCATGGGATTTTCGGGCTTCGACTATACGAGCGTGGCCGAGATATTTCGGGAGCACGCCAGCCTCTCCGGCTTTGAGAATAATGGCGTGCGGGATTTCGATCTCTCCGCCTTGAGCACGCTCGATGATCGCGCTTACGAGACGCTGGCCCCGGTACAATGGCCGGTGACGCGGGATTATCCGACCGGCACGCCGCGGCTGTTCGAGACCGGAGGCTTCTTCACCCCCGATCGCAAGGCGCGCTTTATTCCGGTTGTACCGCGCCCGCCCAAGAACCCGACCAGCCGCGAGCATCCCCTGATTCTCAACACCGGCCGAATTCGCGATCAGTGGCACACCATGACGCGGACCGGGAAATCGCCGCGACTGATGATGCACATGTTCGAACCCTGTGCGGAATTCCACCCCGAGGATGCGCGCAAGGCGGGGCTCGACGACGGCGCGCTCGCACGGCTGTCCAGTCCCTGGGGCCAGATGGTGGCGCGCGTGACCGTCACCGCCGAACAGCGGCGCGGCTGCGTGTTCGTGCCGATGCACTGGAATGGCGAGTATGCCGGCGACGGCCTGATCAACGCGCTGGTCAATCCCGCGACCGACCCGATATCCGGACAGCCGGAATCCAAGCATACGCCCGTGAAGGCTGAGCCCTATCTGCCGAAATGGCATGCCTTCATTCTAAGCCGTTACGAGATCGAGCGCCCGGAGAAGGGGTACTGGGTTTCCGGCCGCACGGGCATGTGCTGGCGCATGGAGCTGGCGATCGAGGAACGGCCGGCGAGCTGGCGCGACTGGGCGCGCGCGCAGCTCCGCGCCGAGCAGGCGGACATCGAATGGATCGCCTATCGCGATCCGAGCATCGGCCGGTATCGTTATGCGAGCATTCGCGACGGGCGGTTGGAGGGATGCATCTTCATCGCCTCGGACCACAAGCTGGTGTCGCGTTCATGGCTGACCAATTTGTTCGCGGAAAACTCGCTCTCGCCAAAGGCGCGGATGTCGCTGCTCACAGGGCAGCCGCTGGAAGCCGGCGAAGATATCGGGCCGATCGTCTGCTCGTGCTTCGGTATCGGCCAACGGCAAATCTCCGCCGAAATCAACAAAGGCGCGAGAAATGTCGAAGCCATCGGCCAGCGCCTGAAAGCCGGCACCAATTGCGGGGCATGCAAGCCGGAGATCGGCAAGCTGCTCAATGGCGCGCCTGTGCCAAAACCCCTGCCGGCGTGAGTTTTTCCGATTCCCGGCCTATTTGCCGGGTCCATCCTTGCCCGTGACGAACACGTCGCGATGGGGAAACTTCCCGAACAGTTCAGGCGGCTGGCTGAAATTGGTGGCGAGCACGTCGGCCGGGTTGGCCGCGATCCATTGCGACAGGTCGATGGTCTCGTAGATACCGGAATTGAAGCCGATCAGGATGCGCGCGGGCTTGTCGCCGACATTTTCAATGGAGTGCCCGTAGCCTTGCGGGATATAGCCGACGTCGCCCTGCTGCAGCTGCTCGATCCTTGTGCGCCCGTGCGAGCCGAACAAGGTCACGCTGACGGTGCCGTCCAGCACGTACTGCCACTCGTCGGCATTCGGATGCCAGTGCAGCGTCCGCAACGCACCGGGATCGAGATCGAGCACGACGCCGGTGATGGTTTTCGCAATCGGGAAGCGGCTTGAGTCGACGCGCCATTCGCGGCCGCCCTGAAAGGTGCCGTGGGGCGGCTGCGCCAGCAGGCGGTATTTGTGCGTTTGCGGCGGCAGCATCCAGCCCTGCAGCGGCACTGAAGGCGCCGCGGGTGGCGGCTTGCCGCGGGCAAAGTACACTTCGTCTTTGGGGAAATTGTCGAACGCCGATTCCGGCACGCCAAAGTTCTTCGCCAGCAGCGCTTTCGGGATGTGCCCGATCCAGTCGGTGATGCTGAAGGTACCGAACTCGGAAAAATAACCGTTGTCGAAGATCAGAATGAAACGGCAAGGCTTGTCGCCAAGACACTGCAGCATGTGGCCGTGACCGCGGGGAAAGTACCAGACGTCGCCCGGTTCGAAATCGTTGGTCTCGGCAAAGCCGTTGGGATCGACGACGGTGGTGCGAACGCGCCCCTCGAACACGAACGCCCATTCGGCCGCGGTGGCGTGCCAGTGCATCTCGCGCATCGCGCCGGGCTCGAGCCGCATCGAAACCCCGGCAATTCCCTTGGAGATCGGCAGCTGCGTGACGGTGGCTTCCTTGCCGTAGCTGTTGCCGATCACCTTGCCGCCCGATTTCTCCAGCGCGAACTTGAACGTCGGCAGGTCCTTTCCCGACAGCGTGGGATCGGGGACATTGTTCATGAAGCTGGGATCGCCGGCGACCGCCACTTGCGATCCGGCCAGCGTTGCCATCGAGGCGATGGCGGCGGCGGCAGCGAGAAACTCCCGGCGTTGCGGATCGGACATGTTGGTCTCCCTGGTGGGGCGAAAATCCTCCGGCGGGCGGCGTGCCGCCTCTCGTGCCGGCACGGGCTCGCGATCTCACGGGATCATGCTGGCAGCCTGGCATCACGTCCAGCCTGTGCAGGTCCTCTCGCGGCGCAACCTGGAGCCCGCGAATGACGCTGTCGGCCACGCATAGTCCTGCTGCGCTCTTCCCATCGCTCGTCTTCCAGTCGTCAGTGTGCTAATTTGAGCGAACAGGGATAGCTCCAGGAGCTTTCTGACCGGTAGCCGCATGTTCGTCTTTGGCGACAGAGAGATGCGATGATGGCTATGTGACGGCTCTTGTATCGCGACCAGACTTGAAGAGGCGGCTAAGGCGAAGGGCTTGTCATGAACCAGACGATTCCAGCCAATGAGCCCGGACGCCTTGTCGCGCTGACAACCTACGCAATCCTCGACACGCTTCCGGAAGCCGGGTTCGACGAAATCACCGAACTGGCGGCGCAGATCTGCGGCTGCCCCGCCGCCCTGGTCAGCTTCGTCGACGCCTCGCGGCAATGGATCAAGGCGAAGTATGGTCCACTTCCGGCAGAGCTTTCGGAATGCCCGCGGGAAATTTCGATTTGCACGGCCACGATCTGCAACAACGACGTCCTCTACATTCCCGACCTGATAAAGGATCAAAGATTCAATACCAGCCCGCTGGTGACGGGCGATATGCACATTCGCTTCTATTGCGGCGTTCCACTCATCACGCAGGATGGCTATGCGCTGGGCACCTTGTGCGTGATCGCCTTTGAGCCGCGGGAACTTACCTTCGAGCAGCAGGAGGCGCTCAGACGACTGGCGCACCAGACAATGGTTCACCTCGAATTGCGCCGGCAATTGCTCGTGCGCAACGAGATGCTGCGTGAGTTGGAGCGTGCGCGCGACCAGGCCATTGCCGGGCAAGCCGAATCGGACAAACTGCTCCTGAACATCCTGCCATCATCCATCGCAGCCGAGCTCAAGGCAAATGACCGCGTTCAGCCGCGCTTCTTCGATTCTGCGACGGTGATCCTGATCGATTTCACCGGCTTCACCCGACTGGTCGAAACCATGGAGCCGGCGAGCGTCATTGATCAGCTCGACCAGCACTTCACCGTGTTCGACGACATCATGGCCAATCATCGCCTCGAAAAACTCAAGACGATCGGAGATGCCTATCTCGTCGTTGGCGGCGTGCCCGAGCCCAATCGCTCGCACGCCATCGATGCCGCGTTGGCAGCGCTGCAGGTCATCGATCATTTGGCCAGGATCAATCGGCAACGCGAGAAGCTGCACCTGCCGGCGTGGCAGGTGAGGATTGGAATCAATACCGGACCGGTCATCGCCGGCGTCGTCGGGAAACACAAATTCACCTACGATATCTGGGGGAATACCGTGAATATTACCCAGCGCGTCGAAGCCGCCGGCGTTCCGGGGCGCATCAGCATCGCCGCATCGACGTGGCAGCACATCAAGACGCGATTCGAGACCGACGCCCGTGGCGCCGTTGAAGTGAAGCACCAGGGTTTGGTGAATATGTACTACCTCAACCGCATCAGACCCGAATTTTCCGCTGATCCAGCCGGGATAATGCCAAACGAGCGGTTCTGGAAACAGGAATGAGCGTGCGCTTTACGCCGCCGCCCGATGTCCGGGAGGGGTGCCATCGCCGGATCATCTCGATGGAACCGCGCGCCGTGCAGACTTGCCTTCAGCGGAAATGGCAGGCGACCCAGTGGCCGTCGGCGCTTTGCTTGAGCGGCGGCGCCTCGCTCTTGCACAACGGAAACTGCGCGATCGGGCATCTGGTGTGAAAGTGACAGCCGGTCGGCGGCGAAATCGGGTTCGGCACTTCGCCCGACAGCCGGACGCGCTGCCGCTTCACTTTCGGATCCGGTATCGGCACCGCCGACAGCAGCGCTTCGGTGTAGGGGTGCCGCGGCGAGGCATAGAGCTCGTGGGCCGACGCCATCTCGACAATGCGCCCGAGATACATCACCGCGATACGCTTGGAGATATGCTCGACGACCGCAAGATCATGGGCGATGAAGAGATAGGCGAGCCCGAATTTTTCCTGCAAATCTTCAAGCAGGTTGATGACCTGGGCCTGGATCGAGACATCCAGCGCCGATACCGGCTCGTCGCAGATGATCAGCTTGGGCTCGACCGCAAGCGCCCGCGCGATGCCAATGCGCTGGCGCTGGCCGCCGGAGAATTCGTTCGGATAGCGCCCCATATGGTCCGCGCGCAGGCCGACGGTTTCCAGCAAATCCACCACGCGCTCTTCGAACTGCTGTTTGGTTTTGGTCAATTGGTGAATGATCAGCGCTTCGCCGACGATCGCGCCCACATTCATGCGCGGATTAAGCGACGCATAGGGGTCCTGAAAGATGATCTGGATGTCGCGGCGCAGGATGCGAAGGTCGTCGGCCTTGAGCGACCGGACATCCTTGCCGTCGAAATGGATTTCGCCCGAACTCGGTTCGATCAGGCGAAGCACGCAGCGGCCGGTGGTCGACTTGCCGCAGCCGGATTCGCCGACCAGGCCCAGCGTTTCACCGCGATCGACGTGAAAATCGACGCCGTCGACCGCATGAACGCTGGCGGTGTGACCGCTGAACAGCCCGCCCTTGAGCGGAAACTCCTTGGTCAGTTTGGCTACCTTGAGCAGCGGCTCGCTCATTGAACCACCGTCGTTTCAGCGTGGATGCAGGCCACCTTGTGGCCGGGTTCGAGCTCGCGCAAGGCAGGCTGCGCGCGCACGCATTCATCGGTGGCAAAACCGCAGCGCGGCGCGAAGCGGCAGCCGCCCGGCGGGTTGATCAGCTTCGGCACCGTGCCGGCGATGGTCTGCAGCCGGGCCTTGCGGCCACCGCCCCTGTCGACGCGCGGGATCGAGCGGATCAGGCCCTGCGTATAGGGATGGCGCGGGTTGGCAAACAGCTGCTCGACCGCGGCTTCCTCCACCACCTTGCCCGCATACATCACCACCACGCGCTGGGCGACTTCGGCGACGACGCCCATGGCGTGGGTGATCAGCATGATCGACATGCCAAGGCGCGATTTCATGTCCTGCAGCAGATCGAGGATCTGCGCCTGGATCGTGACGTCGAGCGCCGTGGTCGGCTCGTCCGCGATCAGCAGTTTTGGATGGCACGACAGCGCCATCGCGATCATCACGCGCTGCCGCATGCCGCCGGAAAACTGGTGCGGGTAGTCGTTGACGCGGCGCGCCGGGTTCGGGATCTGGACCAGCGCCAGCATGTCGATGGTCCGCTCCAGCACGGCGCGGCGTCCGAGACCCTCATGCAGGGCGATCACTTCGCCGATCTGGTCGCCGATGGTGTAGACCGGATTGAGCGAGGTCATCGGCTCCTGGAACACGATGGCGATTTCCTTGGCGCGAATCTGGTTCATCTCGTCCGCCGCCATCGGCACCAGATCGCGGCCCTGCCACAGGATCTGCCCGCCGGCGATCCGCCCGGGCGGCATTGCGATCAGCTTGAGCACGGAAAGCGCCGTGACCGTCTTGCCGCAACCGGACTCGCCGACCACGCAGACCGTCTCCCCGCGCCGGACGGCAATATCGACGCCGTCGACCGCCTGCACGATGCCGTCATCGGTCGCAAAATGCGTCTTCAAGCCCCTGATGTCGAGCATGGGCGCTTCGTCGGTCGGTGCTGCAGCCACGTTCGCGGTATCCTCCGGACGCAACATTACATGACTCTCCGGGGGTCGAGCGCGTCGCGCAATCCGTCGCCGATGAAATTGATGGTGAGCACGGTCAGGAAAATCGCGGCCCCCGCGAACAGCGCCCAGTGCGGTGCGATGTCGAGATAATCCTTGGCGTCGAACAGCAGCCGCCCCCAGGTCGGGATGTCAGGCGGAAAGCCGAGGCCGAGAAACGACAGCGTCGATTCCGCGATGATTGCCGCCGCGACGTCGATGGTGCCCGCCACGATGACAGGCCCGAGCGAGTTCGGCAGGATGTGCCTGATCACCAGCCGCGGCGTGGTGGCGCCGAGCGCGCGCGCCGCTTCGACGAATTCCTTTTCGCGCAGCGACAAAAACTGCGCGCGCACCAGCCGCGCCACCGGCATCCAGCGAAACGCACCGATCACGAGCACGATCAGGATGAAGACGCCGCCCTCGGGGCCGACCCAGTTCTTGAGAAAATCCCGGAACAGATAGATCACCAATAGCAGCAGCGGCAGTTGCGGCAACGCCAGGAACAGATCGGTGATCCACATCAGCGCAGCATCAACGCTGCCGCGGGAGATGCCCGAGATCGCCCCGATCAGCACGCCGACGATGATGGCGACCGCCATCGCCGCGAACCCGACCGCCAGCGAAATGCGTCCGCCATACAGCATGCGCGCCAGCAGGTCCTGGCCGAGATCGTCGGTGCCGAACGGGTGATCCCAGGACGGGTGAGCGAGCCGCGCGGTGAAATCGATTTCGTTGATCGGTATCCGCCAGATCAGCGGGCCGAACAGAACGGCCGCGGTCAGCAACGTCAAAATGCCGATGCTCGCCACCGCCATGCGATGGCGGCGAAATTTTCGCCACACCTCATAGCCGGGCGAAATGTGGCGCGGGCGTCCCTCGAGCGGAACGACGACGTCAGCGATAGGAGATGCGTGGGTCGAGCCAGCCATAGATGATATCGGCCAATAGGTTGAAGACGACGACGAGACAGGCGAACACGAAGGTCACCGCCATGATGACCGGCGTGTCGTTGGCGAGGATGGCGCTGATCAGCAGTGAACCAATGCCGGGGATGCGGAAGATCTGTTCGGTAACGATGGCGCCGCCGAACACCGCCGGCATTTGCAGCGCGACCAGCGTCACCACGGGAATCAAGGCGTTGCGCACCACGTGCTTGATGACGACCTTGCCTTCATTGAGGCCCTTCGAGCGGGCCGTCGTGACATAGTCGAGCCGGATCACATCGAGCACCGCCGAGCGGACGTAGCGGGTATAGGAGGCGGCCTGAAACAGGCCGAGCACCGAGATCGGCATGATCGCCTGCTTGAAATATTCCCAGTGCCAGAGCCAGCCGGTGGCCGGGATGTCGACCCGGTAGACGAACGGCAGCCAGCCAAGATTGATGCTGAAGATCAGGATCAGCAGCAGCCCGGTGAAGAAAGTCGGCAGCGAGAAGCCGATGAAGGCAAAGGTGTTGGCGATCTGGTCGAAGATCGAATAGGGCCGCATCGCCGCATAGACGCCGACCGGCAGCGCCACCGCCAGTGCCAGGATCTGCGACGAGCCGACCACGAACAGCGTGGTGGGCACCCGCTGCAGGATCAACTGGTCGACGTTGATGCGGCTGGCGAACGAAAAGCCCCAGTCGCCCTGCAGCATCGCGGCGAGCCAGCGCAAATAGCGGATGAAAATCGGATCGTCGATCCCGAACTTCACCCGCAGCGCCTCCCGGACTTCGGGCGGCACATTGGAGTTGGTGGCAAGTTCGCCGAACGGGTCGCCCGGCGCCAGCGCCAGCAGCACAAAGAGTATGAGGCTGATGCCGAGCAGGCTGGGCAGGGCGATGATCAGGCGCCGGAGGATGTATTTTCCCATGGTCGTCCTGCCACCGCCCGTTCAGATCTTGCGCATCGCAAAGCTCACCTCAGGTCTCGCGGTACCAGTTCGCGATCTGCCAAAGATCGTTGTCCCAGCCGCTGAGTGGCACCGCCAGATTGCCGGCGACGGCCGAGACTTTCGGCCGGCGGAGCAGGGGTTGGATGTAGTTGTCTGTCACGACGAGGTCGTTGAGCTTGATGAACATCGCGGCCCGCTTCACGGCATCGAGTTCCTGCTCGGCCTGCTTGTAAACCTCGTCATACTCCTTGTTCTGCCAGCGCGAGACGTTGCGGCCTTGCCACTTGTTTTCCTTGTTCGCCGCCCGCCACGACAGATACTGGTTCATGAAGAACCCGGGGTCGGGCTGCGTCATGGTGGTGTTGTACATCTGCGCATCGCAATAGAAATGCGTGTAGGTGTCGGGATTGGCGGCGTCGGAGGAGAAAAACACCGATGCCACCACCGACTTCAGCTCGACGTCGATGCCCGCCTTCTGGCACGCCTGCTTGACGATGGCCTGCGTTTTCTGGCGGGGCGCGTTGATCGATGTCTGGTAGACGAACCGCAGCGGCTTGCCGTCCTTGGCGCGAATGCCGTCGGCGCCCTTTTTCCAGCCGGCGGCCTCCAGGATCGCGTTGGCTTTCTCGATGTTGAACTCGAATTTGGTGTTTTTCGAGCGGACCTTCGCCGGAGCGTTGAGGAAGTTTGCGGTGGCGCTCGCCGTCCGGCCGTAGATGAACTTCTCGATCGAGGCGCGATCGATCAGGAGGTTGATGGCCTGGCGCACCGCCGGGTCACTGAACAGCGGATGCTTGGTCTTGACGCTGGCGCGCTCGCCATCGACCTCCGCCGCCGGATCGGTCGAGTTGAGCATGATGAATTCGATATTGCCGGTCTCGACGATGCTGACCTTGCCCTTGCCGGCGCCTTCCAGCTTGGTCAGGATTTCATCTTCCACCTGCATGTTCCAGGCATAGTCATATTCCCCGGTCTGCAGCACCGCGCGTGCGGCCGACACCGCATCGCCGCCGCCCTTGATTTCGATCGTATCGAAATACGGGCGGTTGGGCATGTGGTAGTTCGGATTGAGCTTGCCGCGGACGATGTCGCCCGGCTTGAAATCGACGAAAACGTAAGGACCGGTACCCACCGGCTTGAGGTTGGCCGGCGCGTCGCGCGACTTGCCGCCGATGTAATCGGCAAACAGATGTTTCGGGATGATCATGCCGTAGGTGCCGACAAAGGCATCGGCCCAGAACGGCGTCGGCTTTGAAAACGTCACGCGAACGGTGAAATCGTCGACCTTTTCGACCTTGGCGTCCTTGTAGCTGGCGATCGAGACCGCGGCGGTCTCGGGATTTCGCGCATATTCCCAGTTGAACACGACGTCGTCAGCCGTGAACGGCATGCCGTCATGCCATTTGACGCCCCGTTTCAGCTTCCAGACCACCGAGAGGCCGTCCTCGGTGAGGCCGTTGTTTTCCTTGCTCGGAATTTCGGCGGCCAGCACCGGGACCAGATTGCCCTCCTGGTCCCATCCGGCCAGCGGCTCGTAAAAGACGCGGGAGCCGTCCTGGTCCTTGGTGCCGACGGCGAAATGCGGGTTGAGCAGGGTGACCGCCTGCCAGTACAGGATTTTCAAAAGCCCGCCGCCGCCGGCCTTGGTCGGCTTGTAGGGGATCGCGGTCTGGGCCATCGCCACCCCGGATTGGGCCAGCATCATGCCGGCCATCGGTGCCGTCAGGCCGACGGCGATCATCTGCTGGACAAAGGACCGCCGCGACAAGCGTCCGGTCTTGACGTCTGCAATGAGATCTCGAAGTTCCCGTTCTTGCATCGGATTGACTCCTCGGCTGGTGCTGAATGCCTGACTTGCGCCCCCTGGCACCCCCGCCGCCGCGGGGGCTTGGACCCAAATGATTGGATCGCCAAGGAAATGGAGCAGGTTAGTACCAGCCTGTCAAAGCAGGAACCGGGCCACGCTTCGCCAAAACCGTCTTAACCAAAAGTCCGGCTTGACCCGGCTGACCAAGCGACCGGTTCGCCAAGAGACCGGCTATCCGCTGCAGCCACGCTAGTTCGTTGGGAAAAGCGGCGCCCGCGCCTAATCGCGATGGCGCACCATGACCGGCTCAAGCCCGGCGACAACCGCCGGCGCCTGCGACGAAATGCTCGCGACCGGCGCCGGGGTACGATAGCGCGGCAGTTGATCCCCAAGCGAATAGAACACGCACAGCGCCAGGCTCGACCAGACCGCCAGGCTGAAATACAGCGACATCCAGGCAATCTCTTCCTTCCACTCGGCAATATCGTGCGTCACGATCCAGCGCGTGCGCACGTCGCGCAGACCCTCGAGCGGGTGCAGCAGCGGATTGGCGTCGGCGACATCGGCCCGCCACCGGTTCAGATACATCGGGACGTCGACGGTCATCAGAAACGCCAGATAGAACGCGATCCCGACGATCGTGACGATCAGGATCGCGCGCACCGCGCCGTCGAACTCCGGCAGCAGGCGGCAGAGACCGACGCCGATGATGAAGAAGACGACGGCCCAGATCGAATTCTCGATGGCGTTGTTCAGATATTTGGTGGTCAGCACCGCGTGCCATGAGTAGCACTCCGCGATCACGATCAGCGGCACGATCACCCAGGCGGCGTTCACGGTGGTGTCCGCGCCCGTCATGGTGCCGAGCTGGTGCAGGATAACAGCCCATTGTGCCGCGAAGGCAATCTCGGCCACGGTCGCGACCGAGCGGCCGACGAACACGCTCGACAGCCAGGTGTCGAACAGGCAGATCCGTTGTACGTCGGCGCGCGGCAGGATCGAGCGGAAGGCGCAGCCGAACACATAGGCCGCGCTGAGCGCGAGCATCAGCTCGACGCCTGCCGTGCTGGCGGGACTTCCAATCGGCTGTCCGTGAAGCTGCCGGTACAGCACGAACCAAACCGCGATATTGGCGCCGCTGACCAGCGTCAGCATGCCCCACCACCGGATCACCGGGTTAGACCAGGCCAGGGAGGCTGGTTGCGCACGCCATTCCAAGCTCATTTACCGCTCCGCATTTAATCGAACTGACATCTGATTGTTTTACTTCTGTCATGAATCGCCGCGAATCACGACAAAAATATGCGTGGGTCGGAGTCTTGCGGGGTGATGGCGAGCGCGTCGGCGTTCAGCGCTTGCGTGAAACGCTGCTGTCATAAAACTGTCATCAAATATTTTGGTCGCGATCAAATTTGTCGCGGGTATTCGTCAACCGAATACGGCAGAAGCGTACTTACCAATAATGAATTGGGTGAGCGCTTTGCAGGCGCTCACCCAGCCAGCCGCCCGATGAGCATCGGTTGTTTGCTATTCAGGTTGGATACCGAGTTCCTGAATGACCTTGCCTGCGGACGCATGCTCGGCATCGAGAAACCGTTTCGCGCCTGCAGGCGTCACCGCGTCGCCAATGCCTACATCAAACCCGAGGGCGGGGGCGCGCTCCTGCACCTCCGGGGACTTTAATGCGCCCGCAATCTCGGAACTGAGCTTCTGGATGATGTCGGCGGGCGTGCCGGCCGGCGCCATCAACATGAACCAGCCTTGCAGGTCCACGCTCTTTAACGTTTCCGCGATCGCCGGCACGTCCGGCAACGAACCGATACGCTTGCTGCCCGCAACGGCAACAGGTCGAAGCGTGCCCGCCGCGATGAAGGATTCTGCAATCGATGCGGCTTGTATAGTCACCTGGACGCGTCCCGTCATGCTGTCCTGCACCGCGTTCGTGGTCGTATTGTAGGGGACCAGAACGAAGCCGGTCCCGGCCTGCTTGTTGATGGATTGTGCGATCAGGCCCGAGAGGTTGCGCGGGCCGTCGACCGCCATGCTCAGGGATCCCGGTGCCGACTTTTCCAGCGCAATCAATTCCGCGAGCGTCTTGGCCTTGACCTCGGGGTTGACGAGAAGGACGTGGTTGCTTCGGGCCACCACGGCGACCGGCACAAAATCCTTAATCGGATCGTAGGGAAGCTTCTTGAACGTATAGGGGTTGGTGACAAGCGCGGCCGAAGTGGCAAACAGGAAGGTGTATCCATCCGGGGCGGCGCGGGCGACGGCCTGCGTGCCAACGAGGTTCGCTGCGCCTGGACGGTTCTCGACGACGAACTGCTGTCCGAGCGCGCGCGAGAGTTTGTCGGCGATCAGGCGGCACAGCACATCCGGGCTGTTGCCCGCCGCCTGCGGCACCACGACCGATACCGGCCTTTGCGGCCATGATTGTGCGTACACCGGACCCGAGAGGCAAAGCGCAATGCCGGTCAACAGCACGCGGCGGGATAGTTTTGACATGGTGATCCTCCCTGAAATATTCGCCTGCGATTTCTGATCGCTTGAGGCGGCGTTCTCTCGGACAATTGGATGGTTCGCAGGCGTCCCGAGGAACGTCGGCGCGGGCTACCCGCTTCAAATCTCGTCGGCGACGCCATTGCGCAGCACGCCAAGGCGATCGATTTCGACCTCGACGGTATCGCCCGGCTTCAGCCAGAGCGGCGGGGTTCGCTTGGCGCCAACACCGCCGGGCGTCCCCGTTGCGATCACATCGCCCGGTTCGAGACGCGTAAAGGACGAGCAGTATTCGATTTGCCGCGGAATATCGAAAATCATCTGATCGATGGTCGCATCCTGGACGATCTGACCATTGACGCGCGTCTGCAGCCGCAGCGGCGCGACGTCGCCGAGTTCGTCCGGCGTCATCATCCAGGGACCGAAAGCGCCGGTCTCCGGAAAATTCTTGCCGGGCGTGAACTGATGCGTATGGCGTTGAAAATCGCGCACGCTGCCTTCGTTGTAGCAGGCATAGCCGGCGATGTGGTTCCACGCGTCAGAACGCGCGATATGGCGTCCGGGCTTTCCGATGATGATCGCAAGTTCGCCTTCGAAGTCGAGATCGTGTGAGAGTTTTGGCCGGATGATGTTGGCGAGGTGCCCGGTCTGGCTGTTGGCAAACCGGCCGAACACGGTGGGGTTCTCGACTTCGGCGCGTCCGGTTTCCTTGCGGTGCATCTCGTAGTTCAGGCCGATGCAGAGAATCTTATCGGGATTTGGAATGACCGGCAGCCAGCTGATCTCAGCCGTGGGGTAACGCTTCGCCGTGCGGATGGCGTCGCGCACAGCGGGCAATGCGTCGGCGGCGATCGCCGATTTGAGATCGGGATAGCGATCCCTGAGGAGCGCGCCGACGTCAATCGCTTCCTCGCCCTCGATCACGCCCCAGGTGCGGCTGTTGCCGATCGTAAAACTTGCCAATTTCATTGTGATGTCCTTGCTTTGGAAACCGCGTAACGGTGATGAGTGTTTGTGCCTTCAAGCTGCAATCCCTGATGGATCATTGAAGACGTCCCGCAAGCTCTGACAGCATCCTGCCGAGCGCGCTTTCGTCGTTGGCGACGCCGAAGACGTAGTGGTCCGGCCGGACGATCGCGGCCCGGCAGCCATGGCGGTCGAACCAGGCGGCGAGAACGCCATCTTCTTCAGCGACGGCGTCATGCCCGGCTTGATCTGCCGCGTCCCCAGAACAGATTCGGATCAGTCGCATGCCAAGCCCGGTCAGATGCGCCCGCACATCAGCGGTCAGATCCGGCGCGTTTCGCTGGTCCAGCACAAGCCGCCATCCAGTTCCTGCGGCGCTGTCGAGCAGGCGCCGCCCTTCTGCCGTTCTGATCCAGGGCTGCGGAAACAGCGTGCCGTGCGCCGGCTGCAGCGGGAACGCGAGAAGGCCTTTCTGGAGCGGCGGGACAATCTCCTGGCGGGTGAAGGTGCGGGGGAGACCGCCGCCTTCGGCAAGAATGCTGATATCGCGCGCCTCGGCCGCGACGGGGTCGCGCTCGCAAATCACGTGCCCGATCGCCTTGATCCGGGTGGTGAGTTGGCGAACATGCTCGCTTCGCTCCTCGCCATAGGTGTCGAGCAGCGTGGGGCCGGATTGCCGTTTCAGAACGCGATCGAGCTTCCAGACGAGATTTCCGACGTCGCGAATGCCCTGGCACATGCCCTGGCCGATGAAGGGGGGCTGCTGATGGGCGGCATCGCCGGCCAGGAATATGCGGCCCCGCCGCCACTCCTCCGCAACGAGCGCATGAAACCGGTAGCTCGCCGCACGCCACAGCGTGGCGTCATCAGGCCCGATCCATCGGCTGAGCAGCCGCCAGACTTGCGCCGGCGCTTCCATCTCACGGGGATCTTCGCCCGGCAGCAGCATGATCTCGAAACGGCGATGATTGCCGGGGCCGACGATGAAGGACGTCGGCCGGGACGGATCGCAGAATTGCGCCGCCGTCTCCGGCAGCTTGCCGAGTGCGGCATCGTTGACCCTTAGGTCGACGACAAGCCAGGGCTCGTCGAACACCAGGTCCTCGAACGTGATGCCAAGCGCTTGCCGTGTTCCGCTCGAGGCGCCGTCGCAAGCGATCATATAGTGGGCGGTGACCGAACGCGTCGCTCCCTTGTCGTCGCGCAGTTGCAGCGTCACACGGTCAGGCGATTGATCGAAACCTGTGAGCTCTGTTCCCAGTTCGACGTCGACACTGTCATAGGCCGCGGCGTGCGCGCGCAGCGCCGCCTCGACCGGCGGCTGCGTGAACACCATGCTGGGGGTGTATCCGAGCGGATAGGGTTCGGGCACCATATCGATCCGGCGTATCAGCTGGCCCTTGGCGCCGAAATGCTGCGAGGCAGGAAACGGTGCGATGTAGGGCAGCACGCGCTCTGCGGCGCCGAGGTTATCGAGCAGGCGAAGGATCTCATGATCGATCGCGATCGCGCGCGGCTTGTCGTAGACGTCGCGCTGGCGGTCGATCGCAAGGGTTCGGATATTCCTGTCCCCGAGCAGGCTGGCCGCGATGGCTCCCGACGGGCCATGACCGACCACGACAACGCTGTAATCGCTCCTAGGTTGCTCCGATGAAAGCGTCACTCAGGACTCCAGTCGAGATTCCAAGGCGAAGCGGATCGCGCGGTTAAGCATCGGCGTAGGGCACGGCCGTCTGAGCCGCCTTGACGTGATCGGCCTTGGGAGGGGCGATGCCCCAGTGGTCTGTCCTGCCTGACGGCCAGACCCATTCCGACGGCCCGCGCACCACATAATTGTCGTCGATCTGCAGAACTTCGGCGGTGTATTCGATGACGATCCCGACCGGATCGATGAAATACGCGAAGACGTTGTCGCCCGGGCCGTGGCGGCCGACGCCCCAGGCGATTGGAAATCCGGCGTCGATCATGCGGCCCGAACCCCGCATGACTGCTTCCAGGTTCGGCATCATGAAGGCGACGTGATTGAGGCCGTTCACGGCGGCATCGGCGATGACGATCGCATGGTGGTCGTCATTGCAGCGGACGAACGCCATGGCTTTGGTGCGATCCGTCAGGCGAAAGCCAAGCGCCCGCTGATAGAACGCGGCCGAGCCGTCGACATCTGCAGCGTTCAGATTGACGTGAGCCAATCTCGTCGGCCGGCTTTCGGGTGGCAGAGATGCGGCGTGCCGCATGTCCCCGTAAACAAAGCGCAGCACGCCGCCGCCGGGTGCTCGAATGGCCATGACCGTCCCGCCATCGGGACCGGGATTTTGGACGGGGCCATGGAGCAGCGTCGCGCCCTGCTGCTGTGATGCCGCAGCGATAGAGTCGAACTCCCCATCGGAATCGAGTCGGAAGGTGACAGCCCTGAGCGCAGGGCGATCGCCCTGCCGCAAGGTGACCACATGATGATCGGTGCCGCTGGCCCGCAGATACGTGACACCCTCGTGGCGCGTCACCAGGTCAAGCCCCCAGACGGACGTATAGAAATGCTCCGATCGGCCGATCTCAGGCGTTTCGAGCTCGACGCTGCGCAATGCCGTGACGGGAAAATGGGTCATTCCGTAGCGTGCTCCCAAATCCGGGAAACGTTGAGCGTTGTCGCAAGCAGCGTGGCTTTCGGTCCCGCTGGTCGTTTCCTCAGTTCTCGGAGACTCCTAACCTATAGAAAATGTACTTGGCAACCATAATTTATATATTCCTTACAAATACGAGAAAGCGTATATAATAAGGAATCGGTCACCGGGTTGAGGACCGAAAGGAGAATTTGGGCGTGGTCACCACATCAGCGCTTCGCTTGGCGTCAGGTACGGCATCCTCCACGCAAGCGAGCACGGTCTATGACCGGCTGAGGGAAGACCTGCTTTCGGGGAGGCTCGAGCCGGGCCGCAAGTTGCAGATGCGTTTCCTGACCGAGACGTATCAGACCAGCCAGACGCCTTTGCGCGAGGCGCTCAATCGCCTGACGGCCGATGGCCTGGTCGAATGCCGCGAACAGCGCGGGTTTTACGTCGCCGACATCAGCCGCAACGAATTGATTGAACTGACCAAGACCCGGTGCTGGGTCGAAAGCCTTGCGCTGCGGGAATCCATGGCGGCCTCGACGCCGCAATGGGAAGAGCTGCTGCTGCTCGCGGAGCATCGTCTCGCCAGGACGCCTCGTTCGCTCAACACCGAACATTTCGAAGACAATCCGGAGTGGGAAAGACTGCATCGCGTCTTCCACAGGACCCTGATCGGAAATTGTGGATCTCAGTCACTGATCGCGTTTTGCGGACAACTTGCCGACCAGCTGTACCGGTATCGGCGCTTGTCGATCCAAAGGGCCTTTCCATCGAGGCACGTGAGCGACGAACACCAGGCGATCATGGCGGCGGTATTGAGCAAGGAGGCGGACGATGCCGTGGCCCTGCTGACGGCACATTACAAGCAAACGGCTGACGTCATTCTGCAGGATCAGCAGATATTTCGGGAATTGCAGAACGACGGCGAACGCGCATAGGCCGCGCGTCGTGACCAGACGCTAACCGCTGGCGCGAGGCTTCTCCCACACGGCTTCGTTGCGCAACGCCGCTTCAAGCCTGCAGCTTTCTTTGCGCCATTTCCACCGCAAGCAGGATCGCCGCATGGGCGGCTCCGATCCCTGCGATTCCCTTCCCGGCGATGTCGTAGGCCGTCCCGTGGGCCGGCGTACAGATCGGAAACGGAAAGCCGCCTAATAGAGTCACGCCACGATCGAACCCCATCAGCTTCATCGCGATCTGGCCCTGGTCATGATACATCGTCAGCACCGCATCGAACGCGCCGCCTTTGGCGCGGAGGAACACGGTATCTGCGGGAAACGGGCCTTCGGTCGCGATCCCTTCAGCGCGGGCCTCTTCTACCGCGGGGCCGATCGCGTCGATCTCTTCCCGCCCGAAATTCCCGCCATCGCCGGCATGGGGGTTGAGACCGGCAACCGCGATGCGCGGACGCTTGAACCCCGCGGTTCGCATCGAGGCATCCGTTAGCCGCAGCGCACGCAGGACGCGTTCCCTGGTGATATGCGAAGCGACCTCCGCAAGCGGGATATGCGATGTGACGCGTGCGTTCCAAAGCCCATCCAGCACGTTGAATTCGCTTGCCGGGCCGTCTAATCCGACCACGTCGGCCGAAAAGCTGATCTCGTCGTCATAGACGGGATGTGCAAGTCGCATGGCGTTCTTGTTGAAGGGCGTAAAGCAAACGGCGTCGGCCCGGCCGTCGCGTGCCATCGTCAGCGCTTGACGATAATTCGTCAGCGCAAACCGGCCGCCTTCGGCTGTCGCGGTGCTTCGCGCGACCGATGCCGGATCGAGATGGCCGAGATCGATGAAAACCGGGGCCCGCTCTTCCTTCGAGAGATCGGCGTCGGGCGATGCGGATATCAGGTCAAGCTTTACCGCGGCAACGCGCGCGCCGTCATCGAGGACGCGGCGGTCGCCGATGACGACGATCCGGGCCCTGGCGACGACGTCGTCGAGAGCGAGGAGCCGGGCCGTCAGTTCCGGGCTGATGCCGGCGGGGTCGCCCATCGCAAGCGCTATGATTGGTCTCATCAGGATCTCCGGGGCCTTATCTGCGGTCAAATTGTTTTGCGCGCCGATCATGGCTTTACCTCCGACCGCGGCATCATCCGGCCGATCGTTCGCCAGATTGTCGGCATCAGCAGCAGCGCCGCGCCAAGCAGGATCAGCGTTGTCACCAGCGGTTTGGCAAAAAATATTCCGAGCGAGCCCTTCGACATCAGCATGGATTGGCGAAATGCGTCTTCCGCCTTGTCGCCAATCACGATCGCGAGCACCAGTGGGGCCAGCGGATAATGAAGCTTCTTGAACAGATATCCCAGAACGCCGAACCCCATCATCAACATGACGTCGAGATAGGAATTGGAAACCGAATAAGCTCCGACCGTGCAGATGATGACGATCACAGGCGCAATGATGAAGAACGGCACGCGCATCAGCGCCGCGAAGATCGGCACCGTCAGCAGCACCAGGACCACGGCCACGACGTTGCCGAGATACATCGAGGCGATCAATCCCCAGACGAAGTCCTTTTGCTCGACGAACAGCATCGGTCCGGGATTCAGTCCCCAGATCATCAGCCCGCCCATCATGACGGCGGCGGTCGCCGATCCCGGGATGCCCAGCGACAGCATCGGAAGCAGGGCGCTGGTGCCGGCGGCATGATCCGCGGCTTCCGGAGCGACGATGCCTTCCGGCTCGCCCTTGCCGAAATTCGCGCGCCGGGGCGAAAGACGCTTGGCGATGCCGTAGCTCATGAACGATGCGGCGGTCGGGCCTCCCGGCGTGATACCCATCCAGCAGCCGATTGCCGCGCTGCGGAGGAGCGCCCAGCCATGTTTCGGAAGACCCACGAGCGTACGGAAGACTTCGCGCCACTCCACTTTGGAGGAGATCGCCTTGACATGAAATTCCTCTTCCACGGCAATCATCAACTCGCCGATCCCGAACAGGCCCATGACGGCGACCACGAAGCTGACGCCCTTCACCATCTCGTCGATGCCCATGGTGAGCCGCACGCTGCCGGAGACCGTGTCGATCCCGACGGCCGCCAGGGCAAAGCCGATCGCGAGCGATACCAGCGTCTTGATCGGCGGCGAGCCGCCCATCCCGATGAAACTCGCAAACGCCAGAAAATAGACCGCGAAATATTCCGGCGGCCCGAAGGCCAGCGCCACTTGCGCGACCCATGACGCCGCAAGCGTAATCAGAACGACACCGGCGAGCGCGCCAAAGGCGGCCGAGCCGAACGCCGTCGCCAGCGCCGTGGTCGGCCTGCCGTCGCGCGCCATCGGATAGCCGTCGAACGTGGTCGCGACCGAGGAGGGCTCACCCGGAATGTTGAACAGAATGGACGTCACCGAGCCGCCGAACAAGGCGCCCCAATACATCGACGAGAGCAGGATGATGGCCGACACCGGCTGCATTCCGAAGGTGAGCGGCAGCAGCAGCGATACGCCGTTGGGCGCGCCGAGGCCGGGCAGCACGCCGACGAGAATGCCGAGCAGCACGCCGATCACCATCAGCAAAATATGATTGCCTGACAGCGCGATGCCAAAGCCGTGCATCAGGGCTTCGAGATTCTCCAACGAAGCGCTCCCCTAGAAGCCGAACAAGGTGCCGAGCGCGCCGCGCGGCAACGAGATCTGGAACGTCAGCTCGAACATCAGATAGAGCGCCAGCGCCGCGCCGATCGCGGCGACGGCTGCGAGCAACAGCGAGCCACGCTTGTGCCAGGCCAGCGCTCCGAACACATAGAGCGCGGCGGCCGGATACATCCCGATCAGCGGAATAACCCCGACAAACACCGCGGCCGGGACGAACAGGATCGGCAATCGCCTGAACTCGCTTGGCCCGAGGATGACGGCCCGCGCGTGCATCCATCCCTGCACGAGATTGAACAAACTGCCGGCCAGGATGACGAGGCCGACGATCAATGGAAAGGTGCCGGACTCGACGCCGGCGGCGGACCAGCCGATACCGTTGTCGAGGCTGGAGACGACGACGGCTGCGCCGAACGCCCCGGTGATGAGCGCCGTCGCCGCTTCCAGGCTGCGTCCAGAGACCATCGTCCGAACCCTAGTTGGAGATCAGCCAGCCTTCATCGGCGGCAACCTTGCGGGTGCGTTCGATGTCTTCCTTGATGAACTTGTTGAAGGCATCACCGGTCAGGAACGTGTCGGTTTGCGACGTCCGCTCGATATATTCCTTCCATTCCGGCGTGGCCTGCACCTTCTTCATCAGATCGACATAGAAGGCGGCCTGATCGGCCGTCACCTTTCCCGGCAGCCACACCGTGCGCGGTTGCTGGAATTGCGGAATGGCCAGGCCGGATTCAACGCAGGTCGGGATGTCGTGCCAGTTCTGCGTTGCCGTGACCTTGGGTCCGTCGGGCAGGCGCTGCGGGCTGAAGGCGCATAGCGGGCGCTGCGTGCTGCCCTTCCACTGTCCGATGCTTTCGCTGGGATTGTTGACGTGGGCGTCGATATGGCCGCCGGCCAGTTGCACCGCGGCTTCGGCGCCGCTCTTGAAGGGAATGTAGACGAATTTCACCTTGGCCGCCTTGTCGATCATGCGCGTGAGCGTTTCATCGGTGTCCTTTGATTGCGCGCCGCCCATCTTGACATCGCCCGGCGGCTTCGCGGCAACGGCTTTGAGAAAATCCTGCACGTTCTGGTAGGGCGCATCCTGCTTCACCCAGAGCAGGAATTCGTCCTGCACCATCGCGGCAATCGGCGTCAGGTCGGTGTAGTTATAGGCGACCTTGGAGACCATCGGCTGGTTCCAGGCGTTCGATGTGCCGAACACGACCTTGTAGGGATCGCCCGCCATGGCCTTGGTGTAGGTGTAACCTTCGGCGCCGCTGCCGCCGGCCTTGTTGACGACGACGATAGGCTGCTCGACCAGCTTATATTTGGTGACGATGTTCTGGACGGCACGCGCGAAGTTGTCCGTGCCGCCGCCCGGGCCTGCCGTTGCAATGAATTCGATCGGCTTGGCCGGTTGCCACGCGGCATTTGCCGCTCCCGTGAACCCGATTGCGAGACCGAAGGCGATCGCAGCGAATGTCGGCTTCTGAGACATCTAGTCCTCCCGTGTGTCTTATGATTTTTGTTTTCTTGGTTCTGGCGTTTCCTGGGCTTTTGCGTCAGCCTACTTCATCCTTGGCAAACTCCGGCGCGGCGATCGCGCCCTCCCTGTGAAGCGCCGCAATTTCGTCGGCGTCAAAACCGTAAGCGCCGAGGATTGCGCTGGTGTGCTCGCCGTAGAGCGGCGCCCCCGAGCGCACCTTGCCGGGCGTCTGCGAGAACTTGATCGGCAATCCAATCGTCTTCACGCTGCCGAGCGTGGAATGCTCGACCTCGACCACCATTTCACGCGCGATCGTCTGCGGGTCGGCGAGGGCCTGCAGCATGTCGTTGACGGGCCCGCAGGGGACGCCGGCCTCCTCGAGCGCCGCCAGCCAATATTCGGCGGATTTGGTTTTAAAGCGCGCCGTGAGCACGGCTTCCAGTTCCTTCAAATGTCCCATTCGATCGGCGCCGGTCGCAAACCGCGGATCCCGCGCCAGTTCGATTGCATCCAGCACTTCGAGCGTGCGCATCCAGTTTTTCTGGTTGGCGCCGCCGACCACGATCCATTTGTCTGATGTTTCGAACGCCTGGTAGGGCGCATTGAGCGGATGGGCCGAACCCATCGCCTTCGGCGCCACGCCGGTGGCCATCGCGATGGCAGCCTGCCAGTAGGTCTGAACGAGGGCGGCCTCGAACAGGGAGGTTTCGACCCATTGCCCCTCGCCGGTTTTGAGACGGTGCGCATAGGCGGCGAGAATGCCCATGGCCGCGAGAATTCCCGCCGTGATGTCGGACAGCGGCGCGCCGCATTTGACCGGTGGTCCGTCGGGCCGCTCGCCGGTGAAGCTCATGATGCCGCTCATCGCCTGCGCCACCAGATCGAAGCCGCGGCGATGCTTGTAGGGGCCGGTGCGGCCAAAGCCGGACAGCGAGCAGTAGATCAGGGCAGGGTGCGCCTTGCTGATGTCGGCGTAACCGAAACCGAGCCTGTCCATCACCCCGGGGCCGAAATTCTCAACGAGCACGTCCGCCGATCCGATCAGGCGCCGCAGCACCTTTGCGCCGCCCGGTGTCTTCAGATCCAGCGCAATGCCCTTCTTGTTGCGGTTCATCATCAGGAATGAGGCCGCCACGTCGCCGATCCTGGGAGGGACCATGTAGCGGGTGTCGTCGCCGGCCGGAATCTTTTCGATCTTGATGACCTCGGCGCCCATGTCGGCGAGCATCAGCGTGCAGGTCGGGCCTGCCATGACGTGCGTCAGATCGACAACCTTCAATCCACTCAGGGGACCCATTGTTTCTCCCGCAATGTTGTTGTTCTTGTTGCGATCAGTCGCCAGTCCATTGCGGCTGGCGCTTGCCCAGGAAGGCGTCCATGCCTTCCCGGAAATCCCGGCTTTGGTAACACATCAGGATCAGGTCCTCGTCTTCGGCCGGCTTGGGCTGCGCGCGAAGCAGCGCCTGCTTGGTGGCACGCAGCGTCAGGGGCGCATGACCAGCGACAAGCCGTCCCAGTTCATCGGCCCGCCGTTCGAGGGCGGAAAGATCTTCCACGACTTCATGCAGCAGGGCGATGCCGGCGGCCTCTTCGGCTTCGATCAGGCGCGCGGTAAAGATGATCTCCTTGAGCCGCGTCGCCCCGATCAGGCCCGAGAGCCGGCCGATGCTGGATGCCGACAGGCAGTTGCCGAGCGTGCGCGCGATCGGAAACCCGAATTTCGCGGTCCTGGTGCCGATGCGCAAGTCGCAGCATGCGGCGATCGCGGCGCCGCCGCCGGTGCAAGCGCCGTTGATCGCCGCAATGGTCGGCACCCGGCATTGTTCGAGCGTGGTCAGCACGCGATCGATCCGGGCCTCGTAGTCGATGGCATCCTGCGGGGTGTTGAACGCGCGAAACTGGTTGATGTCGGTGCCGGCCGCGAACGCCTTGTCGCCCGCGCCGCTCAGGATCAACACCTTGAGGCTGCGGTCGCCGGCGGCGGCTTCGCAGATCGCGGCGAGCCGCTCATACATGCCGAAGGTCAGCGAGTTTCTCGCCTGCGGCCGGTTGAAAATGATCCGGCCGATGCCGTCGCGGACCTCGTACAGCAGGTCTGTGTCGGGGGTGACGTTTTCATTCATTTTCTTGACAGACCCCTCAGGATGGAACCTCAGTTTGGCTGTGGAGGGCATTTTTGAATGCAAAACATATCCAATGCAACAGGAATTTGGTCGAATTTGCTTGGTATGGATCATTTTTGCATTCAAAATGGTTCCATGAGTCGCCGAGGAGAACCTCGATATGATGCATGACGAGGTGGTTTCCCGCCTCCGGCACGTCTTGACGGAGGGCGAAATCCCGCCGGGTGCGCGCATTCCAGAACGCGAGCTGTGTGCGTCGTTCGCGATATCGCGTACGCCGCTGCGCGAGGCGCTCAAGGTGCTCGCGGCCGAAGGGCTCGTGGTGCTGTTGCCCAATCGCGGCTCGCGGGCCGCCAAGCTCACCCAGAAGGACGTCAAGGAACTGTTCGAAGTCTGCGAGGCGCTCGAAGCCGCGGCTGGTGAGCTGGCATGTCCGCGCATTTCCGACGCGCAGCTGCGCGAAATTGCCGAGCTGCAGGCCAGCATGGTCGAACATTATCGCGCGCAGGATCTGCTGTCGTACTATCGCTGCAACCGGTTGATCCACGAGGCCATCGTTCGCGCGGCCGATAACGCGGTGCTTGCCGGCTTCTATGAGTCGATCGCCGCAAGGATACGGCGGGCTCGGTTCATCACGCCGATGTCGCCTGAGCATTGGGCGCTCGCCATCCAGGAGCACGAAGGAATCCTGAACGCGCTGCAGCGGCGCGACGCCGGCGGGCTCGCCCATATCCTGCGCACGCATCTGCGGCGAAAGCGCGAGGAAGTCGTCCGGGCCGGCTTCGCCGAGGGCGAATGATCGTCGAATTCCAACCGACCAGGGTCTGCTTGCTACCGCGTGCGGAGTGCACGAGGCTGCGCCCACATCCACCGCAAGCTGATTAAAACGATTCTATTTTCAAAACCTTCTAAACTGGAAGCGGCGATCATCGTTGAGGACGATCTGCGCAGATTGCATAGTGGCGGCATGAGCGTTTCCGAACCGCATTGATGCCGCATATCTACGACCACATTTTCGAGCAGTTCCGCATCGTCGATCCCGATGACAATGACAGGTCGATCGTGGAAGATTTTGCCAGCCGTACGCAATGGCTGGAGACGCCGGGCTGCCTTTTCCAACGCAACAATATCGTGCTGGGCACCCGGATTCGTACTGAAGGTGTCATCAAGGCAGGGCTTTTTGTCTCCGTGATACTCAAGGGGGCAGGGAGCGGCCGGGCGCGTAAGGGCGCCACCCGGATCAGCTATTCGGATGCTTCCCTCGTGGTCATGGCGCTCAAGGAGCCGACGCTGTGGGACGGCGATGCGCCGCGCGGCGCGCACATGCAGGCGGCCGGTGTCGCCTTTCCCGTCGCGTCCCTGGAGCGGCTCGGACTGATGGATGAATTCATCGGACTGTTCGACACCAGGGACCAAAACGTCTTCGTCGCTTCGCTGAAGGCGTCGCCCCGGATCAAGGCGATTGCCATAGAGATGATTTCCCCGGTGGCGGAAGGCCGGACCGCCGAGCTGCTGCTGTCGGCGCATGCGACCGAGATGCTGGCCCGGGCCATGCTGGCGCTGCGCGGCAACGAGGGCGTCAGCCTCGTATCCGACCATAAGCGTTTACGCCTGCAGGCGGTCAGGGAGCTGATCGAATCCGATCTGCGGCATCCCTGGACGATTGCCGAACTGGCAAGGCACGCCGGCGTCAGCCGCCGCTCGTTCACGGCGCAATTTCATCGGGTCTATGGCGTCAGCGCATCGGAATATCTTCGAACCAGCCGGCTGAAATCGGCCCGCGAAGCCTTGCTGCATCAGGGATTGTCGGTCACCGAGGCGGCCTATGCCGTGGGCTACGCCAACCCGGCGAATTTTTCCACGGCGTTCCGCCGGCATTTTGGCTACGTGCCGAGCAGCTGCCAGCGCGACGGACTGTCCTGACCTCACCGCATTCTAAAGGGGGAACCTGGCCGCCTGCGTGGCGGCTGGGGACATCATGCTGCGCCGATGCGTGACCGGCGGAGTATTCCCAAGTTGAACTTGGAGAGTGTCGACGCACGATCAAAGGTTTTTTGCGCATACGCAAAGGCATCCAAAAATCAAATCTGGTCTCTCGTGAACGGGGATTAGTGAACGGGGTGAGACTGCGATGCGTGATTCTGTACAGCCATCGGCGTGGGGCGTGGCGTCGAAGGCGTTCTGCGTAACCGTATTCGGGTTGAGCATGCAGGTCGGGGAGGTTCACGCGCAATCCGGCCAAACCTTGCCGCCCGTCACCGTCGATGCACCGAAGCCGCAAGCGGCGCGTCCAACCCAGCCGGCGAGAAGGGCCGCAAGGTCGCAACGCGCGACCAGGCAGGTCGCGGCCCCCGCGCGGCAGCAGGTGGTGGAACAGAACGCCGGTGGCGGTCCCGCGAGAGAACGCGCCAACGGCCCGGTGAACGGGATTGTCGCGCGGCAGAGCGCAACCGGAACCAAGACCGACACGCCGATTCTCGAAACGCCGCAATCCATCAGTGTCGTGCCTCGGCAGCAGATCGAGCAACAAGGGGCGCAGAGCGTCGCAGAGGCCATTCGGTATACGTCGGGTACGCAGGGCCAATTGTACGGCGCGGCGTCGGTGTTCGATACCGAGGTCAGGGTCCGTGGCTTTATCGCACCGCGTTATCTTGACGGCCTACGCCTGCCTTACGATACGACAATTCAGTTTGCTCAGCCGAGGACAGAGCCGTACGGGCTCGAACGGATCGAGATTCTCAAAGGACCGGCATCGGGCATTTACGGCCAGGCTTCTCCCGGCGGTATTCTCAATATGGTGAGCAAGCGCCCGACCACTGAGCAGCGCGGCGAGGTAGAGGCACAAACAGGCAGCTTTAATCGGATTCAGGGGGCCTTCGATGTCTCCGGTCCCATCGACAAGAATCGCGAATTTCTCTATCGCTTTGTCGGCTTGGCGCGCGAAAGCGACACGTTTGTCGACATGAACAAGGAGCAACGCTATTTCATAGCGCCGAGCTTCACGTGGCAGCCGACCACCGACACCAGCCTCACAGTGCTGGCCAGCGCGCAGCGCGACCGCCTTAACGGCCAGGTCCATCAATACCTGCCGGCGTACGGTACGCTCCTCGCCAACCCCAACGGTCGAATTCCCGTCGGCACCTACACCGGCGAACCGGCGTTCGACCGGATCGGGTATGACCAGGCCATGATCGGCTACGAATTCAAGCACCGCTTCAACGAGGGTCTCGAATTCCGCCAGAACATGCGCGTGGCATCGGTCGATATTGATATGTTTTCGATGCGCAATGCCGGGACGCTTTGCCCTGTCGCGGGCGGTCATCCCGCCTGCTTGGGTGGTCCCGTGGATCCGGCGCAACGCATCACGTTGCGCGATGCGAATTTTGTTGGTGGCAGCACGAAAAACTTCGCGATCGACAACCAACTGCAGGCGGATTTCAACACAGGCTGGCTGCGTCACAAGGTATTGGCCGGCCTGGACTACCAGAAAACCTCGGTCGATACGGACTACCGCGGGACCTTCCCCGGCTTCCCGATCGATGCCTACAACCCGGTCTATAATGCGACGCCGCTGCCGACCAAAGCCGGGCTGATCCCGTTCATCAATACGTCGACGAACAAGGACCAGATGGGCGTCTACCTTCAAGACCAGATCAAGCTCGATCGCTGGAATCTGGTCCTGACTGGACGTCATGATCGTGCGACTGCCGAGACAACCAACAGGCTGGCCAACGCGAATGTCCCGCAGGATGATTCCGCGTTCACCGGAAGGGTTGGTCTCAACTACGTGTTCGATATCGGTCTGGCTCCCTACATCAGCTATTCGACGTCGTTCGAGCCGGTCGCAGGACTGTCGCTTGTTTCGGCAACGGGACAGCCCTTCAAGCCCACGACGGGGGAGGGAATCGAGGCGGGCATCAAATTCGCCCCGCCCGGCACCAGTATGCTGTTCACGGCTGCGATCTTTGACATGACCCAGAAGAATGTCGTGGTGAACACGCCGACATTTGTTCCGTTCCAGGTTGGCGCAATCCGCGTCAAGGGGGTGGAAGCCGACTTCCGCGCGAGCATGACAGACAATTTCGACATCATTGCCGGCGGTTCCCATCTCATGCCGATCGTGGAGGATCACGTAAATCCTGCCATCATCGGTAAGGATGTTGCGAGCGTGAATCGCGATAGTGCATTCTTGTGGGGCCTCTACAAGTTTACCGGGGGACCGGTCGCCGGCCTTGGTTTGGGAGGGGGCGTCCGATACACGGGGAGCTTGTTCGGCGACGACGCTAACCTGATCAGGGTCCCCGGTTATACGCTGTTCGATGCGGTGCTGACGTACGACTTCAGCTATCTGAACCGTGATTGGCGCGGTCTTCATCTGAGGGTCAACGCCATCAACATCGGCGACAAATATCACGTGACGAATTGCTTCACCGGCCTTGCTTACTGCGCGCTGGGCCAACCCCGCACCATCCTCGCGACACTGACCTATCGCTGGGGGGAAACCCCAAAGCCGCCGGTGCTTGTGACGAAGTATTGAGCTCGGACGTCGGGATGCCGGGGGTGTGAATGGCACCGGCACCCTATCGGGACGGAGGAAGAGTCAATTGACGCCAGCGACCAGATCTCTTCGCAGATGGGGCGCCGTCCATAAATGGACGAGCCTCATCTGCACGCTTTTCATGCTGCTGCTGTGCATCACCGGCCTGCCGCTGATCTTTCATCATGAGATCGACGAGCTCCTGCACAGCGAGGTGAAGCCGGCCGAGGTCGCGCCCGGCACACCGTTCGCCGATCTGGACAAGCTGCTCGCCAACGCGATGGCGAATGCACCGAAGAACATGCCGGTGCCGCATTTCCTGATCTGGGACCGCGACGATCCCAACGCGATGTTCGTCAGCGTCGGCGAGTCCCTCACGTCCGACCCCGTGAACAACCGCTTCGTCCGGATGGATTCGCATACCGGCGCCTATCTCGATTCGCCCGACGTCACCGGCCGTTTCACCTACATCATGCTGAAGCTGCACACCGACATGTTTGCAGGTTTGCCGGGGAAGCTTTTCCTTGGCCTGATGGGGATTCTGTTCTGTGTCGCGATTATATCGGGCATCGTGGTCTACGCGCCGTCGATGCGGAAATTGGACTTCGGCACCTACCGCAGCCAGCGCCCGCGCATCGTGCGCTGGCTCGACATCCACAATCTCGCGGGCATTTTGCTTGTGATGTGGACACTCGTGGTCGGCTTCACCGGCGTGATCAACACCTGGGCGGATCTCGTCCTGAAGATGTGGCAATACGGCCAGCTCGCCGAGATGACGTCGCAATATCGCGATCGCGCGCCGCCCGCCAAATTGACCTCGCTGCAATCGGCCGTGACCGTCGCGACGGAAGCGGTGCCGGGCATGACGCCGAGCTTTGTGTCTTTCCCCGGAACGATCCTCAGCAGCAAGAGCCACTATGCCGTCTTCCTGAAGGGCGACACGCCGGTGACCTCGCGCCTGCTCAAGCCGGCCTTGATCGATGCGGAAACCGGCAAGCTGACCGACAGCCGCGATATGCCCTGGTACGTCACCACGCTGTTCATCTCGCAGCCGCTGCATTTCGGTGATTATGGTGGCATGCCCTTGAAGATTCTCTGGGCGCTGCTCGACGTGCTGACGATCATGGTTTTGGGGACAGGGGTCTATCTCTGGCTGCGCCGGCGCAAGACCGGCGTCAGCGTCGATCGCGTCATCGCCCAGGGCTCCGCCATCGATACGCCCGTGCTGTCGCGGTGATCCCGTGAGAAATCATCGCAACCTGCGGCAAATCTTTGCGCTGCCTATACTGATCGGCATCCTCTCCACCGTGGGCCTCATCGCCGCCCTCGTCGGTGACGGGTGGTGGGACGGCCTGTCGTGGAGCTCACTGTCCTTGCCGGTCCTGCTGTATTTTTTCTTCACCATCCGCAGACAGACGATAACGCGCGATTAATTGCTGCGACATTTGTGTGACGCGGCATGCAAGAAATGCCCACAGCAAATGCCAAGAGAAAGTCGTCTCCATGGCAAACTTCCGACACATGATGGCGGCGAAAAGGGGCTCTCCGACATGACGCTGGCGCGGCGGCAAACCGGTTCCGGTTTTGCCGTCGTGCGCATTTAAAAGGGGCCTCGATGTCGCACAAATTCCTGCCCTCGTTGCTGCTCGTGTGCGCGCTGTTTGCCTGCCCCGCGGCGCTTGCCCAATCCAACACCGCGCCGGCCGCCACCGCCCCGGCAACCAACAACGCCAACGCG
The DNA here is from genome assembly GCF_018131065.1 of Bradyrhizobium sp. AUGA SZCCT0431. NCBI lineage: Bacteria > Pseudomonadati > Pseudomonadota > Alphaproteobacteria > Hyphomicrobiales > Nitrobacteraceae > Bradyrhizobium > Bradyrhizobium sp. AUGA SZCCT0431. The sequence goes on along the minus strand of NZ_JAFCLR010000015.1, from coordinate 10,089 downwards.
CTGACACCTGATCAGGCGAAGCGGGCGCTGGAGACATTGCAGGACGACAAGAAGCGCGCGCAGATGATCGATACTCTGCGGGCGATCGCGGGTGCGTCTTCATCGCCGCAGGCCGCCGAGCCCGCGTCCGAGGCGAAGCCGGCCATCCCGCTCACCGCGGATAGTCTTGGCGCGCAGCTGCTGCTGACCGTCTCCGAACAGGTCGGCGAGGTCTCGCGCGAAGTTACCCATCTGGTGCGCTCGATAACGCATTTTCCGGCGTTCTATTATTGGTTCCTGCGAACCGTCAACGATCCCGCGGCTTACGGCCAGATATTCGACATCGCGTGGAAACTGGCGCTGGTGTTCGGCTGCGCCTTCGCCGCCGAATGGCTGGTGTTCCGCCTGATCAAGCGGCCGGTGGCGCTATTGGAAGCGCGCCTGCCGCAAACCGCGCGCGCGCCGGCGCAGACGCTGGCAATGGTCGATCCGCCATCCTCCGCCGCTGACGTCACCGTGGAGCCGGCGTTGCACCGGCGGCGTCTCAGCCTGGCGCGGGCCTGGCAATCGCTGATCAGGTTGCCGTTCGTGCTGGGGCGGCTCGCGCTCGAACTGCTGCCGGTGCTGATCTTCGTCGGCGTTTCCACCATGCTGCTGAGCACCGAGATCGGCGATCGCCCGACGGTGCGGCTTGCCATCCAGGCGGTCGTCAATGGTTATGCGCTGTCGCGCGCGCTGATCTGCGCCGCGCGGGCGCTGGCCGGGCCGTACGGCCTGTTTCGGGTCCGCGCCGAGACCGCTGCCTATATCGAGATCTGGGTCCGGCGCATCGTCGCGGTCGGCGTATCCGGCATCGCCTTTGCAAACGTGGCGCTGCTGCTCGGGCTGAGCCGCGGCGGCTATGCCGCACTGCTGCGCCTCGTGATGCTGGTCGTGCATCTCTTTATCGTCGTCATCATCCTGCAATGCCGCCGCCAGATCGCCGACGCCATTCGCGCGCCTGACGGACGCACCGGCGCGGCCGCCCTGATGCGCAACCGCATTGCCGCTGTGTGGCACTATCCCGCAATCGCGCTCGACCTCGCGCTCTGGACGGTGTGGGCGCTGCACATCCGCAACGGCTATTCGCTGTTGTTGCAGTATTTCGTCGGCGGCATCGCCGTCATCCTGGTTGCAAGGCTCGCGATCATCGTGGTGCTGAGCCTGATCGATCGCGGCTTCCGCATCCGCCCCGAAATTCTGCAGCGCTTTCCGGGTCTGGAGACCCGCGCCAATCGCTATCTGCCGCTGCTGCGCAAGATCGTCGCTTCGGTCATCGCCTTTATGGGCTTCGTCGCATTGCTCGAGGTCTGGGGCATCGACGCCATCGTCTGGTTCTACGGCGGGCAGATCGGCAGCCGGCTGCTGTCGGCGGTGGTGACGATCGGCATCGCCGCGCTCGCGGCCGCTGCGATCTGGGAGGTCGCCAACGCGCTGATGGATCGCCAGGTCACTGCGCTGTCGCGCGAGGGGCATTACGCGCGCGCGGCGCGGCTGCGCACCTTCCAGCCGATGCTGCGGACCGCGCTGCTGTGCCTCATCGTGACCGTGGTCGGTCTGACCACGCTCAGCGAAATCGGCGTCAATGTCGCCCCGCTGCTGGCCGGCGCCGGCATCGTCGGCATCGCCATCGGCTTCGGTTCGCAGAAGCTGGTGCAGGACCTCATCACCGGGCTGTTTCTGTTGTTGGAAAACACCGTCCAGGTCGGCGACAACGTCACGGTGTCCGGGCTATCAGGGACGGTCGAGAATGTTTCGATCCGCACCATCCGCCTGCGGGCCGGCGACGGTTCGGTGCACATCGTTCCCTTCAGCGCGGTGACGACGCTCACCAATTCGAGCCGCGGCGCCGGCAATGCGTCCGTCAGTGTCAACGTATCTTACAAGGAAGACACCGACCGCGCCGGTCAGATCCTGAAAGACATCGTCGCCCAAATGCGGCGCGAGGACGAATACCGCCACGCGATCCGCGGCGATCTCGAATTGTGGGGCATCGACAAGGTCGACGGTTCGATGGTCTCGATCGTCGGCCAGATCCGCTGCACCGACAGCGGGCGCTGGCCGGTGCAGCGCGAGTTCAACCGGCGCATGAAGCAGAAATTCCAGGACGCCGGAATCGAAATCGCCTCCACCGGACAAACCATCCTGATGCAGATCCCGCAACCTTCCGAGGCGGCGCCGGAGCAGATGCCGCGGCGCGCGGCGGGCTGATGGCGGCGATCAATTTCAGGCCGTACTAGTATGCCCCGCGCTGCCGTCGGACGTCCGGTCCCGCAGTCGCTCTTGCAGCACCATAATAAGGATTGGTGATGCACTGGGCGGCGCGGCCCGATGCCGTCGCGGCGCACTGCGCCAGCGAGGTAAAGCGGCATACGATGGCGCTGCCGTGGTGGCTGTAGGTCTGGATGCAGATCGGGTAGGCCGGATCATAGGTCTGCGCCCGAACGGGCGCTGCGGTCAAAAGTGCCGCGACGGCCACGACAATTATAGCTCGAATGCGCACGGGTGGGTTCCTCTCTGCACCGGTTTCTCAATCGAGGGAGCCCCGACACCAGGCCCTCATTCCTCGCCACCCAAAAACCGCGCCAGCGTCTCGTTACTGTAATTCTCCCCCGCCGACATCGCACAGATGCGTGAAAGCTGCACGTAAGGCAGCCCGGTTTCCTCGGCCCAGGCGTTGAACTGCGCCTGCACCTTGGCAAGGTCGCGCTTCGAGGCCACCGTCTCCGCGATATCGAGGCCGGCGTCGCGCAGGCACGCCACCATGTCCTTTGACGTGACGAAGCCGTCGAAGCCGAGAAAGCGCAGCATCATCTGGCCGGTGTTGCCGCCGAGCCGGCTGCCGCGCTTGGCCAGCAAGTCGAGTAGTCCGATCTGGTCGGAGGAGGGCCAGTTCGAGAGAAACTTGCCGAAGCTGCCATGTTCTTTGGCGATCTCGCGCACGAAGGTCGCATTTGATCGCACCGACATGATCTTGGCGCCGTTGCGCACGATGCGCGTGTCCTTCATCAACGCGTCCCAGAACTCATCCGCCTGCAGCGTCAGCGGCCCGGGCTTGAAGCCGAGAAACGCCTTCTCGAATCCCGGCCATTTGTTCTCGATCACGCTCCAGGCAAAGCCGGCCGAAAACACCCGCTTGGTCATCTCGGCGAGAATCCGGTCGTCGCTCATTTTGGCGAGCGCCTTCGGATCCGGCTTCGACGGCAGCAGCTTCTGCAGCGCCTTCGGCCCGCCCTTGCGCTTCTCTGCGCGCGCGCGAATGGTTTTGAACGGAATGGTCATGGGGCAAATCCTATCGCTGAACGATCCAACGCTCCTCCCCGTCCGACGGGTCAACCCGGTCAGGTTCTGTCATTGCGAGCGAAGCGAAGCAATCCATGGCACGGCATAGCGATTATGGATTGCTTCGTCGCCTACGCTCCTCGCAATGATGTCGGAGTGCGACAAATCAACCCGACGGGCAAATCAATTCTGATTTACGGAAATCGTGTCAAGCCTCGAAATAAAAAATATTTCGCTTTTACGGAAATAAAATCAGGTGCATATCTTTGGCCATCCCGTCCTACTCAGAGGGCGTCGGCCGTCGTCACGGACGTTGGACGGGATGCGATGGACGCCGATGTTGCGAAGACGTAACGCGACAGAGGCGTACGGCGAAGGCGCGTGGTCCTGACACCCCGTTGCTGGTGTCAAGTTCGCGAGGAGCCAAAAGCTTCTGGCGGGCGACGGTGGCAAGAAAGCCCGTTCACCGGGGAGATCGCGTTATAAGCCGTAAAGCCATTGCGCAGGGAAGGCCGGGTGTTCTCCGCTGCCCTGTATGCTCGTGTGCACTTTGTTTTGTGCAAACCGCACGCGAGACCGCGGGTGCAGCGCGCACCCGGTCTTCCCTGCGCCCTCTCATTCGAGGGCTAGGAATTTCTGGCAAAGCTCGGGCGCAATGCGTCGCGAGAATGCGGCCGCACATCCTCTCGCTGTTTGACAATTGAATCGAAGATTTTTTCGTCGTCCCGGCGAAGGCCGGGACCCATACGCCGCGGCCTATCGGTGAGAGTGCTGGCGTTAGCGACCCTCTTCAACAACAACCGTCACGGAGTATGGGTCCCCCGATGCGCAATTGCGCATCTGAGCTCAAGGCCGGGACGACGAGGACGAGAGAGCGAGCCATTAGCCCGCAGCGCTAGCTCGTGGTCGACGGGCGCACCACGCGCTTGATCTTGTCGGTCGTGTAGCTTTGCCCGCCGATCGAAAGCAGCGGCGGGGAGGCGCTGAGATCGACCGAATCCACGATGCCCTGGACTTCGGTGGAGATCGCCACGTTGTTGCCGGAGCTGTCCTTGCCGGTGGCGGTCAGCGTGTAGGTGCCGGCCGGCCACTGCACGCCGTCATTGCCTTTGCCGTCCCAAACGAAACTGCTACCGCCCTGTTTCAGCGAGTAGTTGCCGCTGTACGCAGTCTGTCCCGCCGAGTTGGTGATCGTGATGGTTGCCGAGGTGTCTTTGTCGCTCTGAAAATTCCAGGTCGCCGACTTGTCGAACGCCGCCTTGCTGCCGTCGACCGCAACTGTGTTGCCGACATAGACCAGCGCCTGGGTCGCCTGGGCGCTCTTTTCGATTTCGAGCAGCGACTTCAACTGCTCGTTGGACTTGAGCTGCTGCTCGACGCCGGCGAACTGCACCAGCTGCTGGGTGAACTGGTTGGTGTCGAGCGGATCCAGCGGGTTCTGGTTCTGCAGCTGCGTCGTCAGCAGCGTCAGAAAGGTCTGGAAATTATCCGCGATCCCCGTCGTCGCGGTCGAGCTCGTGGAGCTGCTGGAGCTCGAACTGCCCGTTGCGGGCGCCGAGACGATCGTCGTCGGCATGGTTGCATCGACTGCCATAACGCTCTCCGTTAAACCCTGATGTCCACGCCGCCGCTCGCTCCGAGCATGCGGCCATAGTTGCGGCCGGCAACCGCTGCCGGAATGCTGTCTTCTTCGCTGACGACCAGGCGATGGGCGTTGGGATTGGACTGGTTGCCGTCGCTCTGGCCCTGCGAGGATTGATCGCGCAGGCTGAATTGCAGCCCGCTATTGCCGGTCGAAAGTCCGGCGTTGTCGAGCGCGCGCTGCAGCTGGTTGGCGTCCTGGCGCAGCATCGACAGCGTCTCCGGCCGCTCCACCGTCAGATGCGAGGTGACCTGGCCGTTGCGATCGACATCGATGCGGACGTCGATGCGGCCAAGCTCGGCCGGATCGAGCCGGATTTCGAAACGGCTCTTGCCGCTCTTGGCCGACGCTGCGATTTCCATCGCAAGCCCGCTGAGCGGCACCGCTGCTGATGTCGCGACGGCGACGTTGAGCTGGGGTACCGGGGCCGGCGTGGTGGAAGATGCCGGCTGCTGCGTCTGGATCGCGCCTGCGGCCTGCAAGCCGTTGTTCGATGCGCTAAGCAGCGTCTGGCTGACGTCGGCTGTGACCGGATGCGCATGCGTGGCCGCATGGGCCGATGGTGCCGGGGCGCCGTTGCCTGCGACATCAGCCTTGGCAGGGTCGATGACGCCGTTCTCGGCTTTCGGTTGGCCTGCGACCTCCGCCTGCGGCGTGACTGATGGAACGATGGTGCCGGGCGCCGGAGCCGCGGGGGCGGCGATCGTGCCGGCTGCCTTGTCTGGTTCGCCTGAGGTCGCAGTGCCTTCTTTCGCCACGACCGGCGTTCTGGCTTGCGTTGCGGTTTTCGACACGCCGGCAGCCGTTGCAGCTGCGGATGCAGCCAATGCGATGCCTGACGTGAGCGTGGTGTCGGCGGGCGCGGCCTGCGCGGTGACGGCTAAGCTGACCTCGGTCTGGGCATCGATCTTCGCGCCCTCTGTCTTGGCGGCGTTGGCGGTCGCCGCCGGATTTGCGCTGGCATCGGCCGCCGGAGCGGCTGCCCCGGTGAGCGAGGCGGTGGCGGCAATGGCGGCTGCGGCGACGGCAAGCGGCGCCGTCGCGGTATCGGTCGGAGCTTTTGCGATCGAGGCTTCCGCCGTCGCCGCGGCGACGGGAATGACTGACGCCACGGCGCTGGCCGTTACCAGTGCTGCCGTATCCTGCTTCGCTTCGGTCTGATCGGTGGCCGCAGCGCCTTCGCCGGAAGCGGGCTTGCCTTCCGCCTTGGTCTCCTCCGGTTTCGAAATGTCGGACATCGAGGAATCCGATTTCGGCTTGGAGCGGCGGGTTGCGTCGGTCGTGGTGTCCGCTTCGGCATTGTCGCGGGCATTGCTGCCGACATCGCGGCCGCTGGAATCCTGGCGCGCGTCGTTGCGCGCGGCCTTGTCGGATGCCGCTTTGTCCGAGGCCGCCTTGTCCGATGCCGCGGTGTTGTCCCGCGCCCGGTGGTCCGCCGGGCTTTGCGAATCGTCGGCGCGTCGCGGCGCGGTGTCTTGGGAACGGTGGTCGCTGTTGGCCGCCGCCTTGTTGCTGTCGACCAGCGCGGCAAAGCTGTCGTTTCCGGCCGTCAGGTCGGAATCCGGCCGCCCCGACCTCGCCGTAGCGCCTTGAAAAGACACGTTTGCCAATAGTTCTGACGTGACACCAACCACGGGCGACCCTCGCGCTGAAACCTTGGCTACCTCTGAGCAAGGACCGGGCCATGCTGGATTTTCGTAAAATATCTTTTTATTTCAATGGCTTAATTTGACGTCGGGTCGGCCGCCGAGGGCCTCGGCCGGCCCCCTTTTCTGCCCGGCGGCAAGATTTGCCGTCTATTGCCCGGCCAAAGCCGGTCCGACTGATTGCCTCCCGGGAATACGGCCTATATTAAAGAGCGGGCTTCTGGTCCGGCAAAAAAGGGCCGGACTGGGCCTTAAGGCCTTATATGTAAAAGGCTTTTTTGAACTCTTGCCGCGCGGCGCTGCCTCGCGATTGAAGCCGATTGACCTGTCATGCCGAACAGTCTGGACCTCGAAGGCCGCCCCCAGGACACACGGATCGTGGTCGCCATGTCTGGCGGCGTCGATTCCTCGGTGACGGCTGCCTTGCTGAAGTCCGAGGGCTACGACGTGGTCGGCATCACGCTGCAGCTCTACGACCATGGCGCGGCCACCCATCGCAAGGGCGCCTGCTGCGCCGGCCGTGACATCCACGATGCCCGCAATGTCGCCGAGCGGATCGGCATTCCGCATTACGTGCTCGATTATGAAAGCCGTTTTCGCGAGTCGGTGATCGACAATTTCGCCGACAGCTACGCGCTCGGCGAAACGCCGGTGCCGTGCATCGAGTGCAACCGCTCGGTCAAGTTTCGCGACCTGCTGGCCACCGCGCGCGAGCTTGGCGCCAGCGCGCTCGCGACCGGACATTATGTCGCCTCGCGACGTCTCGCTGACGGATCGCGGGCGCTGGTGTGTGCGGCCGACGCCGATCGCGACCAGAGCTATTTCCTGTTCGCGACCACGCGCGAGCAGCTCGACTATCTGCGCTTTCCGCTCGGCGACATGACCAAGCCGCAGGCGCGCGAACTGGCGCGGCGCTTTGGTCTCGAGGTCGCCGACAAGCAGGACAGCCAGGACATCTGCTTCGTCCCGACCGGGCGCTACACCGACATCATCGGCCGCCTCAAGCCCGGCGCGATCGAGCCCGGCGACATCGTCGATCTCGACGGCCACGTCATCGGCCATCATCAGGGCATCGTTCATTTCACCGTCGGCCAGCGCAAGGGATTGGGCATCGCGTCAGGCGCGCCGCTCTATGTCGTCAAGCTCGATGCCGCCAGCCGCCGCGTCGTGGTGGGACCGCGCGAGGCGCTGCGGATGGATCGTATCCAGCTGCGCGACGTCAACTGGATCGGCGACGGCGCGCTGGAGCGCGTGATCGGCGCAGGCATCGAGATGTTCGTGCGCGTGCGCTCGACGCGCCCACCACAGCCGGCCTGGCTGCGCGCGGTCGATGGCGGCTATGAAGTCGAACTCGTCGCCGGCGAAGAGGGCGTTTCGCCGGGCCAGGCCTGCGTGTTTTACGACGCGCCCTCGGGGCAGGCGCGCGTGCTCGGCGGCGGATTCATTAAAAGTGCGACCGCGCGGAACGCCGCGGCGAGGGCAGGGGTACAGGCGGCAACTTCACCACCGCTTGCCGAGGTGATGCGCGGCTAGAAAAATGCGGGGCATAAGGGCGGGGGCTTAAGGGAATGACTGCGGACATCGACCGCGAGGGGGTCGAAAAGGCTTATGGGCGCTGGGCGCCGGTCTACGATCTCGTGTTCGGCAAGGTGTTCGAGCACGGCCGTCAATCGACGATCGCGGAAGCCGACAAGATCGGCGGGCGCATTCTCGACGTCGGCGTTGGCACCGGATTGTCGCTGTCGGATTATTCGCGCAGCACCAAATTGTGCGGCGTCGATATTTCCGAACCGATGCTGCGCCGGGCGCAACAGCGGGTTCGCGCGCTCGGCCTCTCCAATGTCGAAACGCTCGCGGTGATGGATGCCAAGAATCTGGCGTTCAAGGATTCGTTCTTCGATGCGGTGGTGGCGCAATATGTCATCACCGCGGTGCCGGATCCCGAACGCACGCTGGATGATTTCATCCGCGTGCTGAAGCCCGGCGGCGAACTCATCCTGGTCAATCACATCGGCGCCGAAAGCGGCCCGCGGCGCATCTTTGAACTCGCCTTCGCACCGCTGGCGCGGCGGCTCGGCTGGCGGCCGGAATTCCCCTGGGAACGATTGACCAATTGGGCTGCCAAACATGGCGGCGTCAGCCTGACAGAACGGCGGCCGATGCCGCCGATGGGGCATTTTTCGCTGATCCGCTTCCGCAAGTCCTGAAATTGCAAGTCTTGAAATTGCAAGTCTTGAAATCAGCCGGGAACCTCCGCGGCTGCGGACCGTTTTCCCTCCATGGCAATAAAACGCTCGCTCTTTCTGTCGTGTGTTCTGATGGCGGCCTCGGGCGTCGCGGCGGCGCAGGCCCCGCCTGGTCCGGCCACTCCCCCGGCTCCGACCGCGCCGCCATCGGCTGCGCGGACCGCCAATTGCGCGCCGATGCATCCAGCGCCGCATTCCGGCGCGGCAGCACCGGAAGGCACCACCACCGGCCAGCGGGCCGAACCGCTCGGCGAGAGGCTGGCGCGCTCCGATGGCGTGCTGTGCCCGCCCGCCGGCATTGATCCCGAAATCCACGCGCCGGCGCCTGACGGCGGCAAAACGCCGGTGATTCCGCCGCCCGGCAGCCCCGGCGGCGATCCTTCGATCCGGCCCAAATAGCGCCGTTTGCAGGCACTTTTCGAACGGAGCGGGTTTGCTTGACAGGCCCCCGACCGACTCCTTATATGCCGCGCGTTCGCGACTGCGGTATATTGAGCCGTGACGGTGAACCGTGGCGAGGTAGCTCAGCTGGTTAGAGCACGGGAATCATAATCCTGGGGTCGGGGGTTCGAGTCCCTCTCTCGCTACCAGTAAAATCAATCACTTAGCGTTCTTTTCGACTGAACCTGAGGTGTAACCCTTCGTGGCAGGGTAGCTTGAATGGCGCTCTCATTCTGGGCGAGGGCGTCGTAGAAGGCGAGTTCTTCCTCACTTAATCCTTGCTCCTCGCCGCGCTTCCGGGCCGCTTGTAGATCTTTGGCAAGCGAAATAAGTTCCTCAATCATCTCCGGCATTGGAGTGGTAGCGCGCCATGGCATCTTCAAGTCGTTTGGGGAATGCGCGGCTCTCAACCACGTTGGTTTTTGATCTGCTCTTGATCTCACCATTCAGGAGCTTCCGAAGCGCCTCCAGCGCGAGGTTCTTTCGGTCAAAGCCCCGAAGCTCTGCCAAAAAATCGTCGGATAGAATTGAGATATCAGGCGATTCGATACCTGCGGCCCGCAAAACATCGATGATCTCTGAGGAGGCGACGGCCCGGTCGATCAACTGCTGGACGGCGAAAGCCCTGTCTGCCTGAGAAATCGAACCTGTTGCTGTCGCCTTGGCGATAGCCGCCCGAATCGTCTGAAAGAAGCCGACGTCATCCCGGATCGCCGCTGCAGCGTCACTCGCTGAAGCTAGAGCGGGATGAGGTTAGGTTGATTCGATTAGGGATTCCCAAATCAGAGCGTCTCTGATTCAACATGCTGGCTGG